>CAZRHR010000033.1:0-28624 GCA_964599915.1 uncultured Candidatus Competibacteraceae bacterium | reverse complement strand
GGGGTGGGTATAATTCTTCCATGATGTACGACCCCGCTACTGGAATCATCATCTGCGTACTTATTAACCAATTTCCAGCCCAAGCGTATCAAGTCTCTATTCAGTTACTTTCCACCCTACTCAGTAATCCTATTGGCATCCATGAGCAAGATATTCCTGCGGAACAAATGACACTTTTCCCTAATCCCACCGAAGGAATTGTGCAGATTGATTTACCCCATCAGACCATTCAGGATATTAAGGTGTACGACTTTCAAGGGAGATTAATACAACAAACAACTGAACGTCTGATTGATGTCAGCAATTACTCGAATGGAACGTATATCATACGGGTAAAAACGGAAAAGGGAAGTTTTGTTTACAAGGTCATTAAGCAATAAATGATTGGCAATCAGCAGAAAATCTTGGCCGAATAACTAAAGAAATTCAATTCATTTCGCATTGTTCAGACCATAAGGACAACCAAGCTATGGACAGACATGGATAAGCGTGCCCTACCCTATCCTTCCTTCAAGCAAAAATTCCTTTTCCCATTAAAAAGACAACCGCATCAAAAAAGCAGTGCTCTTCAGCCCCATCAAACCAAGGATTGCTCCATGACCTTGTAGGTCTTGTAAATCTCCCCGCCAATGTTCAATAATGGACGTTTCATGGGCTCGTTGTCTTCCACAATATAACTGGCTTCCGCCCACGTGGCCCCTCTTTCCAAACCGCGCTTGGTGATTTCCTTATACATAATGGCATCCAAACCACGCTTTTGGTACTCAGGCAAAACACCTAAAATTACAATCCGCACACAACGAATGGACTTTTTCTTGGTGAACATATCTATCCAATTGAATGGAAAAATACGCCCTTTCCAACTCCTAAATATCTCGTTATAATCCGGCAAACAAATACAGCCACCCACCACTTTTCCATCGACCTTGGCAAACATGACCAAACGGGGATCTGTAATTTGCTTTAAATCGCTGGTAATAAAATCAAATTCCTCATCGGTTAAGGGAACCCAGCCATGATTGGATTGGGTGGTCCACGCTTGGTTAAAAATAGATTTGAATTGCTTTACGGCCGCTTCAAACTGCTTCATATCTAAATCCACCAACTCAAAATTCATCCGCTGCGTAAGGGCGGCCTCCAGCCGTTCAATCCGTTCCTGGTTCTTTTCCAGAATTTTACGGCCATCGAACCTGAAAGCATACAGGTCTTTGATGGGCGCTAGGCCGTAATTTTTATACAAATCAAAATAATACGGGGCATTGTAAGTAGATAAAATCACATGCTGATGTTCAAATCCATCTACCTGTACGCCATAATCTTCATTAGAAGAGGGTGAAGCGGGACCACGCATGGCCTCGAAACCCGCAGATTTTAGTACCTCGGCCGCTTTCGCTAACAAGGCATTGGCCACAGCTTGGTCTTGAATGCATTCAAAAAAACCAAAAAATCCGGTTTTATCCTTCCAAACCTCATTGTGCAGCTTGTTTTCTATGGCGGCTACGCGTCCCACCACTTTTCCATTTTTCCTGGCAATAAAAAGGCGCATGGAGCCGTGTTTGAAAAAAGGACTCACTTTAGGATCAAACACTTTCTTGTAACTATCGATCAACGGAGCCACCCAAATGGGGTCTTTCGCGTAGATGTCCCATGGAAGCATGATAAATGCTTTACGATCCGCAGGAGAAAGTGCTTCGGTTACAACGATGTCAGACATGAGCTTTGCTTATACTACAAAAGAAATATATTTACCCTAAACGGCCAAAGATTTGGCCCAATACCCAACCCTTCTCCCAGCTCCAAACGGTGGTCCTGAAATCCATTTACCACTTTTACAAGAAAACGTCTCGGCACTTGGAAAACACTTTCCATGTATCTTTGGACATGTCTGCGCCATTTCATTTCAAACAATTTTCAATTCACCAAGACTCGGCGCCGTTTAAAGTGGGAACGGATGCCGTTTTACTTGGCAGTTGGGCGCCTGTGAAGCACAGTGGATGTTATTTGGATGTAGGAACAGGGACGGGAGTTTTGGCTTGCATGCTGGCCCAACGGGGCGCAGGAAAAATACTCGCAGTAGAACAGGACCTTACCGCAGCCATGGTCGCAAAGGAAAATTTTGAAAAACTACCCTTCGATACGGAAATCGAACTCTTTACACAGGGCATGGAACAGCTCACTTATGAGGAGAAGGTAGATGGCATCATTTGCAATCCACCTTATTTTTTAAACCATACACCCAACCCCAACCAAGTGAAAGTGGCGGCCCGACATGCCACAATGGATTTGCCTGAGCAATGGACTCGGCTTTGGGCACACATGGTAAAAGAAGAGGGCACCATGGCGCTGGTGATGCCGATACATGTATTTCCCATGTGGGAAACAGCTTTTCGCCCACATAATTTTCATGTGGAAAAACGGTTATGGGTAAAATCCACGGAGGAAGACCAGCCTATCAGGGTATTGGCGGTATGGAGCCGGCAAGCGAAAGCGGGGGTAAAAGAAGACTCCTTGTTTTTATACGAAAAAGATAAAAAAACGAGAAGTCATAGGTACGCTGAACTCACCAAGGATTTTTACTTGTGAGGCGAGGGAAAAGCTGTTGGACCATTGATGGTGATATTCAAAGGTGAAATGAGGAATAAGGACCTTATGGCATGAAAACGTAACTTTAGGCGGAATGGGCCCTTTGAGACCACTTTTTCCAAACATGCTGAACAGCTAAAAAAATCAACGGTAAACCTAAAGCAAGTCCTAAAAACCAAGGCTGCCTGAGGACTTGCTCGGGAAAAAGTACCAAAGTAAAAAGACTGCCTGCCATAGCACCTCCTAGGTGCGCATCGTGTCCAATACGGTCTTTTCCCCGCACCAATCCATAAAAGGTATACAACAAAAAACCTAAAGCAAACACCCAACCGGGAAAGAAAAAGGGCAGAAAAATAAACGCCAATTCCATTTGGGGATGTAAGAGGATGGTGGAAAATACCAAACCGCTTACGCCTCCGGAAGCACCCGCCGCTTGATAAAAAGGATGTTTTTTATGCAGCAAAAAAGACAATACATTACCAAAAATCAGGCTGGAGAAATAAATCAAAAGAAAGGCGTAAACCGAATGGGAGGCTAGAAAAACCTCACCAAAAAGGTACAGGCTAAACATATTAAAAAACAAATGGGGTACATCTACATGCAAAAAACCTGAGGTAATGAGTCGTTCCCACTGCCGGTGCACCACCAAAGCGTTTATTCTGAAAACCAACCGTTGGAAAATGGCAGGTCGGGAAAAACCAAGGATAGACATGGCCACATGAAGCCCAATAAGTAAAAGTAAAACGTACATAAGGTTCAATAAAAAACCCCTCAAAAAGAGGGGTTAAAAGAATTTATAATTTGCTTAGCGCACAAGGTTTACATTCCCTTGATATTCGTGCCATTCTCCAAAGATATCGCGGGCTTTAATCTTATAAACGTACACGTCTTGCTTTACAGGTTCACGGTCTTTGGTACCATCCCAACCTTTTTGCATGGGCTCAAGGTTCTCATAGGTAGCAATCTTATCACCCCAGCGATCAAAAATGTCCATCACCACTTCTACAATTCCCATTCCGTGTACTTTGAAATGGTCATTAAACCCGTCTGCGTTGGGGGTAAATGTATTAGGAATAAACAGGGTATAGTCAGGACCAATACGCAATGGATGGACCACAGTGTCTGCACAACCAAAACTGTTATAGGCTACCAAAGTCACGTAATAGGTGCCTGTATCCATGGGATAAGTGAAAATAGGATTCACTGCGGTAGAGGTACTGCCTTCACCAAATTCCCATGCATAATTTTCACCTTGCAAAGACTGATTCACAAATTGAATTCTGGTCTTAAGGATGGTTGGGAAAGGTGGAGTGTAAGCAAATTCGGCATCAGGCTGAGGATACACTGTGATGTAGTTTGGAATAGTGATGGTGCTATCACATCCTCTGTCACTCACAGCCAACAGCGATACGGAATATGTACCCGCCATATTGGGATAGGTATGGTTAGGACTCATGATGGTAGAAAATCCACCATCTCCAAAATTCCACAGCCAACTTACCACTTGTCCGGAAGGAATGGTGGTAGTATTATTAAACTGAGGTACAATAGGTGCACAACCCGCCAAAGGACCAGCATTGAAACTCACTTCAGGTTTTGGCCAGATGTTTACGGGTTGGGTAACGGATGCGATACAATTTAAATTACTTGTAGCCGTAAGGGTCACGTTAAAAGTACCAAAAGTTGGGTACTGAACGGAAGGATTGTCTTGGTTGCTGGCAGGCACGGCAGGGTTTCCAAAATCCCAGTTGTAACCTGTAACGGTTCCGGAAGAAATATTGGAAAGGTTAGTGAAAGTGGTTGGCAAGCCAATACACACCTGTGTGCTGTTAAATGCAGGTTGTGGATTGGGATTCACCGTAATTTGCTGGGTGATAGTATCTGTGCAGTTCGCAGCAGTTCCCGCTATTAAAGTTACATTATAGGTACCCGGTGCTTGATACACGTGGTTCGGGTTTTGTTGGGTAGAAGTGTTTCCATCACCAAAGAACCAAAGCCAGTTAGACACGTTGGTCAATTGCACCACAGACTGGTCTGTAAAAGCCGTAGAATCCAAATGACATTCAGTAGTTCCGGTAAAGTTGGCCGTTGGATAGGCATTTGTGGCCAAGGGAACGTTGAACGTATTGGTACAACCATTGGAAGAAGTAACCGTCAAAGAAACGTTGTACTGACCAGATTGGGCGTAGGTATGTGTAGGACTTTGTTGATTGGAGGTGTTACCATCTCCGAAGTTCCACTGCCAAGCTGTAATGTTACCTTGTCCATTGGGAACAAAACTCTGGTCAGTAAAAGTACCGGTAAGACCACATTGGGTAGGAGGCGCAAACTGAGCCACAGGATCTGCATCCACAACCACAGGAACAATAACAGAGTCGGGACATCCAACGGTAGTTCCGGCTTTCAACTTCACATTATAAGTACCGGGTGCTGCATAAACGTGTGTAGGGTTTTGTTGGGTGGAGGTATTACCATCGCCAAAGTCCCAGAACCAAGTAGCCGCAATACCATTCTGTACAAAAGTGGTGTCAGTAAAGTTTACTGTATTCCCGCATCCCGTGGTGTAAGTGAAGCCGGGGAATGGAATAACAGGATTAACCACCGCAGAAAGCGTGGCAGAACAACCCATCACAGAGGTTACTACACACTCGTAAACGATACCATTGGCGGGATTGTTGATAATATGGGATTGTTGATTTGAAATAACGGTAGGATTTCCTTGTACACGCCATTGATAGGAGGAGAAACCGTTGGGAGCGATGAGGGTAGCCACAGAGTCACCAATGCAATAAGCCACCGTAATCACAAGGGGTGAACAAGAACCGGTGATATAACCATACCCGTAGTGACCACTCAACGAACAGTCGCCTGTTCTAGCCTCAATGGTCACGTTTTGTCCGATGTAACCTGTTAAATCAACACCCACTTTGGTCCAGTTTCTCCAACGAACACTTCCGGAGGTTTGGAAACCGGGAATGTTACCGGCAGCAGTGACTTGATAAAAAGTACAAGGAATGGGTTGGTTGTTTTGATTAAGTACTTGCAATTCGAAACGAGGCTGCTGGGCTGCTGAGTGTCCGGGATCCTGTAACACCACAGCAAAAACATATTCAAATAATGCAGAGATGGTAGCCACGTTATACGTATATCTCAAACCTTCTCCTTGCGCTCCTGTGCTTGAATTTCCCAAACGAGCTGAACGTGTGTACCCTGGAGGAACTAAAGAAAGAGCTGGAACGATGGGGTCATTACCGGGAGACATGATGGTATGCCGACCATTTACAATTCCAACCGTCGGAAGATTGATTGGACAACAAGTCCCCGTTCTTCCTACCCAGTTGGTAAAGTTACCCATGGATAAGTCGAGGTTGGGACAGTTGTTTACCTGAACCAAATTCCCTTGGTTTTGTCCGAATACAATGTCGGAAGACAAGCTGAAAACTGCAATAAATGCTAGTAGTTCAGCGCCTTTCCGCAATAATTTCGAGCCGTATGAATATCCCATAAACGTAATAAATAAACCATCCTGATATACGCAAATATAGGCTATTATTACAAAACTATGTGTAATAATGATTAATTTTTATCCAAAGTTTTCACAAAATGAGGTCATTGTCAGAAAATCACCAACTGGTATTGGTAATCCCTAAACACCATCATGCGGCAAGATTGGTTTTCAAAACCATCCATTTTATTACCCGCAAATTGAAAAAACTTAGGGCCTAACACGGGAAGCCCATGAAGCGCGCACAAGGGAAATGCAGTACCAGTTTGTTTTAAATGATAGAGAAAATACATCCCTGTTTCATAGCCTCTATGGGCAGCTAGACCTGGTTCTCCTCCAAATTGGTCCCTAAACTTTTTCCTAAAGTCCAAAAGGGTACTATCTTCAGGATGAAACTGATAAGCTACAGGTAAGTGCAATTGCAAATGTTCATAATAATCTACCTCCACCGTACTAAACTCTAACCATTCTTCCGTTCCTACGAGCGTTATTGTATGTGAGTTACGCATACCATTCAACTTCATCATCAGGTCTTTGGCAGCGATTTCCCTGGTAGTTGGGAAAAATATGATGTTGCGTTGCCCTTGTTTTAACTGAGCCGATACACCACCAGGTGTTGTTTTAACAAACTTTCCTACCCCTAAAAGTTCTAGTTGGGTTTTATAATGAGCCACTAATAAGCTGTCCTTTTTACTTTGCCCATCCACTAAAATAAAATGAGACTGTGGATAGGTACGCTGAAAGTACTTTATGGTTCGTTCAATCACCCACGCTCTTGAAGGCGTCAATTTTATTACACCTTTTGCGGCATCCATCAAAGAAGCACTTCGTGAAAATGGCGTAACCACAGGAATACCTTTCTCTTGCGCAAAAACAGATACTTGACTTAGCGCTGTGGGATATAATGGACCCACAATCAAGTCGGCCTGATCTAATTTACCTTCCCTTATCAACTGCTTGGTCGGTGATACATCCTGACTTCCACCTGTGTTCCAAACAGATACATGAACCGCCACTCCAAGGTCTGAAATGGCGTCCGCGGCAATTTTAAACCCCGCATAAAACTCTGTGGCCAATTTGATTTCTCCCTCATTTCCTTCAGGAAAAGGAAGGAGTAATGCGACTCGAATGGGTCTTTCCCACGCAAAGTTTTCTCCACAATCTTTTATGCCCACTTGCTCCTGGACGGGTTTTGTAGCTTGCGGGGCGGTGGGTTGAACCGTGGGTTTGGGAGTCGTGGAAGGAGCTGTTGGACGGTCACGCTCGGGTGAAACCACCGGAGGAACAACGTGGGTCTGATCCCCGGCCTTGGGTAAAATCAGGACCTCCCCTACTTTCAGATAATCGCCTACTGCCGGATTCAAACGACGAAGCTCAGACTCTGTCGTTTTATATTTTCTAGCTAAACCATAAAGGGTTTCACCGGCTGTCACCACGTGGGTGGCACCATTGGGCACCTCTGGGGAGGAAGCGGACACTGGCACATTTCCAGATTTGGGGGCAGGAATCAAAATTTCCTGGTCCGGACGTATGACCAGCGTGGCGCCTGGATTCAAAGCATAAAGTGTATCTACGGGAACCTGATACTTTCGGCTAATTCCATACATGGTCTCTTTAGGTCCCACCTTGTGCACTAAAAAGGTACGGCCTTTCACCACACGGGTTACAGGGGCCTGACTGCTCAACGATGGTTGTAGCAATACCCATCCTAAAAGAGCTACATAATATGTAAAGAATTTACCTTTCATTTCGAGCCCGAAAGGTAGCAAAAATTATTCCCATTCTATGGTTGCTGGTGGCTTAGAACTTATGTCATACACCACCCGATTGACCATGGGTACTTTATTGATGATGTCATTGCTCATTTTTGCCAACAAGGCATGGGGCAATTCCGCTGCCTCGGCCGTCATGCCATCCGTACTGGTTACGGCACGCAATGCCAAGGTGAATGCGTAGGTTCGGGCATCTCCCATCACACCCACCGATTTCACTGGCAATAACATGGCACCTGCCTGCCATACTTGGTTATACCAACCTGAGTCTTTTAAATGTTGAATAAAAATGGCATCTGCCTGCTGCAAGGCATCCACCTTTTCTTTTGTCACCTCACCCAAAATCCTAATGGCCAATCCAGGACCTGGAAAAGGATGACGTGCTAAAAAATGCTCAGGAATATCAAGGGCTTTGCCAAGTCGCCGAACCTCATCTTTAAATAATAAACGAAGGGGCTCTACTACTTTGAGGTGCAAATGCTCCGGAAGACCTCCAACATTATGATGACTTTTTATGGTCACCGAAGGTCCATTTACGGAAACCGACTCAATCACATCCGGATAAATGGTGCCTTGACCTAAAAACTGAATGTTGGGCTGGTATTGGGCCTCTTTCTGAAACACATCGATAAAAGCGGCTCCAATGATTTTTCTTTTTTGCTCGGGATCCGTTACGCCTTCTAATCTGGAAAAGAAAAGAGCAGAAGCGTCCACACAAGTGACTGGCAAGCCTAATTGACGATAAAGGTTCATGACCTCCTCTTTTTCACCTAAACGCATAAGGCCATGGTCCACGAAAATGCCGTGAAATTGATTCCCAATGGCTTCATGAATCAAAACGGCCGCCACGGTTGAATCTACTCCACCGGACATAGCCATGACTAAATGCCCTTGCCCCACCTGCATTTGTATTTGTTTCACGACCATGGACTGGAAAGATTCGGGTGTCCAAGTCGGCTGCATATCGCATATGTGGTGAACAAATTGTCCAAGCCATTTTGCCCCATGGGTGGTATGAAAAACTTCCGGATGAAACTGCACGCCAATCCAAGGCTTTTCCCTATGGGTAAAGGCTGCCAACGGCAAATCTGACGTAGCACCCAAAACGTCAAAACCCTCTGGCAAAGCCAACACAGAATCTCCATGAGACATCCACACTTGAGAGGGAGCTAAATCCTCCGCCCCCCAAAACGGATGAGCAAGGGCCGGTTGAAGCATCGCGGCGCCATATTCTCGGTGATGATTTGAAACCAATGTTCCTCCAAGGGCATGAACCATCCATTGGGCACCGTAGCAAATACCTAACACCGGCACAGGTACCTCTGACAAAGAAAAGGATGGAAGCGGCGCATTGGGCTGAGTTACAGAAGCAGGACTTCCGGACAAAATCACACCTTTGATGGCGTTGGTCCAATCTGGTAAAAAATGATAGGGATGAATTTCACAATACACGCCCATTTCCCTGAGTCTTCTGGCTATCAATTGAGTATACTGTGAGCCAAAATCTAAAATCAGTATTTTTTCTTCCATGAACACAAAGGTAAGTTGAAATTCCAAGGGGTTATGAGAGGTAACAAAGCCTTAACATGCGAAAGCTTTGTATCTTGACGCGGCATTTCTTTGCTTGAATATTTTTGTCTCCCCATGCGTATTGCTGTAAATGCCAGATTGCTCACCCATACCCGTAAGGAAGGCCTCGGGGTGTATGCACATGAAGTCATTTCCAGGTTGGTTCAACAGCATCCGGAAGATGAATTTTTGTTTTTGTTTGACCGGCCTTACCCAGCGTCCAGTATTTATGGGCCCAATGTAACGCCGCTGGTCTATGGTCCACCGGCCAGACATCCTTTCTTGTACTATATTTGGTTCCACTTGAGGCTCCCAAGGGTTTTGAAGAAACATAAAGCCGATGTTTTCTTTTCTCCTGATGGATATTTAGCCTTGGGTGCGGATATCCCGCAAGTTCCTGTCTTCCACGATTTAAATTTTGAGCATTTTCCAGGCCTATTTTCTCCGATAGAGAAGTGGTTTTACCATACCTTTTTCCCAAAATATGCCCAAACGGCCAAAAGGATTGTGGCCATTTCAAATTTCACCCGTCAAGACATAGTTACCACCTACAATGTGCCTGTAGAGCGCATTGACACTGTATATAATGGGCTTGGCGCCGATGTAATCCCTGCTTCGGAGAAAAGCAAGGAAGCATTTCGGGAAAAACATGCATTAAACGCTCCTTATTTTGCTTTTGTGGGTGGCCTTTATCCAAGGAAGAACCTGATAAACATGGTCAAAGCCTTTGATGTTTTCAAAACCCAAACCGGCTTGCCCCATGAATTTGTGATTGCCGGAAGCCGTTATCGGGAAAGTGAACCTCTTTTTGAGGCGGTAAAAGGCTTAAACCATGCCAAATCTATTCGATTTTTGGGCAGGTTACCCGAACGATCGGAGGTCAATGCACTTTTAAGTGGCGCTACAGCCTTAATGTATGTTAGCTTATTTGAAGGCTTTGGACTTCCCATCATCGAAGCCATGCAATGTGAAACACCAGTGATTACAGGAAAAGGGTCTGCCATGCCGGAAATTGCCGGTGAAGCTGCCCTTTTTGCTGAAGCCTCAGATGTGGCCGACATCGCAAGGGTCATGGAACAGATGGCGACCCACGAAGAAGTCAGGCAAGCACTAATCGCCAAAGGAAAAAGTCGGGTACAAATGTTCCAATGGGAAAAAACCGCCCAACTTGTATATGAAAGTTTGAAAAAGGCTGTAAACGATTAACTCATCCTTTTTTCAGCGGGGAAAAACCAGTAGTTTACCCCCTCCCCTTTTCCTTGGGCAGGGCAAAGTGTTCCGTTTTGCAAAACATACATCTGGTATTGAAGCCCTTGCATAAAGGTAAGGACTTTATCTCCGGTTGATCCTTTTTCAAAATTGTCGTTGATTTCTACCAACATAGAAGGTCTAAACCGCTGAATTATTTGCTTGGCGCCCGCCAGAGCCTCGGGTTCATGGCCCTCTACATCTAGTTTTATAAAATCTAACCTTTCAAAATCTTGACAAAGCGTATCTAGCTTTATCGTTTGGATAGAAATACTGCGTCCTTGGGCAGAAGCAGGGGAAGCGGATAAACTAGCCTCATAAAAATTGTCGGAACCATCTTCCCATGTTGGAATAAAGACCACTGCTTGCCCTGCCCGGTCCGAAGCCGCAAGTGGCATGACTTCGGCCTGGGTTAGTCCGTATTTCTTTACGTTGTATGCGACGATGTCATAGGTTTCCGGAACAGGTTCCAGGGACACCACACGCCCATCTTTGCCCACCAACGCGGCCAAAAACCGTGTATAAAGTCCATAGTTCGCCCCTACATCCAAGACCGTCTGGCCCGGCGAAACCATAGACTTCAAAAAGGCCAGCTCCGGTTCCTCAGCCCATTTGGCTTCAGAAAACTTCTTGTAGTAATAAGCCCTTTTCAATTGACGCTTTAAAAAGGCAGGTAAAAGGGCAAACAATTTCTTTTTCAAAAGGAGTTGTAGTTTTGTCAAAAGTAAGGATTCAGGTGTTACGGGCAAAAGTTTCAAATTTCCTTCATGAAGCCGGTTGTGACGAAGCGGGACGCGGTTGCCTCGCAGGCCCGGTTACAGCTGCGGCTGTCATTTTACCCGAAGGGTTCCATTTACAAGGCCTTACCGATTCAAAACAAGTCACAGAAATCCTTAGAAATAAGCTAAGAACCGTCATTGAAAACGAATCGGTTGCATGGCAGGTCGCCCATGTTTGGCCGGAGGACATAGATCGTTTAAACATACTAAAAGCGTCTATTTTGGGCATGCACAAAGCGCTGGAGGGCTTACAACAGGTGCCTGAATTTATTGCGGTAGATGGAAACCGCTTTATTCCTTTTGGTTTTATTCCTCACCAATGCGAAATCAAGGGGGACGGCCGCTTTCTCCACATTGCAGCTGCCTCCATTTTGGCTAAAACCCATCGCGATGAACTTATGGAAAAGTTGGATGCAGACTTTCCAGAATACGGTTGGAGACAGAACAAAGGGTATCCAACGGAGGCACATCGAGCAGCGTTAAGAGCTTTTGGGCCTAGTCCTTACCACCGTAAAACTTTTAAGTGGAAATAGGGTAAAAAGTCCATAAAATTTGGGCGCAAGGCAATAGTAAAGTAACCTCATCCTCTTATGGACAAACCACTTGCATTTGTCCTCTGGTATTGGTCACATGACCGGAAAACTGTGTACCACCGCTAAAGATACTGCCCGAGAGTGAAGTGGAATTTCCAGCGGCTATTGTTGTCACCGTGGCATTCGCAGTGCAACAACCATTTAGATTTGCATCCAACTTCATGATATAGCCATCTTTTCCACCGTAGGTAAAAAATTCCGTATATCCACCTGCCACATAGCCAGAACCTCCCTGAACAGGAACGATTGTCGTTCCACTTGCAGAACTGCCTCCTACCACGGCTTGAATGATGGCACCATTGGATGGGTTAATCTTTAAAATAAGAATATGATAAAACGAACTACCCATACTACCCTCACCAATTACCAATAATTCTCCGCCATTGGCGGGAGACCAAACCACATTTTCAACATATAATGATAGAAATGCCTCATATCGGTTGGCCCATAACAAATTACCCGAAGGGTCTGTTTTGGTCAGATAAATCGCTTGGTCGCCATTTCCAAAAGAGCGCGTGTACCCTACGGTATATACATTATTTTGGGCATCCGCTGCCGCATGACGACCTATATCACTGTTGCTTCCACCTTGAACCCTGGCCCACTGGAAACTTCCAGAACTATTAAATTTCACAATCATAAAGTCTTCACTGCCATGCGTACTGCTTGAACGGTAACCGGTCACGTACACAGAACCATCTGGCGCAACGGCAACGCCTCGCCCGTATTCCTGATTGGAGGTACTGAATAATTGTCCCCATTGAACTGCACCGGAACCGCTAATTTTCAACGCATAGAACCCATTGGAAGATGCGCCAAAATGGCTAGTCCACCCACCCATCACATATCCACCATCCGCGGTGGGTGCAATTTGGTAAGCAATATCATCAATAGTTGTTGAGTTTCCTCCATAGCCATGAACCCAAACAATATTCCCATTATCATCTACGTGCACCACCATAATCCGCAAACGATTACTGCTGTTATAGGTAGTTGTAGCAGCCGCTCCAACCGCAACAATTCCTCCACCGTGGGCAGCACAGGCACCCCATAAATAGGCCTGTCCTGTATTAAAACCAACACTGCGGGTCCATACCAATTGATTGTTGGATGAAATTTTAGCAAAATTAAAGCCATCGTTACCATTGGTCATTGCCTGCCGCATAGAAGAGGCGATTAAAATAGACCCATCTGGATTGGAAACCAGCCCGCGAACCTCATCATCATGGGAAACTCCATATCTAATACAGGCTGAACATGCACCCGTGGTGACTGCCATTCTACCACTTGACATCCCTGAACCACAATTGTTAAATGCCCTCACTCGATAATATACGGTGGTATCGCACAACACGCCTGTTACAACCAAGGAGGTACTTGCTCCTGCAAAATAATTTAAATACCCAGGAACCATTGAGTTAAAGGCGGTATCGTAGGCCAAATCAATAAAATATCCTGTAGCACCCGGGCTTGCTTGCCAATTGGCCGTAAAACCTTGGTAATTGATATTAGTTGCGGCACTTACAACAGGAGTTGGTGGAGCACCACAAATACAATAAAGACGCTGCCAGACACCTGGCATTTGATTAAACACTTCAAAACACCTGCTCGTGGTATTAAATACAAAAAGTCCTTCCTGGGGCGCAGCAATGGCATTTCTTTGAGCTTCCGTCATGCGGGGAAAGAGCACACCGCCTGTGGTACTTTGAATATCCAGCATGGCCGAAGGATCCGGTGCCGCGCCATTTGGGCTTATACTTACGCCCTGATTTTGGCCGTGAATTAGGTTGAATCCCAAACACAATAATAAACTCAGATAAACTTTCATTTGGATGATTTGTAAGTCTAAATTAGTTGATAAAATGAGCGTAATCTAAAAAATAACCTTCTTTTCTTACTAACCTATCCTAATTTAATATAAAAAATACTTGTTATTATTCCTATTCATCCCAACAATACCATTTAGTCAAGTTTATAAGCTTGGCCTCTTTCCCCAAGCTCAATTAATTTAAAATCGGAAATGCCTTGTTCGGTCAGTGAAAATCGAACCAAAGTCATGACCTTGTGCCAACCATGATGCCCTGCAGCACCCGGATTTATATGCAAATGGCCAAATTTGGGATCTCTCATCACTTTGACAATATGAGAATGGCCACAGATTAACAAATCGGGTGAAGCGGTTTGCAACCGCTGACGAACTTCAGCTGTGTATTTTCCGGGATAGCCGGCAATGTGGGTCATCCAAATACGCTTTCCCATGAGGGTAAAGTCTTGCCAAAGCGGCCAAACCCTGCGCACCTCAGTACCATCTATGTTTCCGTATACACCTCTAACAGGCGCCATTTGCTCAAGCTGAGAAATCAAAGCGACCTGTCCAAGATCTCCGGCGTGCCAAATTTCATCCACACCTTTAAAATGGTGCGCCCATCGTGGATGCAACCATCCATGCGTATCGGATAAAAGTCCTATTTCCAAGTGGCCGAATTTTTAAGGTTGGCCTTGGGCACCCAGCCTGGCTCCATACCATCCAATTGGAAATAATACCAGTCACCGGATTCTCCTAAAATATACCCTGAGGCGCCTTCTTGCGCTTTAACCAAAGTTTGTGAAACCTCTACAGGCTCGGCCTTCAATTCAGCCGCTGGAACAATCACCACCCCTAAAACTTGGTTTTCCCAATAGCTCCTTATCCAGGTGGCACCAAAACAGAAAAATGCGAGAATCACCGACATACCCATGGCGGCCATGATGATTTTTGCCATTTGAGCAGATGGCCTGCGATATAATAAGACGATGCCTAAGGATACCATGCTAAGAAAAACCAAGGTCGCCAAAGCCCAAACCTTTTGAGAAAACCATCCGGCCCATTGATAGTAAAAAAGACTGGCTGCCGATTGACCACCCAAGAATTGTAAATTAAACAAGGCATCTTTATGGTTTGGGGCCAAACGTAAAGCAGCATGATAAGCCGCCACGGCCTCGCCCTTTTTCCCGAGTCGATACAAGGCATTGCCCAAATTGTAAAAAACGGCTGGAGAAGGATGGTCTTGGGCCAATTGCTCAAAAATCATGGCCGCTTCCGCATGGTTTTGTTGGGCATAAGCATCTACACCTTTGTTGAATTGTTCCATCGGGTCAGATTGCGCGAAAAGGGCTGTACACCCCATCCAACTCCCGATGAAAAGCAGCCAAAAAAGGCTCATCCCCGAATTTTTTCCATGTCGACGATCCATTGGATTGCTTTTTGAAATTGTGCCTTGGTTTGCTCCTCCGTTACGGGGGAGTACAAAGAAAACTCTGCATTTTCCTTGATTTCTTTATACCGTTCCGCCAAGTCTTCTGCTTTTTTTTGCGCAAGATAACGGCTCACTTCCTCCAACGTTTGTTGGGTTGGTGGCAATTGATGGCGGTGGGTCAAATAATGGGACAAAGCGGAAGTTAATGCTCTGAGCGCAGGTCTAACTTCTCCTTTTTCCAGGGTTTCTATGGCAGAAGCCAACTGCTTTTTGGCAAAGCGCAGGGCTTGCTGCTGTTTCTTTTGGTCATTGGCCAGTGGAACGCGTTGGATTTGTCCGCGGAAACGGACCAAGAGTATCGGTAGCCCCACCAAAGCCAAACAGGCCAGATACCAACCAACCGACTTGGACCAATCGCTCCCAGTCTCTGAAAAATCAGGCACCTGCTGCACATACCGAATATCACTTCCTAAAGATTCCGTTTCACCGGAAATCTGTCCTCCACCTTGGGTGGTAGCTTCTCCAAAAACTGTTAGTTCAAAGGCATCTCCTTTCTGGATTTCATACCGGTTGGTTTTTGGATTAAAAAAGGCAAAAGGGATGGATGGCAAAGAAAATTTTCCGGGTGTATTCGCAATTAAAACATACTCAGCACTCATGGAGCCCGAATACCCCTGATGGGTCAATTGAGCTTTGTCTCGAATGGCCGGTTTAGCCACCTCAAAACCAGCAGGCCAGCTAGGTTCAGGCAAGCTAATCATGGGCAGGTTTCCTGTTCCTTTGACCGTGAGGGTTACAGTCAATGCATCATTCACCTCCATCTTGGTTTTATCCAGGCCTACACTGAAAGTAAATTGGCCCACAGCGTTGGTGAAAAAAACAGGTTTTTCTTTTTCCGGAAGGGGCTGAACTTGGATGCGGGTGAGTGGCGATTCAATTTGCATTCTGGTTTCCGCATACCTCGGTCCAAAGAAAAAGTCAAAATCATTGGTTGGCTGTAGGGACTTTTGCACCCGAACCGTCGCCCGAATAGGCTGAATGCTTAATTCTCCTTGCTGCTGAGGAATCAAAACCCATTTTTTAATGACCGCATGGTTGTACACGCGTCCATTCACATCACTGCGGCGAAACGCATTATCGGCTGCATCCGGCACTTCCTTGACCAATCCACCTTCAATGGACGGAAAAACCACTTCATCAAAGCTTATCGATGGATACAACGTGTATAAATGGGCCGTAATGACCACCGGCTCACCTAAACGAGGTTGTTTCTTACTTACCTCAATGGATAGCATGAGTTCTCCAGAGGAAGAAGTAACACTTTTGGTATTTTCTGAAGGATTTTGGGCTTGACTTTGGTTCCCTTTTCCTCCTGTAACCTCAACAGATACGCTGGGGGAAGAAACCCTTTGTGCGCCGGAAGTGACCACCAGTGGAGGGATGGTAAATTGTCCGGGTTCTAATGCCACCAGAAACAAGGTGAGTTTTTGGGTGGTTCTTCCATTGATGATTTGGGTACTTTGTTGGGTGCCAGCTTGTCTAAACCCTTGCAAATTCGGGAGCTGAATACGACCTTGTACTTGCTCCATGTCATAATTCAACTGAAAGCTTTCTCCCACACCGACTTGGGTTTTTTGTGGCGTGACTCGAATCTCCTGGGCCAATAGCGCCAGGCTGAAAAAAATAAAAAATAGAGAAAACCTTATGTTCATGTTACCAGTCTTTTTGGGGTTTTCTTGCATTGGATTGGGGTGGTTTCTTTTGGTCTTTTTGCATTTGTGCCTCACGGCGGTCTAGGGCCTCCAACATTCTTTCCGCCTCTTCTTTGGTCATTTGTTTGCCATTAGAAGAGGGTGGTGGCTGTTGACTTTTTTGGTCATCTTGGTTTTGTTGCTGTTGTTCGCTTTGTTGCTGCTGATCGTCCTGTTGTTGCTGTTGCTGTTGCTGTTGTTGTTGCTGCTGCTGTTGTTGCTGTTGTTGTTGCTGCTCTTGCTGCATCATTTTGAGTGCATAGGCCAAATTATAACGAGCAGAGGGATTTTGTGGATTGGCCTTGAGGGAAGCAATGTACTGCTCAATCCCTTCTTTCCATTTTTTTTGATGTAAAAAGGTATTGCCAAGGTTATAATGCGCTAAGCTTTTAGTGGTGGGATCGGAAAAACCGGCAGCCGCTTGGTTAAAGTGGTACGCGGCAGAATCTTGTTTTCCACTGCGATAAAGGGCAGTACCTAAATTAAAATGGGCCGTTGGGTTATCTCCAAACTTGGACAAAGCGTCTGAATACCGTTGCATGGCAGTGCCGTAGTCCCCTGCGGCATAAGACCTGTTGCCCTCCCGAATGGGTCGGTTAGGCTGATCCCAGATTTGTTGGGCCTGTAGGCTAAAACATAGTGCCCAAAAGCCCGGAACTAATTTAAAAATCCAAACTTTTTCCACCATGGTGTTCCTCTTTCTGCAATTAAACTTTCTGCCAGCAATACACAAAAAGCCGGCCAGAGAAACCAGAAGAACTGGTCCTGCATATCGTCACGCTCTTCCAAGGAAAAAACTTCCCTGTTCATGCTTTCAATTTCTTTAAAAATATCTTCGATGGCCTGGGTTGGATTTTCACCCTGAACGGCAATGCCTCCACCCGCCTGTGCAATGTCTTGCAATAAATTCATGTTTAAAGTGGTGAGAATCGGGTTGCCGTCTGCGTCCTTTTTATATCCTACCAAAGTTTGTCCACTATACTGTGGAATAGGCGCTCCTTGGGTTTTCCCGACGCCCATGGCATGAACCACAATATTGTTGTTATAGGCCTCTCTTGCTTTTTCAACGGCACTCCCTTCATGGTCTTCTCCGTCGGTCATCAGAATAATGGCAGCGCCTCCGGTTCTTTCTTCTGGAAAAGCTTGAATGGCTTGGTCCAAGGCTTCTGTCAACTGGGTTCCTTGGTAGGTGGGCGATTCGGTATCTGCAAAATCCAAGGCCATTTGGGCAAAAGCCAAATCGGGCGTCATGGGCACAGCCAAATGGGCTGTTCCGGCAAAAACCACCAAGGCCACCTGGTCGTTGCGAAAACGCGTAAACAATTGTGAAATGGCCATTTTAGCCCTTTGTAAACGATTGGGTAAAATGTCTTCGGCCAACATGGAAGTACTTACATCAAGAACCAGGGCAATGTACACCCCACTTCGCTCAGATGTTTCTTTGGCGGTTCCGTAGCGAGGCCTGGCCAAAGCCAATAAAAAACCAGCCACACCCAACCATAAAAGCGCATAGCGAAGGATTTGCCTTGCATCTGTCCAACCGGGAAACATCTGAGACAATTGATTTCTCCCGACCACCAGACCCAACCGTTTTCTACGAACCCACCATAAAGCCCAAAATCCAAGGGCCAAAACTGGAAGTCCGGCTGCCAAAGCCCATAGATATTCCGGATATTGAAAAATAAACTTTTGCATCAGTTCAAGGTTTTGAGCCAAGTGAAACGCAAGAGCAATTCCAGCCCTAAAAAGGCAGCAGCCACCACCAAAAACATGTGGTATCGATGGGGTTTCCGTTGATATTCCTTCACCTCGACCAAGGTTTTTTCCATTTGGTCTATATCTTGAAAAATTTGGCGTAATCCGACCTCGTTGGTCGCCCGAAAATATTTACCGCCGGTGGTTTGAGCCATTTCTTTAAGGAGGGGTTCATCGATGCGCACTTCGGTAGGGCCGTAAATAATTTGTCCAAAGGCATCTAGTGCCACAGGCGCCATGGCCTTTCCCTTCTTTCCTACCCCAATGGTGTAAAGCCTCACCTCAAAATTTCTGGCCATTTCAGCCGCCGTGAGCGGGGCCACATCTCCGGCGTTATTTTCACCATCGGTAAGTAAAATCACGATTTTAGAAACAGCCTCAGATTTTCGCAACCTCGAAACCGCGGTTGCCACCCCCATTCCTATGGCAGTTCCATTACCAAGGACTCCTGCCTCTACAGAACTCAATGCATCCAACAACAAACCATGATCAGTGGTCAAAGGACATTTGGCATAACTTTCTCCCGAAAAAGTGACCAATCCAATCCGGTCGTCCGGCCTGCTTTCAATAAATTCTGCCCCAATTTTTTTGGCGGATTCCAGCCGGTTGGGCTCAAAATCACGGGCCATCATTGATAAGGAAACGTCCAACACAAGTTGGATATCTACAATTTTCTTGGAGGATTTGGAAAAACCAATGAAACCTCGTGGAATGGCCAATGCCACAAGACAAAGGGAAAGGGCAAGGAGGCGCAAAATCCACAGCAGAGGCAAACATTTTTGCCTAAAGCTGTTGGGCAAATGAAAACCTGAAGCTTGTAATGGGTTTTGCCATGCCGGCCGGAGTTTTGGCAACCGCAGGCTTCGCCAAATGACCAGAATCCAAACCACTGGAATCAAGGCCAACACCCATGGGGCATCAAAGGTGAGGTTCCAGGTCATAGGGCCGTATCAGTTGGTTTGGGTTTTTCTCCTGCATTGGAAATCCAGGCCTTTAAATCCGTCAAAGCTTTATGGGACAATTCTTCTCGCATGTCTGCTTTCGCAAATTTCACCATGTCCGCCGCATAAAACCAATCTGAAAGTTGGGCACACCATGCCGCATCTGACACCAATAATCGCAATTGACGCATGATGTCGGTGCTATCCATGTCAGGTGCATTGAACCCATATCTCCCCCATAAAAACTGCTTAATGATGCGGGTCAAGGCATCGTAAAATTCCTGCCGTGGCATGGTTCGCCAAGCCTCTTCCTTTTCTAAATCGGACAAAGCCTCCAGTGCCAGTTCCAAAGGCGATTTGACAGGAACCACCGGTGGAGGAGGTGGAATGAGTTTACGCTTCTGATATTTTTTCCATGCCCACCAACCCACAAAGACCAAAGCGACCAACCCCAGGATGATCAGCACGTGAGGAATAAACTCTTTCCAATGATAGCCCGGATCTATCGGCCCTGTAATGTCCATAAATGGTTGGCTGACATTCACCTCCGGGGCAATAACTTCAAAGGGTATGCTATCCGTTTGCTGCATCAAGGAATCACCGGAAGGGGATTGAAACAAAAATGTGTAGGATGGAATGGCCCCCTTTCCTTCACCATAAAACCCAAGTCGAATGCGCTGAATGTATTGAATATCTTCGGCTTGGTGTTTTACAGAATCCGGGTGTCCCTTGTCTACCACCTGCACCTGCGAGGGCATTTGACCAAACAGGTCGGGCCAAATCAAAACCCAGTTTTGGGGATGAGTGGCAGAAATGGTCATGATGCGTTGGTCGCCAAGCTGAAGGGAATCCACATTCAATTGAACCCTCACTTCTTGTCCCTGAAGAGAGAAACCTAGCAGCAGCCAAAGGACGGACAGGGTAATCAAACGCTTCATCTTCTCCATTCTCTTTGGTGAAACAATTGGCGAATCGGTTGAATGTAGCCGGTATCGGTGAAAATTTGCACATGATCGGTTCCGGTAGAACGCATTTGTCTGCGAATCATTTCCTGCCGTTCCAGCCATTGGGTCACGTAAGCTTTCCGCACTTTGGCATTGGCGGTATCCATCAATCTTGTTTCACCTGTTTCGGGGTCTTGTACATACACTAAACCCACATTGGGAAGGCTTCGTTCGAGCGCATCAACCACCTGTAAAACCAGAAGGTCGTGCATGCGTCCTACAATTTTTAAACTTTTTCCCAGCTCGCCTTTACCCAAATCGCTCAGCAAAAAGGCGGTGCATCTTCTTTTGATTACTTTTCCCAGATAATCCAAAGCCAATGCCACGTCTGTTTTTTTGCCCGAAGGCGTATGTTGCAGCACATCCCTAACCATTCTTAAAATATGCGCTTTTCCTTTTCTAGGTGGCACAAAGGCTTCCACATGATCCGAAAACAAAATCATGCCCACTTTATCGTTGTTTTGCAGGGCTGAAAACGCCAAAACCGCAAACATTTCGGCGATAAGTTCACGGCGGCTGGCATGGTGGGCGCCAAAAGTTGAAGAAGCACTTACATCTATGAGCAACATCACGGAGAGCTCACGTTCCTCATCGAACACCTTAATAAACGGCTTATTTTGACGCGCCGTCACATTCCAGTCAATTAAACGGACATCATCGCCATATTGGTATTCTCTAACCTCGGCAAAAGAAATGCCCCGCCCCTTAAAAGCAGCATGGTATTGCCCTGAGAACAATTGTTTGGTGAGTCCCCTGGCTTTGATTTCGATGTTTCGAACTTTTCGAATTAATTCCTTTACCTCTTCCATTTCAAGTCCTTTTTCAGCTTAAGGAACTTCCACATGATTCAGGAACTGGTCAATTAAGTGATCTGTGGTTAGGTTCTCGGCCTCGGCCTCAAACGTAAGGCCGATGCGATGTCTCAATACGTCCGGACAAACAGCCCGGACATCTTCTGGAATCACAAATCCTCTTCTTTGCAAAAAGGCATGGGCTTTGGCCGCTTGTGCCAAACTAATGCTGGCGCGGGGTGAACCGCCAAAAGCTATAAAATGCGCTTGGTCCTTCATCCCTACGCTGGATGGGTCACGGGTGGCGAAAATCAAATCCACAATATATTGCTGAATTCTTTCATCCATATACACTTCCTTAACCAAATCCCGGGCATTAAGTATTTCCTGAACAGAAACCACGGGACGGATTTCGGGAAAAGTTCCGAGTAAGTTAAGTTGAATGATTTTGCGTTCCTCCTCTTTGGTGGGGTAGTCCAATTTCACTTTCAACATAAAACGGTCCACTTGGGCTTCCGGCAAGGGATAGGTTCCCTCCTGCTCCACCGGATTTTGGGTGGCCAAAACCATAAAAGGTTTGGGCAAAAGGTGGGTTTGGTCGCCGATGGTGACTTGACGTTCTTGCATGGCTTCCAAAAGCGCAGATTGCACTTTGGCCGGTGCGCGATTAATCTCATCGGCCAATACAAAATGAGCAAATACAGGCCCTTTTTTCACCGAAAACTGCTCTTGACGCGGATTGTAGATGACCGTACCCACCACATCCGCGGGTAGTAAGTCGGGCGTGAATTGAATCCGGCTAAAATCGGCCGAAATGGCTTTAGATAAACTTTTAATGGCCAAGGTTTTGGCCAACCCAGGCACACCTTCCAAGAGGATATGGCCATCCGACAACAAAGCGATCATCAGGCGATCGGTCATGTGTTTCTGACCAATAATCACTTTATCCAATTCCATGTGAAGCAGTTTCACAAAGGCAGAACCTTCCTGGATACGCGCATTGAGCGCCGCTATATCAACGGTATGTTGTTCCATGTATTTCCCGAAAAATAAAGGGTTTCGCACAAAATTATCATTTTTGATGCCGCAAGGGAATTTCCCCTGAACTGAACCGGTTAATTTTTGTTAAGCATCTTACTTAAAAAGTTTTATCCATTTCACCTATGCAGGTCACTTTAGAAGCCGCCCTTTTATCGATTGGAGATGAGATTTTAATCGGTCAAATCACCAACACCAACACGGTTTGGCTCGCAGAGCAATTGAACCTTCGCGGCTATGCCGTTGGGGAAATGCTCACCATTCCCGATGAAGAGGACACCATATTTCAGGCGGTAAGTCAATTGTCTGCGAAATATTCCATCGTCATCATCACAGGAGGATTAGGACCTACGGCCGATGATTTAACCAAGCCAGTGCTTACCCGCTTCACCCAATCGCACTTGGTACGCGTCCCGGAAATCGAGGACATGATTCGTGCTTTTTTCACGCAACGCAACCGAGTACTTACAGAGGAAAATCGCGCACAAGCTGATTTACCTGCCTCGTGTATTCCGTTGAAAAATGCTTGGGGGACGGCACCCGGCATGCTTTTTCCCACGGAAAAGGGCGTCATTATTTCCCTTCCGGGCGTTCCGTATGAAATGAAGAAAATCATGCTCACAAGTGGATTTCCTTGGATTATGGAAAAATTTCCCCGCAGGCCATTGGTGCATCGTACGCTTTTGACCGAAGGAATCCCCGAATCTTACTTGATGAAAATGATTGAGCCCTGGGAAAAAACTTTGCCCAAGGACATTTCCCTGGCTTATTTACCTTCGGTTGGACAAGTTCGCCTTCGGCTGAGCGGAGAAGATAAGGACGGCACCATGGGCATGCAAATTCAAGCAGAAATTGACCGGTTGCAGCCTTTTGTTCCGGGAGAAGTGTATGGGGAGGACCAAACGACTTTGGCCGCAGTGGTGGGAGAAATTTTGAAGACGCGCGGACAAACCCTGGCAACCGCAGAAAGTTGTACAGGAGGTTATTTGGCCCATTTACTTACCCAAGTGCCGGGAATTTCCGCTGCCTACGTAGGTTCCGTGTTGGCTTACGCCAATGAAGTAAAAATACAGATGCTGGATGTTCCCGCGGCCCTCATACAAGCGCATGGTGCTGTAAGCCAACCTGTAGTGGAGGCCATGGCCTTGGGAATAAAAAACAAAACAGGAGCAGACTATGCCTTGGCCACCAGTGGTGTGGCAGGTCCCGATGGTGGAACAACTGAAAAACCTGTGGGCATGATTTGGATGGCATGTGCAACGCCGAACGGGGTTTGGAGCAAATGTTTTTATTTTGGAAACGATCGGCTGGGCAACATTCAGAGGTCAAGTGCCGCTTGTTTAAATCTATTGAGAAAGGAATTATTGGGTATTCCGGTGACCTCGGGATTTTGGGAGAACCAGGTGAAGGGATGAGATTGATTTAAGGAGCTTTGACAAACTACTTTTTCATGTCTATCCTTGTTTTCCGAACATCCAATACGATATCATTTACTAAGAATTGCAATGGATGTTCGCAACGGCAAGGCCCTAAACCCCTCCATTCTCCCGTAACACCATAATGTAATAAAAGATAAAATAAATCAATAAATTGCAAGCATAAAAAATTCAATTTTTACATAAATACATCTTTTCAAAAATCATTTGCCATGAATCAATCAACCATTTTGGGGGCACGTAAATACAGGTCACTTTTCGATCGTTCATCAGATGAATTTGAAAAATCAAGTATTCACGAAAAATTGGTTACCCTCTCTTCTTTACATTTCTGGGGTTTATTAGATGAAACGATAAAAGACTTCAAACAAAAATACCATCATTCTAAAGATAAATACATAAAAGACAGTTTATCACATACCATATCCATTTATCTTAGTCATTTAAAATTCGGGAATCAGGCCTATTTTACAGGGTTTGAAGAAAAAAGTTTGAAGGAGAATTACAAAGATTTTAAGAATGAGTTAACCAAGTTTGCCGAAACCCATTTCTCGTTTAAAAGATGGCTTGAAAGCTATTTAATGGATGATGAAAATGCCTTTAAATATGAAAACGCATTTTTCCACATCCACTTCAAAACAACTCCTTTTGAGGAGATTCTGAAGGAAAGAGATGCGATAGAAAACAAGACTTTTGAAGAGAGCTATTTACATCTGTACAGGTTCTTACACCAAAATTTGATACCCGATTTTAAAAAAGACAATTTCCAAGGTTATCAAGTTGACTTGGGCATGAGTTACCAGGTAGAGTATTTAATCAAATTTTATCTAACAAAACCATCCAAAGAGCAATATTTTAAAGCGATTCTTTACGCATCCAAAATCATTTATTTGAATCAACCTCCGTATCACTCATTTTATTTATTCAGAATCAATTTCTCAGACCAAAAAGTTGTACAAAATTTTAGTAGAAATAATAAAATTGGTATTCACTTTCATACAAAAGACGATCATAAAGATTTTGAAAAGTTGCAAAATGAGTTAATGCCCAGTCAATTATATGTAAAACGCTGGAAGCATCTAATTCGAGCTTTGACAAAAAATGATGTAGTGGTTCTTGCTTCTTATAAAAATTCAGGAAGCAAAGTTGGGATGATTGAGCAGCATACTTTGGCTGAAAAATTGGGGTCAAACGAGGACTTTTATTCCTGTTTACCCCTTAATAATGTGCAAGACATTGACCTTGAAAGTCATCCATTTATTCAAACTTTGTTGCCTTCCAACGTCACCCTAAGTCCTATCAAAAGGAAAAATTACTTGTTGCGCAAGGATATTTTCCCACGGGTGATAGTAAAATTACCTTTTAATGAATTTGATGATTTGGCCTATGAAATTATGGTCACGGAATGGTTAAGGTCTACACATGCACCCAAGTCCTATCAACTGGCATATCAACTTTTAAAAGCGGGAGGAAATCTAAAAGATATAGATATCTATGGTGTGACGAAAAATGGGGAAAAACTTATCGCGCAAGTGTCTGTCACCAATAATTCTAAAATGATAGAGAAAAAGATCAGACAACTAGATAAATATAAGCACTGTAAAAAGGTGTTTTTCTTTCATTCCGCCAGTAAAGTCACTTCCGATTATGAAATCATTTCATTGAACAAAGTGATCTCCGATCTTGAAAATGATTCCCAATACAAAAACCTTGTGGATGAACTTAGATAACCTCCCCGAAGTCTTTAAGGGGTGATAATTTTCTATAAAATCCACTTTACTAGGAGGCCAACCTAAGCGCTTCTCATTTCCCTCCTTATATTTGTGCAAATTCATTGCAACTCATGAACACACAAAAGCTCATGTTCGGCGTCCTGACCATTGGATTGCTTGGAATATACATTCTTCATTTTACAGGAAAAGGTGGAACAACCGCGACAAATACCGCAACGGACACTTTGCCTGCACCTTCGGGAAACCTGCAAGTCTTTTATGTTCAGGCAGATTCTGTTATAGGAAATTTCGATATGATGCAGGATTTGGACCAAAAATTCCGCTCCGACAACAGCATACGCGAGAGCAAACTCATGGACGCCAAAGCCCGATTTGAACGGAAGTTGAAAGAGTACGAAAACAAAGCGCCAACTTTAACCACAAGAGAACGTGGTAAATACGAAGAAGAATTGCAACAAATGCAGGGCCAGCTTATGCAAGACAACCAAGAACTAAGTCAAATGGCTGCCATGCAAGAGGCCCAAATGATAGGTCAAGTGTATGATTCCCTCCATGTATATTTCGCAGAAATTGGGGAGGACCTAAAGGCGGATTTCATTTTAGCTGCGCAAAAAACCTCCGGCGTTTTATATGCCAACCCACAGCGCGACATTACCACAAAAGCCATCGAACACATCAATGCACGCTATGCCAGGTCTCAATCTTCAAACCAACCTGAATAAACGTTTTATATTCAGTTTATTTTTTGCCACAGCCTCCCTGTCTCTCTTCGGACAAGTTGCAGGATATTGGCAAATTCGGACAGATTATGAGATGCATGTGCGTTTGGACGACGCCAAACACCAGTTGGCCGGACAACAGAGGCTGACCCTTTACAACCAAAGTCCTGACACCCTTTTTGCATTGTATTACCATTTGTATTTCAATGCCTTTCAACCCCAATCGGCCATGGATTTCAGAAGCCGTTGGCTACCCGATCCGGATCGCCGAGTAGGAAGCAGAATTGCCGCACTTACGGAAGACCAAATTGGATTTCAAAAAATCTCCTCTCTACAAATCAACAGCACCAAACTACCTTTCAAAGTAGTGGGTACCCTCTTGGAAGTCCAGCTTCCAACGCCCATTTTACCCGGTGAAACGGTGAATATAGACATGGTATTTCAGAGTCAGGTGCCTTTGCAAATCCGCCGCAGTGGAAGAAACAGCGCCGATGGCATTGATTATTCCATGACCCAATGGTATCCCAAACTTTGTGCTTATGATGCGCAGGGATGGCATGCCGATCCTTACATTGGACGAGAGTTTTACGGAAACTTCGGACGGTTCGAGGTCAATTTGGACTTGCCAGCCAAGTACGTGGTAGGTGCCACCGGTGTGCTGCAAAATCCACAGGAGATTGGGATGGGGTATGGAACCAAAAGTCCAAACGTAAGTTCGAAAGAAAAAGGTCGTCAGATTTGGACATTTAAAGCAGAAGATGTTCATGATTTCGCTTGGGCTGCCGACCCGGATTACCAGCATGACCAAATCAACATTCCCGGCGGTCCCACCGTCCATTTTTTATACCAACCCCAAAGTAACTTAGAGAACTGGAAAAAATTACAAACTTACATGGTGCCCTTTTTCCAGAACATGGCCCTGTATTTTGGAAAATACCCTTATCCCGCGTTTAGTTTCATTGAAGGCGGAGATGGCGGCATGGAATATCCCATGGCCACTTTAATTACCTCTCGTGGTGCCTTGGATGGGTTGGTGAGTGTGGCTTTTCATGAAGCCATTCACAATTGGTTTTACGGAATTTTAGCCACCCACGAAGGGAAATATCCTTGGATGGACGAAGGGTTCACCCATTTTGCTACCGAACTCATGATGGATTTGGTGTTTAAAGGCGGAGATGGCCGTGAAGCGCAAAAAGGAAATTATCAAGCCTATTTTGCCCTTTTGAAAAAAGACCAAAGACAGCCTTTGAGTACCCATGCCGATTGGTATAATAGAAATTCAGATTATAGTTTATCTGCTTACGTAGCCGGCGCCGTTTATCTAAACCAATTGCGATATGTAATTGGTGAGCAAGCATGGAGACAAGGCATGCTGCAATATTTTGAGACATGGAAATTTAAACATCCCAGTCCTTGGGACTTTTTGCGTGTGATGGAACGCAGCAGTCGTTTAGAGCTGGATTGGTACCACGAGCAATTTGTATACTCGTTGCAAACCATCGATTACCGGGTTACCGCCAGCGAAGAAAATGGCAAAGCCACCGTGATCCTTGAAAGGAAAGGTGGATTTCCAATGCCAATTGACCTGTTGGTTCGGTTAAAAAGTGGTAAAAAACTGGCCTTTTACATCCCTTTAGAGCTTATGCGCGGGGGTAAAAAAGAAAAGATTCAAGGTGAAGAGACTACCGTAATGCCCGCTTGGGAATGGGTATTTACTTCGTATCGAATTCCATTGAACCTTCCGTTGGAACAAATCTCGGAGATCGAAATTGACCCAAGCAAACACATGGCGGATGTTTACCCGCAGGATAACCTTTGGCAGGGCGAGGAAAAAGCGAAAACAAAGCCTTAAATTTGTGCAAAATCTGCATCGCGCATGAAACGTGTACACCTTCTTTTGTTGTTGGTTGCCGCCGGAATCTTGGTGGTAGGATTGGTTTCTTTAGGCAATTCTGAGTCTTATGCCACTTTTCAAGAAGCAGAATCCTCGCCGGACAAAACATTTCACGTAGCGGGTACTTTGGCTTTGGACCAACCCATGGTATACCAGCCGGAACAAAATGCCAACCTTTTTACGTTTTACATGATAGATCGTGAAGGAACGCAGCGAGAAGTTTGGCTAAACGCACCGAAGCCAGCTGATTTTGACCGAAGCGAGCAGGTGGTGGTCA
>CAZRHR010000032.1:0-28682 GCA_964599915.1 uncultured Candidatus Competibacteraceae bacterium | reverse complement strand
TGACGGGTCCACTTCCGGTTCCATTGAAAATGCATTGCTGTCCTCCGGCGTAGGCGGTGTTGGCCGTTGGATTCGCACCATTGGCAGGCGGCGTAAAGGAGTTGGTGGTGTTGATGTAGACCACGCGTCCGGCGCCATTTCCATTGGTCCAGTTGAGGGTAGCGGTGGTTTGTGCGACACTGGAAAAGCTGAGGTTGGAGGCTTGCGTGGTTGGAGCAACGCAGGGAGGGCTGCCTCCACCAATCACGGTAAACTGGGTATTAGCAAAAGCAGTTGAGGACGTGGAGTTGGTTAAATCGGGGACACAAGTAGTGGAAGGAGGAAAGTTTTGGTCTGTTCCGTACCTATACCAAGTTCCTGTTCCATTGGTATAATTGGAACGAACCCAACTTAAGATAGAAGAAATATTAGGGGAGCACGTTTGGTTATTGGTATATTCAACGGCAATGAGCAAATGGTTATTTACGGGGTCACTATAGGTAAAGTTGGTAATATTGAAGGGCGTTACATAAGTGTTTTGAACTTGTTGTATGGTCACACTGCTATTGAAAACGAGATTGGCTCCAGAAATAAGGGTACTCCATGTGCTTGTCGAGTTTACAGGGTTAGTATTGATTTCTCTAAGGTAAATGGTTAAGTTTCCAGTAGGTGAAATGGAACTATTGGCTCCTGCAAGAAAAGAAATTTGATCAATAATGGTTCCTGGTGTAAATCCAGCGCTGGTCATCAGCGCTTTGTTATATATCCAAGCGGCCCTAGAACAAGTGCTAGCTCTGCAATTGTTAAAAGTATTGGTCCAAGTAGTCATCGGTAGACCTGGGCCAGTGGTTCCGGCACTTCCCGCTGTAACACCAGACATAGGATTATCACTACCTACAATAATGGTTTGGGTATTAGCGATGTTTAGGTGGACCAAACAAAACAAAAAGAACCCAACAAAGGCAAAAGATTTAAAATTTGCTGATTTTAAGAATGAGCTTAGGAAAAGTTTTTGAGCGTATGTAGTTGGTTTCATTGCTGATATTGTAGCGGATTGAAATGGTCTGTTTGTGCCGGTCCTGGATGATGTAACCAAACCAAGGTGTTTTTACTTGGTTAAAGTTAGGTGGACGAGGTAGAAATTGACCTTGAATTTTAATGCGCTTTATCAGTGGTTTGATTAGGTTTAGGATTGGCAAATCCAGTAAGTGTGGCGAGCATTTCCTTTTTTTGTCTTCTTGGAATGAGAATTTGACGGTGATCGGACATTTCAATCAAAGCTTCTTTTTTATCTAGTAAACGTTCTACATAGTTAAGATTAATGATATGCGATCTATTTACTCTAAGAAACATGGAGGGGGGCAAATTTTGTTCAAACGTACTAAGGTTACTAGAGCAGAGATGATGTTCCTGATTGCGCAGAAAAATGTGTGTATATGCGCCATCGGCCTCTAAACGAATAACCTCATGAGCAGGAATAAATAATACGCCTTTATTGGATGGGATACGTAGGGTAAAAGACGCATGAAAAGGTTGGTCTTTCACCAACTTAGATTTGGTCTTATTAATGGCTTGCTGCAGATCTTCAAGGCCCACAGGTTTAAGTAAAAAATCTGTAACAGAAAACCTAAAGGCCTTGACAGCGAATTCACTAAATGCAGTGACAATGATGATATGGATGCCTTTATTCTGGATTTTTTCCAAAACCTGGAAGCCATTTTCACCTGGCATTTCCACGTCCAGAAAAAGAACATCAGGGCATTCTTGGTCGAGTATAGCTCTCGCTTCTTCTACACAAGTTACCGCCCCAATCACCCTGACGGGCGGTAATAGTTTTTCCAGCGCACTTTTCAATAAAAGTACTGCTTTGGGCTCGTCATCCAGTATAAGGGCGGTGGTCATAAGCAATTGATGAAATGGGAAATTCAAGTTGAATAGATGTTCCTGAGACGTTTCCATGTAGGTCTAAAACATCAGATTCCTGATAATTTAAGTTCATATGAAACAACTCAGATAACAGCCTAATTCTATCTTTAATGATGGGAAGCCCCTTGGCTGTGTGGTTCTCTTTCACTCGATGGTGGGCTGCCAATGTTCTACCAATACCATTGTCTTCTACTCGACAAATTAACTTTTGCTCAATTTTTTTAAAAGAAATGATGATTCTGGCCTCCCCCTTTTTATAGGCTAAGCCATGTTTTACGGCATTTTCAATGAGCGGTTGTATTAACATGCCTGGAATGAGCATGTTTTTATAATCTAGATTTTCTAAACCTTGAATGGAAAAATCTATTTGGCGCTCAAACCTCATTTCTTCTAAGGTTACATAGAGTTGAATTAGGCGGAGCTCTTCCGAAAGAGGGATAAATGTGTTTTGGGATTGGTCCAATACCAACCTCAACATTTCTGCAAATTTTCCTATATAATAATCTGCATTTTCAGTTTCATTGCTTCTGATAAAATATTGAATGGAATTTAAAACGTTGAAGGTAAAATGATGGTTCATCAAAAAACGCAGACTACGTAATTCACTTTGGACGATTTTTTCTCTGGATTGGGCGTTTTTCTTTTGCCATGTGTTGTAAACCAACCACATGGATCCCACAAATAAAAGGGAGAACACCAGTATGCCAAATCCTATTTCTATTTTTTGCCGTTGAATTTTGGCAAATTTATGTTGCGCATCTTGTTGAAGTAGGCGAATTCGTTCTTCACTCTTTTGTGCCTCCAATTTTCTTCTAAAGAAGGCCAACTGCCTTTCATATTTTTCTTTTGTAAGGGCTTCTCCTAGTTTTTGGGCTTCTTGCCTATAGTCTGAACTCTTTTGTGTGTCACCATGAGATTCATATAGGTTAGCCAAAAAGTCTAGTGCCTCTTTTGTCTGTGGCTTTAGCTTGTGTTCTTTCGCAAGGCTAAGTCCTTTTAAGCCCCAAACCAAACCAACAGGAACCCGGTCTTGGTTCATTTTTCCTAAAGCAAGGTGAAATTTAAAGGTTAGGGCATGTTTTCCTGTGCGCTGGGAAAGTGCCAAACCTGATAGCCATTCTTTTTCAGCCATGATGGGCTGGTTTTTTTGCCAATAAATGGTGCCTAATTCATATCTGGCTTCTGCTTCTCCTCCAATATGTTGGGTCTTTTTTGCTAAGGCTAATGCCTTTTGCAAATGCACTTCCGCTGAGGTTTTGTCATTTCGCCTCAAGGCTAATCTCGATAATTTGAAATAATAGGGTTGTTGCCGCCCTAAATCACCCAATCCCAAATAGACCTCTCCAGCATATTGGTAATGTTTATCGGCCAATTCCATCTCTCCTTCATTCAGAAAAAGGGTCCCTAAATTCAATTGAATGTCTGCCCATATCTTTATGTCTTTTCTCTTATTCAATTTACTGAGCGCTAAATAATAGTGAGCAAGCGCTTCATGCCGTTCTTCTTGTGCTACCAATAAGTCTCCCATGTTGGTGTGATAATACACCTCACCAAGCTGAAACTGGTGTTTAATGTATAGTTTATAGGCCTCCTCATAGTATTTTTGTGCCAAATCCCACGCGCCCATTGCCGCGTAAACAGTGCCAATGTTATTCATACTATTGGCCACCCCAATTTCATTTCCTGGTTCCTTGGCTCGGTAAAGTATCGCTTTCTTATGGGCATCCAACGAGGATTCAAACAACCCTTGCTCTGCAAGAATCCAGGCAATACTATTGTAGGAATCACCAATATAGCCGGGGTTTCCTGATTTTTTCCTGTAAGCCAACGCTTTATGATGAAAATGCAAGGCTCGTGGCAACTCACCTAAGGCATAATACAATACCCCTGTGTTGTTGTATACACTCCCTAATTTCTTCTCCAGATGGATCACCTTGAAGCATTGCTCCGCTTGTCCATAACTGACCAGCGCTTTCTCATACTCGAGATTAGAATGAAATCCATTGCCTTGATGCAAATAGCCTAAACCCGAAAAGTAATACTTCCAATGGTGATTCCTTAATTCCGTTTGCCCATCCCATTGCTGGGAAAGCTCAAGTATTTTTTCAGCCAACGGTAAAATTTTTTGGAAATCTCCCTGTTGGGTAAAATGCTGGCATGCTGCCTCCAATTGCAATAACTGCAGTAAGGTGTCATCTACCGAATCCTCCGTGTAAGGGGTAATTGGTCGGCCAAAAAATGGTGGGGCAACCAAGAATAACATGAGCCATATACTATACCCTTTCCATCTCATGTGCGCATAGTTTGCAGGAAGGAATAGAACCCGTTTAGTGAATAGAACTTGGATTTTCCTCTATACAATATATTTATTAAACCTCTAGCCTACGTGTGGGTAACTCAATTTTACCATTAAATTTATGAATGGCATTGAATCGTTTGCGAATGGTTATTTATACGCTTTTTTAAAGCAAGCCAATCCTACATGCGATAGCTCAATAACTCCTTTACCGCTTGCCTATCCGATGCGTACCTTCAATCCCGAAAATCCAGCTGCCTATTTTCACTTTACATGCCAGCAAATCAAATTACCCATTTTCGATTGGGAAAAGCGATTCCTCAAAAAGTTAACTCTACCTCCGTCTGGGTCCGCAGTAAATCATCCAAGGTTTCTGCCCTGCGAATACACGACGCCTTCCCATCTTTAATCCAAACTTCTGCAGGCCGCAACCGACTATTGTAGTTGGATGACATAGAAAATCCATATGCACCCGCATTTGAAAAACATAAAATGTCGCCCTCCCTCACTTCAGAAATTTTTCGGTCCCAAGCAAAAGTGTCCGTTTCACAGATATAGCCAACCACGCTGTATATGCGCGGTTTTCCTTCTGGATTACTCAAATTGGTGATGTGATGGTAAGCATCATAGTACATTGGACGAATCAAATGGTTTTGTCCTGAGTTTACTCCAACGAAAACAGTACTCATCGTTGGTTTTACTTGGTTCACTTTTACAAGAAAATACCCAGCTTCACTCACTAGAAATTTTCCAGGCTCGAACCATATCTCCACTTCTTTTCCATATTGGGCAATGAAGTTACCCATCTTTTTCCCTAAAGCCTCCCCTAATTCTTCAATATCCGTGGTCGCATCTCCTTCTTGATAAGCCACCTTAAACCCACTGCCAAAATCTATGAATTGGAGGCTGGGAAACTGAGCCGCATATTCCAACAATACATCTGCCCCTTGCAAAAAGACTTCTGAATCTAAAATATCTGACCCCGTATGCATGTGAATTCCATTGACCTCTAAGCCAGTATGCTCAATAATCCGATACGCATGCTTAAATTGTGCAATGGAAATCCCAAACTTTGAATCGATATGCCCTGTGGAAATTTTGCTATGCCCTCCAGCTAATATATGTGGATTAATACGAATACAGACAGGAACCGATTTGCCGTAGGTATGACCAAATTGTTCTAAAATGGAAATGCTGTCAATATTAATTTGAACCCCTAAGGATACCGCTGCTTTTATCTCTTCAAATGAAACGCCGTTGGGGGTGAAAATAATGTCTTGTGGATTAAACCCCGCCTTTATTCCTAGCAAGACTTCTTCAATGGAAACTGCATCTAAACCTGAACCAAGATTTTTAAAAAACTGAAGTACATGTATATTGCTTAGGGCTTTACAAGCATATTTAATTCTCATGGTGGGAAAAGGAAATGCCGCAACAAGACGCTCATATTGGGATTTCATTTTCTGGGTATCATACACATAAACAGGTGTGCCAAAGGTGTTGGCCAGACCTTCAAGATAGATACCGTCTATTGGAGCCAGAGGGTGGGAGTTTTTGTCCATGGTAAGGTTGTATTATAGGGCACATAACTTTAAAGATACCCACCAAAAAGGCTGCAAAACTAACCTTTTCCAAAATTTTGCTTTTTAATAAATAATTAATTTTCAATTAAATGATTGTGAATTGTTTTTTAGAGTTAATACCTAATATTATTTGTTTTGCCTTTGATCCATAATACACGCCTTTTTTTAATAGATAGGCTGGCTCATAATCCCTCCAATCCTTCTAACCTTTTCCTCGCCGTAACTTTTATCCGCTCCAATTCCTCCGGATCCATCTTGTCTAAGGTGCGATACACCATGCCAATGCGTGGGTTGCGCTCCAGTTTTTCTCTATGACGGAGGTGGAAATCCCAGTATAAGGCATTCCAAGGGCAGGCGTTCGCGCCATGGCGTTGGTCCTTGTCGTAGGTACAACGGGTGCATGCATCGCTCATTTTATGCATATAATTCGCTGAACCCAAATAGGGTTTGGTGCCCATGATGCCTCCATCTGCAAATTGACTCATGCCGCGCGTGTTGGGCATTTCTACCCATTCTATGGCGTCCATGTACGCACCAAGATACCATGCATCCATTTCGTCGGGCGAAATGCCGGCCATCAAACCAAACGCTCCAGTAACCATGAGCCGCTGAATATGATGCGCATACGCATACTTTCGGGTTTGTCCAATGGCTTCTTTCAAACATTGCATCTTGGTTTCTCCAGTCCAATACCAAGAGGGTAAGGGCCGGTGGTGCTCCAAAAAATTCATCTGCGCATACGCAGGCATTTCAGCCCAATAAATGCCGCGCACATATTCTCTCCAACCTAAAATCTGACGAATAAATCCTTCGGCAGCGGACAATGGGATGTCGCCGGGGCGCTCGCGGTAAGCGCGTTCCACCGCCTGAATCACTTCCAATGGATGCAACATTTTGGTGTTTAAACTAAAGGACAAGCGGGCATGCCATAGCGACCAGCCCTGACCGGTCATGGCATCCTGATACGCACCAAAATAGGGGAGAAGACGGGTCACAAAATCTTGCAACAAGGCTAAACTCTCTTTCCGGCTGAGCGGCCAAATAAAGGCCTCCGGATCAATGTCACCCCATCCGCGTAAGCCTGCGCGCTCCAACGCTTCTACTATTTCTTTCACCGAATGGGTAAACACTTTTGGCGCAGGCAATGGGGGAGTGCCATTCCATTTTTTTCGGTTATCCGCATCAAAATTCCATTGTCCGCCTAGTGGCGCTGCCCCATCCATTAAAATCCCCGTTTTCCGTCGCATCTCGCGATAAAAAGTCTCCATCACACGGGTTTTTTTTCCCTGAAAAAGTTGCGCCACCGCCTGCCGTTCGGTCAAAAAATGCTCCGAACTACAGATGCGTACCGGTAAGCCTATGTTCTTGGATATTTGGGCCATGTGCTGGTCTAACCGAAATTCATCCGGTTCTTGGTAAGCCCATGAGGTCGCTTTGGTTTGCTGAATAACCTGACGCAACACGGCTTCCAAATCTCCGGGATGCTTGGGGTCATCAATGCGAAAATGATGCACCTGATGCCCATTTTTTCGAAGCCAAGCCGCAAAGTTCCACATGGCACCCATAAATCCAACCATTTTCTGGATATGATGTGGGGCGTAACTCAGCTCATCGCGCAATTCAGCAATCACATAATGCACGTCTGGCCGCACCTCACGGTACCAGCTATGACCATAATGAAGTTGGTCACCTAAAATGAATCGGATTTCCGCCATATGTCTCATGTAACAAAGCGGGTGCCCTTGGGTTTATTTTTGGCGGGCTTTTCCGGCTATCGCCTAAAGCGAGCGCCCCGGTGCCGGCATCGCAGGGCTTTACGGGGTCTGTGCTGACGCCCAGCCTCCGCAGCACCTGCGCTGCACGCGGCACCGGGTTTGCCCGCTACCGGCTTCTATCCGGGCCCGAAGCCTCCGTTCTATACAACCTCTTTCCTCTTTCTCATGCTTTTTGCATTTGCGGCCATGAAGGTTTTTTTGCGTAAGGTTCAAGCCATTTAAAGCTTGAAGGATGCAAAATGGGCCAAGTTTTCTCCGAGGGAATACTTAATTTTATTGTGTAAATGATTTTACCATGAAGCATTTGTTTTTGTTCGGATTTAGCCTTCTATGCATACAAGCTTGGGGTCAAGTGGCCATTACGCCTTCGGGGGCGCCTCCTCATCCCTCAGCTGCATTGGATGTGGACTTCAACAACAAAGGCTTGCTTTTACCTCGGCTAACCACCCAACAGCGTGTGGCCATCGCGAATCCTGCAGCCGGACTTATTATTTTTAATACGGATTTACAATGCCCTGAATATTTTAATGGTGTCGCCTGGATGAACCAATGTGGAACCACCTCTTGTCAACAAGCGCCACCTGCCCCTGTTGCCCAAACGGCAACCGGTGCAACCAACAACACCTTTACTGCGGTTTGGCAGGCCTCCGCAGGTGCGAGCCTTTATTTGTTAGACATCGCTACGGATGCTCAATTTGCGAATTTGCTCGCGGGTTTTTCTGGCTTGAACGTGGGGAATGTGACGTCGTATGCTGTTACCGGACTCACGCCGGGCGCAACTTATTATTACCGTGTCCGTGCCCAGAATCCCTGTGGTACAAGTGGCTTTTCTAATGTTATTAACCTGACTTTGTCGAGCTCACAAAACAAACGTGTATTTCTATCTTCTCAGTCTTACACGGCCAATTTGGGGGGCGTTTCCGGTGCAGATAACCTATGCCAAGGCTTGGCCACCAATGCGGGTTTAGGGGGCACTTGGCGCGCCTGGATTAGTCAGTCGGGCAGCAGCCCGTCCACAAGGTTTGTGCAACACAATGGGCCGTATGTGTTGCTCAATGGTACCGTAATTGCCAACAATTGGGCCGACTTAACCGATGGAACCCTGTTGAATCCCATCAATAGGGATGAAACCGGTCAAACCAGGGCGGTTCAGGCTTGGTCCAATACCACCACTTCGGGATTATTTGATAGCGCTTCGAGCGGTGGATGCGGTGGAACAGTGTGTGGCAGCTGGACCATTGGTGGTCCCTGTAATAACCCGAATTGTGGGCAAACCGGAAGTAGTTCCGGGGTAAGTCAAGATTGGACGCGTGGTGGTGCCGCCTGCTGTTTTGTGGTAAACCATTTGTATTGTTTCGAGCAATAACATCCCAAGTTTTTGAAAAACACCAACGGTACACAAAGTGTCTAGGTGTGACTGCGTGAGGGATGGAAGCGGAAAGGAACCGGCGGCCTGGGCCATGGCGCATTGGGGCCGGGGCCTTTATAGCGGACAGCCCGACCCGAAGGGGCACGCCCAAAACTCATTTTCTAACATAGTGATGGACTTTGGTTAAGCAGAGTGTGCCAAGGTGGCGGGAAGTACGTGTGGACAGCCGCTGGCGTCCCGGCAAACGGTGAGTGGCATCTGGTAGGCGTGACTCAAAAGGTCTGGCTGAAGCAAATGTTCGGGTGTACCACTGGCTACCATTTTTCCTCGGCTCATCAAATGAAGCTGGTCCGCGTAGCGGGCGGCAAGGTCCAGTTCATGCAATACGGCTACCACGGTAAGTCCTTGTTGAATAAGTTCTTGGATTTGTTGCATGAACCGATGCTGCTGGGCTACATCTAACCAAGTGCTGGGTTCATCTAAAAATAGGATTTTTCGGTCAAAAGGTTGCGCTTGTTCGGGTGCAATTAATTGAGCCACAACCCTTGCCAGGTGCACCCTTTGCCGCTCTCCGCCCGACAAGGTTTGCACCGTCCGATGTTGCCATTCGGTGAGTCCAAAATGGGCTAACATGGCATCGACTACCCGATGATCAGCGGATTGCGGTCTGCGCTGGAAATGAGGGATGCGTCCCATGAGTACGATGTCCCTGACCGAAAATTGAAAAGGGCTATCTTGTTGTTGGGTGAGCATGGCCCTTTGTCTGGCAAGTTGGGTGGAGGAAAATTGAGATAAAGGCTTGTTTTCCAAATAAATTTCGCCGGTGGTGGGCGCAATTAGGCCGCTGCAGAGTTTGAGTAAGGTCGATTTTCCGGCCCCGTTGGGTCCAATGATGGCGTGAAAAGCAGGGCCATTCCATTGAAAACTGGTCTGTTCCAACAATTGATTTTGTTGAATCCTGAAAGAAAGGTCATCCACTTTAAGCATGGGACGTATGGTTTCGGAACATGAGATAAAGTAAAAAGGGTGCACCCATAAGCGCAGTAAGGATGGACAAAGGGATTTCTTGGGTGTGATGAAGGTTTCTCGCCAGGGTATCTGCCAATAGCAGTAAATTGGCGCCAAGCAGGGCCGCGCCCGGAAAAACAAACCGGTGGTCCGAGCCTGTCACCAGGCGAACCAAATGAGGCACTACGAGTCCTACAAAGGCAATTATTCCTGTAAAAGCTACGGTACTTCCAACCAAAAGGGCCGCACCTACTAAAACTTTTTTACGTAATGCGTTTAAGGGTATGCCAAGCGCCATCGCATTTTCTTCGCCCAAAGCGAGGGCATTAAGGCCCGGCACTAAGGTCCAAAGCAGAAAAGCAGCAGGTGCCGTCACGGAAATTAATACCAATAATTTGGGATAGGTGGCCCCGCTAAGACTACCCAATTGCCAATGTAAAATGGAGCGCAACTGCGTTTCAGTAGCCAAGTATTGGCTTAGGCCAACGATGGATTCCGCGATGGCCGTAAGCGCAATGCCGGTGAGAATGAGGTTGAGGGTTGGGTTGCCTTTGGCTCGGCGAGCAAGGTGCCAAGCTAAAAAAAGGGTGAGCATGGCGCCGGAGAATCCAATCATGGAAATTCCAAATCCACCCCAAAATCCGGTCAGTCCCTGAATCCAAATGCCGCCAAAGACAAAGGAAAGTGCCACAAAGGTGGTGGCACCTGCTGATATTCCAATAAGTCCAGGACTCACGAGTGGATTGCGGAAAAGACCTTGCATCGACGTTCCCGCCATACCAAGTGCCGCGCCCACGACTAAGGCCATGCCAATGCGTGGAAAGCGCAAATGCCATAGCACGTAAGCACTTTCGGTTTTGGACAGGTCTTGTTCCGTTAAACCGGCCATAAAGGCTTGGAGTACGGATTCAGGGGGAATATGGTAACTACCTGTGCCGGCAGCCAGAAGCACCAGCACAGGGGTTAGAAAAAATAAAACCAATAACACCAGCCTTTGCCTCATGGGCGTGGGGCAGCATGAAACATTTGAAATAGGGTAGTGGCGGCTTCTGCAAAACGCGGTCCGAATCCTGTGGCGAAATGCCCATCTAAATGAACCACGCGTTGGTTTGTTCCTGCGGGCGTGGCTGCTACACCGGGAACGGCCAAGAGGCCATCCATTCCGCCCATGGCTTCGTAGGCGTCTGTAAATAGAAACAGGATGTCCGGGGATGCTGTGACCATGGCCTCCGCCGTGAGCGGTTTAAAACCTTCAAATTGACTTTGAAAGGGATTAGTGGCGCCTGCCAGTTGAAGCATCGCATCTGCTTGGGTGTTGGCGCCCGCCACGGTGAGGTTGCCTTGTCCGCGGCTGTATATGAACACGACTTTGGGTGACCAAGTGGTGGTGTCTTTGAGTCGGTTCAAGGAAGCGAGTTTTTCCTGATTGGCCAAAACAAGGTCTTCGGCCTCTTTGGCTTTATTGAGCACTGCACCTATTTGTCGGAATTGGGCAAAAGCGCTATCGGTTTGGTTGGCCAGTGGCAAGCGAACCACTTCGATCCCTCCTCCGATAAGTTGCTGTTCCACATCTGGCGCCATGCCTGCGCCATCTAAGATAAGCGTAGGTTGTAGGGCCATCATTTTTTCAGCTGACAGTCCGCGGACATGGCCCACCCGTGGAAGGTGTGCTAAGGTGGCCGGGTAAGTGGAGGTTACGTCCACGCCCACGATTAAGGAGTCTAGTCCCAGTTCAAAAATGGTTTCTGTGACCGACCCGCCCAAAGCAATGATTTTAGTGGGTTTAGTTTGTTCTTGGGAAGGCGATTTACAGCCCATGATCCATGTGGTGGTCAACAGACAAAATAGAAACCAAGTTCTCATCACGTTATTTAGATTGATTTTAAACAAGGCGAATTTCGGGTTTCAAAAGCTAGGCCACAATCCCCTTTTTAGGGGAAAGGTGGGAGGGAGGATGGGTTATCATGGTTTGCGTAAAGCAAAAACATCTAGGCTGATGAATGCTCCGTTTTTGATTTCGCTATCCCAAAGCGTTCCTTCATATTTAAAACCAAGCTTTTCGAGCAGTTTTTTACTTTTGAAATGGTCATGTTCTACCCAAGCCTCCAGTCGATGAAGTCCAAGTTGTTCAAAAGCATAGTGAAGGACCGAAGGCGCTGTTTCCTGGATGATGCCTTTGCCCCAGTGCGTTTTTAGCAACCAGTATCCCAATTCCGCCTTTCTGTGTTGGGTTTCTAGGTTGTTAATGCCAATGGCGCCGAGAAAACTGCCTTGGTCCACGTCTGTGATGGCCCACCAAACTCCCGTTCCCTCATTTAAAATGGTTTGAAAAAACTCCATTTGGGCCTTTGTTGCTTCTAAGGTATCATATTGAACACCATAATATTGCACTACTTCGGGGTCTGATAGTCCTTGGAAAACGAAGTGAATGTCTTGGGGCTTAAATGCTCTCAGAAGATAATTCTGACTTTTTAAAATAGGTGTGGATTTGACCGGCATGGGAAACATAAAAAAGGAATTCAAGATAGAAGAACTGAAATAAATAAAACACTAAAGTGTTACGAAATCTAATGCAAAGTTGCGGCGTATAGGCATTGGTTTATTGATACATTATTATGTGAAATGAAGGCTTCATGGGTAGCGTGTAGGGTTTAAAGTTTTAATTTTTTGATTATTTTAATATGCTACATAAATTATGTTTAGTGATGAAGTGTTTTTTGCCTTTCGCTCTCATTATGAAATAAAAGTTTGAGATTGTCCATGGGATGAATCTTACATTAATACCGTATGATTTTTTTTGCACTTGTGTTCATATTTAATCAGATAGTTAATATCTTTATTGCAAAGAAACACAAACCGCATGCCATATACCCTTACCCGTTTTCAGCTATTAATTTATGTTTTTTTGCTGTCTTTGGGAGTAAAGGTTGCTGCCCAATCCAGCAATTTTGGCTGTCCCAATGCGGACTTGACCATGGGTAATTTTACCAACTGGGCAGGCAGAACGGGCACTTGCTGTCCCATCAATTTGCCAACAGCCGGTATTGTAAATGGGCGTCATACTATTGAAACAGGGGGAAATGATGCGGTTGTTGGTGCGTTGCCCCGCGTTCCTCCTGGATTTACCCGTTCGGCTCGTTTAGGTAACTCCGGAACTGGACGTCAAGCAGAGGGTTTGTCGTACACGTTTACAGTAACTCCTCAGAATTCTCTTTTCATCTACAATTTTGCCGTAGTGCTTCAAGATCCGGGGCACACACCTACCCAGCAGCCTAGGTTTGAATTACGGGTAACCAACCAGAATGGTGGAATTATTCCCTGTACGCAGTACATCGTGGCAGCTGGCGGTGGTATACCTGGTTTTCAAAGCCAAGGAAGCGTTCGCTGGCGTCCTTGGACCCAAGTGGGTGTTTCGTTGCTTCCTCAATTGGGACAGCAAGTGACCATTGAGGCGCGAACAGGAGATTGCAGCTTATCCGGTCACTATGGCTACGGATATTTAGTAGCCGATTGTAAGCCGCTTCAAATTAGTGTGGATTATTGTGTAGGGGATACCATTGCCTCCCTTTCTGCTCCAGCTGGTTTTGCCTCCTATGCTTGGCGTATTCAAGGAAGTCCCACCGTGATCTCCAATAGCCAGACCATCGTTATTAATAATCCTGTTCCAGGAGGAACTACCTACGAATGTACCATCACCTCCGTTATGGGCTGTTCGGCTACTTTGTCTACCTTGCTCAGTCCCATTGTTCCAAACGCCACGTTTGCTACTGCTAATCAGTGTAACGGAACCATACAGTTTACAGACCAAACCACCGTTCCTAATTCCTTCGTTTCTCAATGGAATTGGAATTTTGGAGATGGCAACACGGGTTCAGGTCCTACACCAACCCATACCTACACCCAGCCCGGAAATTACAACGTAACCCTTATTGCCATCGCACCGGCCGGATGTCGCGATACAGTCGTTTTACCCGTAACCGTTCCACCGGTTATCAATGCTGGCTTTACTGTTTCCCAAAACTGTGGCCTCACCAAACAATTCACGGACAACTCAACCATTTCCGCGCCCGGTACACTCACCGCTTGGAACTGGAACTTTGGCAATGGTCAAACCTCTACCTTACAAAACCCAACCCACACCTACAGCGCGCCCGGAACTTACAACGTTCGCCTCATTGTCACAGACAACAGCAATTGTCGCGACACCATTTTCCAACAAGTGGTCGTCAATGCCATTCCTAACGCCAATTTTACCGCACCGCAAACCTGCTTGGGTTCTGCTACGCAAATGACCAATACCACCAACATTACAGGAAACGCAGCTTTAACCCACCAATGGAATTTCGGGAATGGACAAACGTCTACCCAGACCTCGCCGTCCGTGACCTACGCCCAAACAGGAACATATACCATCACCTTGATTTCAACCGGGCCGGGTAACTGTCGCGATACCGCCACCCAAGTTGTGAACGTGGTGCCCACGCCCGTTGCTGGCTTTACCCTTCCACCACCTTGCGGTTTGGTAGGGCCATTGACCAATACTTCCACCATCGCTGCACCTGGAACCATTGCTACCTACCAATGGAATTTAGGCAATGGACAAACGTCTAACCAAATCAATCCTGTAACCAATTATTCCAGTCTGGGTACCTACAACATTACACTGACGGCCACTTCTGCTCAGGGTTGTACTAATTCCGTTACCCAGCCGTTTACAGTGTACGGTACGCCCAACGCACAATTTACCGCGCCCCAAACCTGCCATGGTTCTGCTACACAATTCAATAACCAAAGTACCCTACAGGGTGGTGGTCAAATGACACACCAATGGACTTTTGGCAATGGGATGATTTCTAATACCGCCGCGCCAACCATTACTTACGGCCAAACCGGCTCTTATACAGTAACGCTTATTACCACAGGTCCGGGTAACTGCCGCGATACCGCTACCCAAGTCGTGAACGTGGTTCCTACGCCCGTTGCTGGGTTTACTCTACCACCACCTTGCGGTCTTGTAGGACAAATCACCAATACATCGACCATTCCCGCGCCGGGAAACATCAATTCCTACCAATGGAACCTCGGCAATGGACAAACGTCCACACAAATTAATCCAACCACCAATTATTCCACCTTAGGCACTTATAATGTGACCCTCACAGCCACAAGTTCCCAAGGTTGCACCAATACCATCACCCAACCATTTACGGTGTATGGCACACCAACTGCGCAGTTTCTTGCTCCCCAGACTTGTCATGGCTCGCCCACCACATTTACCAACCAAAGCAGCCTACAAGGTGGCGGACAACTTACCCATCAATGGAATTTTGGGAATGGCAGCGTAAGCACGGCTGCTTCTCCTGTATATACTTATCCTCAACCTGGCAATTATACCGTAACCCTCACGGTAACCGGTCCCGGAGGCTGTAACCAAACCACCACCAATCCCATTGTCATTCCGCCCACTCCCGTGGCATCCTTTACCTTGCCTGCTTCTTGTGGACTGGTAAATACATTTACCAATACGTCTACCATTGGCGCACCCGGACAAATTGTTACCAACAACTGGAACATGGGCAACGGCCAAACTTCGCAGGCCGTGAATCCAACCCAGTCCTACACCTCACCGGGTACTTACAATATTCAATTAATTACCATTTCCAATCAAGGATGTCGTGATACCGCCGTTCAGGCATTCACCAATTATTCCATCCCGAACGCGGCATTCAGTGCTCCCCAGACCTGTTTCGGCCTGCCCTTTACATTTACTGACCAAACCACTATTCAGAATTCAACCTTATCTACTTGGGCTTGGCAGTTTGGAGACGGGCAAACCTCATCTTTGCAAAATCCGGTTCACAACTACGCAACCCATGGCACCTACCCAGTCACTTTAATAGTAACCGGTCCCGGTGGTTGTTCAGATACGGCAACAGTACAAGCCAGCGTTCCGCCTAAGCCCAGTGCCGCTTTTACTTTGCCACCCGCTTGCGGTATGATAGCTCCATTTACGAATCAATCCTCCGTGGCGGCCCCAAGTTTCATCCAAAATCACCTTTGGAATTTTGGAGACGGAAACACGTCAAATCTTACACAGCCTACCCATACCTATGCAGGCAACGGCAACTGGAATGTTACCCTTGAAGTGGTTACTGACCAAAACTGTCGCGACACTTTGGTTTTTCCTTATGTCAATTATCATTGGCCTGTAGCGGCTTTTCAAGCGACCAATGTTTGTCACCAAACGCCCACACCCTTTCAAGACCAAACCACGGTAACCAATGGCCAAGTGGCGCAATGGAACTGGAATTTAGGGGACGGCAATAACGCACAAACTGCCGCTTTCAACCATACCTATGGAAGCCCGGGAACCTACCCCTTACAACTCATTGTTGTCAGTGCCGATGGTTGCGCTGATACCGCCACCGGACAAGTAACCGTACATCCAAATCCTGTCCCAGCTTTCACCATCAACAGCGTATGCCGTGGTGACAACTCTGTGTTTTTGAATAATTCCACCATTTCTTCAGGCGCTATCGCAACCCATAGCTGGAATTTTGGGAACTCAGGCGTTGCCAATTCGAACTTTACCTCCCCCAATTTCATTTTCCCCACCTTTGGAACTTGGCCCGTAACCTTGACCACGACCTCTGACTTTGGTTGTGTCACACAAATTACTCAGCCCGCCACCGTTTGGCCACGTCCTGTACTCGGATTTTCTGCCACGCCCATCGTGGGATGTCAGCCCCTCCTCGTACAATTTACCAATACCTCTACCATTCCTACGGGAAATCAGATTGTCACTTGGAACTGGACCATGGGCGACGGGAACGGCAGCAGTTTGGCGAATCCTGCCAACCTTTATCAGCAGGATGGACAATACTCCGTCACCTTGCAAGCCACCTCCGACAAAGGATGCGATACAAGTATCACCTACACCAATTATATTTTGGTGCATCCAAAACCAGTGGCAGACTTTTCTTATGATCCCCCTTTCCCTACCGCAGTGAGTCCTCAAATTCGTGTGATGGACTTGTCTCTCGGTGCTATGTCTTGGCAATACGCCCTTTCGGATGGTGCCAGCTATGCTTCCCCTGACTTTTTACACACATTTATAGCTGATTCCGGTACCCATTACATCACCCTTTTTGTTTCCAATGAATTTGGTTGCACAGATACCACGGTGAAAGTGGTGCGTGTGTCACCCGACTTTACCATTTTCATTCCAAATACCTTTACGCCTAACGGCGACGGAATGAATGAAACTTTCCGAATCCATGGACGCGGAATTGTAGAAGCCAACCTTTGGGTCTATACCCGTTGGGGGGACGAAATTGTCCACCTGAAAAACCTTGAACCCATGATGAAAGGATGGGATGGAACTTACAACCGTGAAAAGGCCAAACAAGATGTTTATGTGTATCGTGCCGTAGTGCGCGACATGTTCGGCGAAGAACATGAGTTTTACGGAAACGTAAGCTTGGTTCGTTAATTTTTTTTGGCGCGCATTTCCGGCTTTCCGGTACAAGTCCTCACCCTTCGCCCTACGGGCTCGGGTTCCGGGCTTTCCCCTGCAATCCGGGCGCGGGGTTTACCGATGTATCTCATCCTAGATGCTATTTAGCCTTGGTTTTGTGTGTTTCTTGGCCCGAAGGAAGTATGTCTCTGTTTCAAAATTTCCATGACAGATTCCGGTTCAAGGTCCATTTTTTTCCACAATACCAACAGGTGATAAAGTAAATCTGCAGATTCTTCCCGAATCTCATTAGGTTCCTTTTGGACGGCGGCTAAAGCCACTTCAAGCCCTTCTTCACCCACTTTTTGGGCCGCCCTGCTCATGCTGCCTTGAAGCAATTGATAGGTGTAACTTGTGATTTGCGCCTCCGCTTTACGCTGTTCAATACAAGCCCATAACGTAGAAAGAAAACTGAAGTTTGCCTGTGGCGATTCTTCATTATTTTCCTTGTCAAAACAGGTCATGGTTCCCCTGTGACATGCCGGACCGGCGGGAAGTACCTTCAACAAAAGGGTATCTCCATCACAATCGACTTTCCAGCTTTCTACTTTTAGGGTGTTTCCACTTGTTTCTCCTTTTCTCCAAATGGTTTGTCGGCTTCTAGAAAAGAAAACGGCATGGCCTTCTTCCAAAGTGAGTCTCCATGTTTCTTTATTGGTATAAGCCAGCATGAGTACCTGTAAGGTGTAAGCATCCTGCACCACCACAGGGATTAAATGATTTTTATCTTTAAAAATAGGGTTGTTCATAGCCGGATAGGAATACGGTGTTTTGCTACATAGTTTTTTACTTCATTCAAGGTCACTTGGCCACGATGAAAAATTCCTGCCGCTAGTGCTGCATCGGCCATGTTTTCAGACAAAATGGGAACAAAGTCTTCCTTTTTTCCCGCCCCACCGGAGGCGATGATGGGGATACGTACTTGCTGCCGAATCTGTTGAATTAAATTCAAGTCGAATCCAGTTTGGGTTCCATCCAGATGGATGGAGGTGAGTAAGATTTCACCCGCGCCTCTTTCCTGCACTTCTTGAATCCAGGCTTTAGCCGAAACAGGATATTTTTTTCTGCCACCTTGTCCATACACTTCGTAGTTTCCTTGGACATTGGGTTTCGTGTCAATGGCTACCACCACGGCTTGACTACCAAAAGTCTCCGCCAGTTGGGTGATGAGCTCTGGCTGGTCCAAGGCGGCGGTGTTCAATGAAACTTTATCGGCTCCTAAGGCCAGCAGTGCCCCTGCATCTTCCACTGAACGAATGCCACCTCCTACCGTAAAAGGGATGAAAAGCTTTTCGGCCACTTCCTTTACCCAGCGATGTTGTGTTTTTCTTTCTTCTTGGCTTGCGCTGATATCCAAAAAAACCAGCTCGTCTGCACCTGATGCCGCATAGGATTGCGCCAGTTTTACAGGGTCACCCATGTCCTTTAAATCCAAGAATTGTGTGCCCTTTACTGTTTTCCCATGGGCTACGTCCAGGCAAGGAATAATGCGTTTAGTAAGCATGGGGCCACTGTTTTTGGAGTTTGGCTAAGGTGGATAGACTTAATGCGCCTGTATACAAGGCTTTGCCTATGATGGCCCCGCTGAGCCCCATTTGTTGAAGTTGTATCAAATGAGCTTCAGAACTAATGCCTCCGCTTGCGACCCATTTTACGGTTGGGTAGAGGTCCATGCAGTTTTTATACAATGCAAAGGCCGGCCCCATGAGCATGCCATCCTTGCTGATGTCGGTGCAAATGACCTCTTGTACTCCTTGTGCTAAAAATGGCTGAAGGCCTTCTTTTAGGCTGAAATTTGAATTTTTTGTCCATCCATGCGTGGCCAAATAGCCCTCTTTTACATCGGCACCAAGTATAAAAGCATCGGCCCCAAACTCCCGGATCCACGCCATTACTTCCTGCGGTTGAGTTAAAATGGATGTGCCAAGGGAAATCCATTTTGCCCCTGCTCCAAGGTAAGTGGCCACGGTTTCACGATGGCGAATCCCTCCGCCAATGTCTATGGAAAGATGGGTTTGCTCTGCCAATGTCCTGAGCAATGTGGCTTGAACGGGAAGGCCGGTGCGTGCGCCTTCTAAATCCACCAGGTGAACACGAGTTAAGCCTGTGTCTTCGATGCGCTTGAGCCAATCGAGTGGTGTCCCGGGGTAAATCTCAGCTTTAGAGAAATCACCTTTCGAAAGTCGGACCACTTGTCCGCCCATAAGGTCTATGGCTGGAATAAGTTGCATGAGGTAAGAAAGTTTTTAAGTAATTGTAATCCTCGGTTGCCGGATTTTTCCGGGTGAAACTGAACCCCAAAGAAATTCTGATGCTTCACGGCCGCAGAAAAAGGATGATAATATTGTGTTTCCCATTGGGTCCATTGACCCAGCGGGACATAATAGCTATGCACAAAATAAAAATGCCCCAGTTTTTTCCCTTTTTCCCTTTCTGTTACTTGATTCCAACCCATGTGTGGAACGGGTAAGGGCAGGTCGAACCGTTTGGTAGTAAATGGTATGATGCCCAGGGTTGCCACCTGTCCTTCTTGGCTTTCTTTGCCGAGTAGCTGCATCCCCAAACAAATGCCAAGAAAGGGTTGGGTGAGCTGTGGAATCACTTTGTCCAAACCTTTTTGCACGATTTGGTTCATGGCTTTTTCCGCATGTCCTACCCCCGGGAAAATGACTTTTTCGGCCTTTGAGAGCGTCTCTGCGTCATGCGTCAGTGTGGCGGAAAACCCAAGATAATTTAGGGCATTCACCACGGAACCCGTATTGCCCGCCCCATAATCTACGATTGCTATCATATCACCCCTTTGCTGGATGGAATTATTTGGTCATTTTCTTGCCGCGCACAAGCTTGTTTCAGCGCCCTGCTCCACGCTTTAAACAGGGCTTCTGCCACATGGTGGTCATTGGTTCCGGCGGCGCGCATGTGCAAATTCATACCTGCGGCCATGGCAAACGAGGAAAAGAAATGAGGCAACATATCTGTGGGAAACGCACCAATTTTTTCTTTGCTGAATTTGGCCTTCCAACGAAAATGGTATCGTCCACTCATGTCTAATCGAACGCCAGCCCTTGCCTCATCCATAGGGAGTTCAAATCCATACCGCTGGATGCCTATTTTATCTCCAAGTGCCTCCTTGAACAATTGTCCCAATGTAAGGGCCACATCTTCAATGAGGTGGTGTTCGTCCACGTGTAAATCGCCTGTGGCATTTAAATACACATCCATGCCGCCATGGGTGGCCAATTGCTGCAACATGTGGTCAAAAAAGCCAATTCCAGTCTGAATATTGGATTGTCCTGTTCCATCGAGCACCAAGGTGCATTGAATGTGGGTCTCCTTTGTGATGCGGTGTGTACTGGCTTTTCTGACCAAAAGAAAAGCGCAAATATCTTCCCATGTGTTAGTTTCAAGGGCCAGCACATCCTTGAGTTCATCTGGAATGGACGGGCTGAAATCGGTATGCTCCAGGTTTGGATTGGAGCGAAGTAAAATACCTTTACAGCCAAGATTTTTGGCCAAGGCAAGGTCGGTAAGGCGGTCCCCAATGACAAAACTGGTTTCTTTACAAAATCCTTGGGTGACCCAATGGGTCAACATACCGATTTCGGGTTTACGGTTGGGACTTTGGTCCTGTGGCCAGCTTTTATCAATGTGAATTTCATCGAAATGGATGCCTTCACCTGCCAATGTGCGTAACATTAATTCCTGTAAAGGAAGAAACGCGGATTCAGGATACGCTTCCGAACCCAATCCATCCTGATTGGAAACTAAAATTAGTTTCCATTTTCCGGCTCTTACTAATTGCTTCAACGCTAAAATTACACCGGGTACAAAGGCGAATTTTTCTACCCGGTCAATTTGAAAATCTTCCGGTTCTAGCAATAGGGTTCCGTCACGGTCAATATATAGGAGCGAGGTCATAGTGATAAAAAGTCATTAAGAATTTGTAGGAAGCGTAAATTTTCTTCGGGTAATCCAATGGTTACCCTCACACAGCCATGGCACCCTGCTTCTTGACTGCGGTCTCTGAGCACAAGGTCATTTTGTTTTGCAAAAGCGACAAATGGGGTAGGTTCCTCCATTTGAAACAAAAGGAAATTGGTTTCAGAGGGGAAAACCTTGATGATGCCGGGCATATCCATTAGTCTTTGATAAACAAATTGTCTTTGTTCTTTCACACCCTCAACTTTTTGTTGCATCCATGAAGTTTGTCGCAGGGCATCTGCTCCTGCTTCTAAACTTGGCGCAGTGATGGGATAGGGCAATTGAATTTTCCTGAGCCATTGGATCGTGTTTGGCGCTGCCACCAAGGCACCCAGTCGAAGTCCAGCCAAACCAAAGGCTTTACTAAGGGTGCGCATCACGAGCAATTGAGGAAATTTGGGTAAAAGTTGAATGGCCGAAGGTTGGTTGGAAAATTCCTGATAGGCTTCATCTATGACCACCAAGCCGGGGAAACTTTGGATGAGCCGACGGAGTTCTTCCAAAGAAAAACTATTTCCGGTAGGGTTATTGGGCCTACAAATGAAAAGAAGTTTTGCCCCCACAGGCCAGGTAAAATTCGAAGGCAATTCAAATAGTTCAGTTAAAGGAATGGTAAACCAAGGACAAGCATAAATGTTGGCCATGACGCGATACATCCCATAAGTGGGGGAGAAACTGCAAACCACATCACCCGGAGAACCACATAATTTGAAAATCAAATCAATGCCTTCATCCGATCCGTGGGTAAGCAGAAGTTGATCCGGTGGAATATCTAAAAAGCCGGCCCAAAGTGTTCGTAATTTGGGTTGATAAGTTGGGTAGCGCGCCCAAGCGTTTTTTTGCAAAACATTTCCCCACCGATTTTCATTGGCATCCAGCCAAATGCCGTCTTGTATTTCACCCAGGCTTCTTGCTGAAGCATAAGGTTCAAGTTCAAGAAGGTGTGGTTTTATCCATTGTTTCATTTGGCTTGGGTTATTGGTTTAAGCGAATGGTCACAGCCCTTGCATGGGCTTCCAAACCTTCGGCACGGGCCATGGTGATGACGGTTTGTGCGAGACCCGTTAGACCTTTGGGTTCAATGGATTGCACTTGAATTTTTTTGGTGAAAGTATCTACACATACACCACCGTACGCTTTGGCGAAACCGGAAGTAGGCAGGGTGTGATTGGTTCCGCTCGCATAATCACCAAAACTTTCTGGCGCCAAATCTCCAAGAAAAATAGAACCGGCATTTTGAATGAATGGAAGCCATTGTTCAGGATTTCTCTGCGCCAACATGAGGTGTTCCGGCGCATAGTTATTGATGATGTCCAAAGCCAAGGATGTATCGTTTACAATAAATATGGCTCCATTATGCAGTGCTTTTCGAGCGATATCAGCACGTGGTAGATCGCTCAGTTGTTGTTTCAACGCTTGGTTTACCTCGTCTGCCATGGCTTGGTTAGGTACCAATAAAAAGACTTGAGAATCTGGTCCATGTTCTGCTTGCGCCAGAAGGTCAGCGGCGATATATTCCACCGAAGCCTCTTGGTCTGCCCAGATCATCACTTCACTTGGCCCTGCAGGTACATCAATGGCCACGCCCATTTGTTGTGCATAAGCCTTGGCTTTTGTAACGTATTGGTTGCCTGGACCGCAAATTTTGACTACGGCCGGAACGGTAGTCGTACCAATTGTCATGGCTGCAATGGCCTGAATACCTCCAATTTGAAAAATTCTTTGGATGCCGGTAAGTTCAGCAGCATAAGCGATGGCTGGGTGAATTCCGCCTGTTGCGCTTGGCGGGGTGCAAAGAATGCGTTCCGGAACTCCTGCCAATTGGGCCGGAATTCCTAGCATTAAAACCGAAGAAAACAATGGCGCAGTTCCACCAGGAATATAAAGACCCACCGATGGAATGGGTCTAATGATTTGGCTGCACCATATCCCTTCACTGGTTTGAACGGGAGAAAGAGACGCCGCTTTTCCCGCTTCATGAAAAATACGCAGGTTACGGGCAGCTAGGTCCATGGCTGATTTTACCTGAGGATCCAGTTTTTGGATGGCTGTTTTTCTTTCCTCCAAGCTTACTTCGATGTTCTCCGGATTGATACCATCAAAGGCCATGGAGAATTCACGAATGGCATGATCTCCACGTTGAGCCACGGCTTTGAAAATGGCATCTACGGCCTGTTCTAAGGTGGAAGCCGATTCGCCAGGACGTTGCAAATAGCCTTGGGCTTGAGAAAGGTTGTTGAGCAGAATAGATTTCATCATGGTGAAAAGTGTTAAGCAATCATTTTTTCAATAGGGAGGACCAAAATACCTTCAGCGCCATAGGCTTTGAGTGTTTGGATTTTGGACCAGAAATCAGTTTCGGAAATCACAGAATGTACGGACACCCAGCCAGGCTCCATGAGCGGAAGAATAGAAGGGCTTTTGATACCTGGAAGCAAGGCTTTTACCTCTTCTATTCGTTCAGAAGGGACATTGAGCATCACGTATTTGTTGCGTTCTGCATGTTGAACGGTTTTGATTCTGAAAGCCAATTCAGAAAGGATAGGGGAGGATGTGCAAGCGGCCAAAATAGCTTGAGAGCGGTACACCAGTTCTACTTCTTTCAAGCCGTTCGATTTCAGGGTTTTTCCGGTAGAAACCAGGTCGCAAATTCCTTGTGCCAGACCAATTTGTGGTGCAATTTCAACGGAACCGGAAATTTCATGAATGGTGGCTTCGATGTCTTGTTCATGTAAAAATTGACGTAGGCTATTGGGGTAAGAGGTGGCGATGGCTGTTTGATGAAAATAGGATAATCCCGGATAGGGCAAGTGTTCTGGAACGGCCAAGGAGAGTCGGCAGGTGGAGAAGCCAAGCTGCATCTTAAAGTCTAGACGAACTTTGTTTTCTAAGATTTCATTTTCACCTAGAATGGCGGCATCAGCTACGCCGGTGGCTAAATAGCGTGGAATATCTTGGTGACGCAGAAGTAAAAGCTCCATGGGAAAGTCTTTGACCTCTAGCTTCAGTTGATCTTGACCTTTGGACACATGGATGCCACATCGGTCTATGAGGTCCATGGTTTCGTCATGCAGGCGGCCGGATTTCTGAATGGCCAGTTTGAGTAAAGGTTTTGTCTTTGTCATGGGGCAAAAAAAAAGCCCGCCGAAAACTCGGCGGGCCAGGTGAAATGTTATGATGGATATTACCATGCAGCATCAACCCCGCTCGCCAAGAGCTGGATATGATGATGATGCATGGTTACGAAAACTTTCATGGGGCAAATATACAATCATAATTGAATGAACAAAGCATGAAAACACTTTTCGGTAATCATTAAAAAACTTAATGAAAAAACATGATGAATGGTTAATTTTAAATTGAGGTAAACTTCATAACTTGTATTAAGGTTAAGTTTTTTGTTAGATAGTTTAATAGAAACTTAACTTTCTGAACCAACTCATCAAATTATTCATGAAAAAACTCCTACTCGCTATTGTTGTGGCTTTGCCAAATTGGTTGTGGTCTCAGGGTGGAATGCCTTGGGAAGGAGAATTTAAGTCAGAATTAAAAGAGGAGCGAAACCAAACCACAAAGTTTTTCTCCAATGAGGACGGCAGTAGATCGGCATTTATAGCACCAGGTAGTATCCATTATTTTTCTGGAGGTCAATGGCTGGATATTCACAATGGCTTACGGTTACTTTCTCTTGGGGAGATGCCCGGATATGTGTTTGCGAATGAAGCCAACCGTGTAAAAACTTTTTTTCCTGAGAATTTGATTGGGCAGGGGATTCAAAGTCAAATCAAAGATCTGGTCATGGATGAGCGATGGGCTGGCATGGAGGTGTTGGATGTACATGGTCAGGTTATCCAGCAAATTTCATTCGGGCAGAGTAATTATCCTCAGCGTTATGCCACCTCAGTGGTGTATCAAAGCCTGGAGGCGGGTGTAAAAGTGAAATATCATTTGCAAAATGATGGGCGAAAAATGGATGTCCTTATTCCCAATGCAGATTGGGTAGCGTCTTTACCAGCCCAAGCGCATCGCATTCGACTTAAAGAATACATATATTTCAATTATCCTGTGGAGATTAAGCCCACGGCCTCCGGTTACTGGGTATGGCATAAGGACGAACCTTTGTTCGAATTTGCGAATCCGCTGGCCCATGACGCAAGTGGCATGGAGTCGGCCATTTCGGGAGATATGGAAGTGACCGGAGCGGGAGAAAATTATTCCATATACACTTATTTTGATGTAGCTTGGATGCGAGCCCAAGCGCGGGTGTTTCCATTGGCTTTAGATCCAACCGTAAATTACACACCCAACCTTACCAGTTTTTGGACAGGATATCAAACCTCAAGTTCGGGTAAAACCTCCGGTTTTTTGCGCATTACTTCAAGTTCTACGGCCAGTTGGGCCAAGTTTGATATCTCGGGTATTCCTTTGGGTAGCAACATTAACAGCATCACCTACTATGGATATCACTATACAGGAACCGGAAACAGTACGCCAAAATATTGTGCCATTCGGCGTATGATCAATGATCCTGTTCCTGCAAGTGCTTCTACACTATACAGCGAATCCTACAATGGTGTGGTCTACAATGCTTCTTTTTTATATGCCACAAGCAGTGTTGCATGGAGAACAGCGCCATTGAACAATGATGCTATTTCCTACATGAGCAGTGTTTTGAGCCAAGGCTGGTTTGCCATTGGCATGGGCTGGGTTTCAGGTGGTACCAGCTTTGCTTACCATGACGGTGTAAACCAAAGTTCTGGTTCTGGAAACATAGTTTACCTGCGTGTGGATTATTCAACGGGTCCGCCTGCCAATCCAACAGGAATTACAGCTGGTTCTTCTACGGTTTGCGCAGGAAATCCTGTGGCCTTGACGGCCACAGGAGCTTCTTCCACCGTGTATTGGTACACCGGCGGTTGTGGAAGTTCATTGGTTGGAACGGGCAATCCCATCACCGTGACGCCATCCGGAACCACTACCTATTTTGCACGAAATTACAATGGTACACAGTTTAGCAGCGGGTGTGCAAGCATAACTGTAAATACGAGTCCTCCACCTTCTGCACCCACTGCAGCGCCTGTTTCGACCAATTGTGGAAATACTGCCACCCTCACTGCGAGCGGAAGTGCAGGAAATTTCGGCTGGTATGCCGCGGCAACCGGTGGAACGTCTCTAGCCACGGGTAGCACCTTTACTACCCCGACCCTTACTTCTTCCACTACTTATTATGTAGATCAATCCCTTGGATCGGCTTGTAGCCAAGCCGCCTTATCTACTATTCTTTCGAATTTTAATGCCAATTTCACGGCTATTACCTCCCAAATCCCCAACATGTACCTTTTTTCTGATGGAATTACAGGCACGAGCATTAGTGATGGGGGAAATGACATGTATGATGGCGGAAACTTTTTGAATACCAACCTTCAAAGTTCTATTGCATACAGCGATAATCTCATTCAGAATTCTGCCGCATTTGGTTCTGGTGGCCAGTATTTTACCCGTAAAGTGAATGGAATGTTTATCATGGTGGCCAACATGAATAACGTGTCAAGCTTTTTTATTACCGGTAATAATGGGGCAGATGGAGGTGGTGCTGTAGATGGTACAACCTTTAACGTAACGGTTGGATGCCAAACGTATAATGTCTTCCTAAAACGTGTGTATAACGCTGGGGATCCCTCCATCAATCAAATGATGATTATTCCCCAAAATAGTTCGGCCACTCATACTTTTTCTACCAATTCTGACCAATCCAATCATGACATCAACAATTTGGGGGCCTCTACCCGAATTTATTATCTATTATACGCCGGTTCTTCTGGTTTTTTCATCAATAATGCTTCAGCCCAATCGATTGCCACGGCTTTCTTAACCCAAGTAGGAGCGAGTGTAGGAGGGAATCAATGCACTTCGGCGCGTACGGCAGTCCCTGTAACCGTAAATCCGCTACCCGGTCCAACTGTGTCCGGAAATACAGCTCCGGCTTGTGGCACGGCTACAACCTTGACAGCCTCCGGTGGAAGTTCTTATGCTTGGTTTACCCAAGCGTCCGGTGGATCTTCTATCGCAACCACGGCTAGTTTTACTACGCCTACATTGACCAACAGCACCACCTATTATGTGGAATCTACCGCCGGTTCCAGTACGCCCATCTTTACGGTTAATTCTTTGGCCGCAACCGGTGGTTTCACCACTGATCATAATTCTTTGACCGGTGATGACCGGGGGGGGATTGCAGTAACCCAACAATACTATTATTACACAGGAGACAATAACACGGTTCGTTATAACATGCCCGGACTTACAAGTCCTGTGTCTCTAACACGAAGAGATGGTTTGTTCAGCGATTTATCCGGAAGTGGTACTTTATATACTTTATGGAATGGCTCATCTGACCCCATCGGTACTTCAACTTCTTTTAATGTGACGAGTATTCGCACTTTAAATGCTGATCTTACCCTTGGTTCTACCATTATTCCTCTTTCGACCACCTTTACGATGGGAAGCGGAAACAATGCATTTATTTTCGCAGGTGCTGGCTTTGTGATCCTCCATACGGGTAGCGGAACGCCTGCCAACACCTTTTTCCGTGTAGATCTTCCATCTGGACAAGTAACTAACCTGGGCACCGGTACTTTTTCAGCTGCCACCGCAGAAAATTGGTCTCGCTGGGGAATTGCTGAATATACTGGAAGCCAATATCGGGTCATTTTTGTGCAAAATAGCTCCACCATTGCGCGTCATACCATTGGTGGAACCACCACTACGTTGGCCACGTTTTCGAACTTAAGCGACATGGCTTGTATGACCTACGCTCCATGGTATAACCGTTGGTATTTTCATTATGAGGGGAGTGGACAATTTGGAGGTTCTAGCGAAACTGCAGGATATGCAGATGGCACCCATTCCTTAACCGCGCCCGCCCTTTGTGTGAGCAGTCGAACCGCTGTGCCCATCACCGTCACTCCTGTTTCTGCACCTACCCTCACCGCGGCTGGTCCAACCACGTTTTGTCAAGGCGGAAGTGTAACGATTAGTTCTTCAGGTGGACCTAATCTTCTCTGGAGCACAGGAGCTACTGGCGCCAGCATTACCACCAGCACTACGGGCAATTATACGGTGCAAGAAATTGCGGGCGCATGCACCTCGTCGGTTTCCAATGCGATTGCTGTTACTGTAAATCCTACGCCTGCGGCTCCGGTAATTTCCCCTTCGGGAACAGTAGCGGTTTGTCAGGGTTCAAGTATTC
>CAZRHR010000031.1:0-29200 GCA_964599915.1 uncultured Candidatus Competibacteraceae bacterium | reverse complement strand
ACTGGTTTTGGCCAGCGGTTGCGATTATATCGAAAACCCGGATGGCGATGGAAGCCAAAATCCATTTCCTTGCTTAGAAAATCCACCCGCCTTTACCCCACGAACCAATCCGGTAAGAAAAGTCTTACTTGAGGATTTCACCGGACATCGCTGCGGAAATTGTCCCCGTGCAGGAGAAACCCTTAAAGCGTTGGTGGAAGCCAACAATGGCCGGGTGGTAGGGTTGGCCTTACATTCCGAATTCTCCATTCCGTTTACCGTTCCCATGAACGGCAGCAAGTTTACTTACGACTTTCGCACCCCGATTGCCAAAGCCATTGATGAAACGTTTGGCGTTTCTGCTTCCGGCATTCCAAAAGGATTGGTCAACCGAATTCCAAACAATGGCTCTATTGTGATTTCTCACACCAATTGGGGACAACTGGTTAATGATTTATTGGCCACCCCACCGGATGCCGATTTACAAATCCAAACCAATTACACCCCTGCAGACTCGTCCGCCTGCGTTTTTGTTAATGCCCGTGGACTCAACGCACTTCCCACCACCACTCGATTGGTCGTTTACCTTACAGAAAACAACTTTATCAATTGGCAAAAAGACTATGACGCACCGGTAGAAGACATTCCGGATTATAACCATAGCTATATTCTTCGTGCGCCTGTAAGCAGCATTTGGGGTTCCGCCATTCCCGGTTCTACTTTGGCCTCCGGAGCAGATACAACGTTAGGGTTCGGCATCAAGATTGATCCGGGAAAATGGAACCCGGCCCAATTACATCTGGTCGCTTTTCTATATAATGATGAAAACCGACAGGTGATTCAAGCAGAATCCTTACCCCTTCTACCATAACCTATGTTTTACAGAAGCCTTTCGGTACTTTTTATAACGGTTTTTCTCCTTTCTGCCTGCGAAAAACCTGCAGGAGAAGGAGGAAATGCCAGTATTCGAGGACGCGTTCGGGTCAGGGACTATAACGCATCTTTCACCGTATTTATTCGAGAATATTTCGCCCAAGACCAGCGAGTGTACATCATCTATGGCGAAGACCAAGTCTATTCCGACGATTTTCGTACCGATTACGACGGCTGGTATGAGTTTCGCTTTTTGCGGCCTGGGCATTATAAGCTCTTCACCTACAGCAAAGATTCTACCCTTCAATCTCCGACACAACAGGTTCCTGTTTTTGCAGAAGTCACCATTCCATCCGGTGAAACCTTGGTGACCGCACCGGATTTGGTAATCTTTGAATGAGCATGGCCATGCGATTAAACCTCATCTTGTTACTGGGCCTGCTACCGCTCGTCTGTTTTGGTCAAGGAAGCGGAAAAAAATCCCGAAAACTTAACCAGATTGCCACGTCCACAGAAACCATTCACGAGCCGGCTTTAGGCGGCCCCGTGGTACATACGAGCGAAAAAATGTCCTTCAACGAAAGAGGCGACTGGTACGAACGAATCTCTTATAACCGAAGCGGAGACATCACCAGAAGAGAAACGCGCACGTATGCAGGAAAGCGATTGGTCGAAGAAACCCTTTGGAATCCCTCCGGGAAAATAGCTTGGGTGCGCACCACCTTCTCCTATGATGAAAGTGGGGCTTGCATTGCAGAAGCCCTTTACCGCAAAAAAAAATTACAACATACCGACCGGTTTTTCTATGAAAAAGGACTGCTGGTTCGAGAGGTTCGTGAAGATGCACAAGGCCGCATCATACGAGAAAAAAAGTTTGAGTACACCTTTTATAGTGCGCCCGATGAACCCAATGATGAAAACCCATGACACCTATTTTACTTGCTGAAACCTGGATGAATGGCCCGGCCGTTCAAATGCTCGTTTTGGCTTTTTTCTTCAATTTATTTTTCCTTGGCTTAAACACCTTGTGGCTGTACTACTCGCGAAGCCAAAAAAGAGGATTTGCCTTTTCCTTCCTTACCATTGGTTCGGTGGTGTTCATTTTAAGTTATTTACTTGGCGATGGACAGTTGGAATTGGGCATGGCCCTTGGGCTTTTTGCCATTTTTGGCATCATTCGTTACCGCACACAACAAATTCCCCTTCGGGAAATGACCCACCTTTTTACTGCCATTGGTATGTCTGTGGTCAATGCGTTGGGAGGAAAACATCTTTCTCTGGCCGAAATCATTTTAGCCAACGTATTAATTACCGCACTTCTGGTGGTCTATGAGAAATTTCAGTTGCTGAAAAATGAATCGGAGCGCACCCTCATTTACGGGCAAATTGAAAACCTACATCCCCGCAACCGAGAACAATTGCTTCAAGAATTGCGCAGCATCACCGGCCTAAACATTACTGGCGTAACTGTGGTAAAATACAACCTACAAAAAAATCAGGCGGTATTAAAAATTCGGTTTTTAAGCTTGGAAGAAGACGACGGCAGCACGGTAGCAGGAGACGATGATGAGGATTAAGACATTTCTTCTTTGGCTTTCGCTTTTCCTTTCTGGGTTGGTGTCCGCCCAATCCATGATTCATGACGGCATGTTATGGACTGGATTTCGGATTAAACGCAGCTGGAACCGCCAATGGGAAAGCCATGTACATGTGGAGCACCGATGGAATGAAAACATAGGCCAATCACAAAAAGGATATCTTCAAACCGGCACATCTTACACGCCCATAGAAGGATTAAGTCTGAACCTGGCGTATCGAATCGAAGAACGGTACCGGCCTAACCAAGAACAATATCACACGAGACATCGGGTTCAAGCAGGTTTCACCTTGTCCAGAAAATTCAAACGGTTCGAATTGGGTCTTCGTTCTCATGGACAGGTTAGGTTCGACACGCGTCCTAATCAAAATATTCCTTGGCGTTTTCATCTCAGAGAGCGATTGCGCCTGGCCTATAAATGGCCTCAAGTTCCTGTAAAAACAGAATTGAGTTATGAGGCTTGGTTTCCATTGAATGGCACCGCCGAAACGCCCATTTCCAGGCATCGCTTTACCCTGGCCCACGACTGGGAAATCATCAAGGGACAAACCCTCACCTTAGGACTAATTTACCAAATTAACACGGCATTTGCCGCACGCGATCGAGACATTGGACTTATGGTTAGGTATGCCATAGACTGGAATCCGGTGAAAAGAAAATAGCCAAACCCTTCGGGTCTGGGAGATCCAGATAAAAGAAAATTTGCCTCAAGATTCCCTATCTTCGTTTTTATGGAAATACAAACTTGGCCCATTTTGGCATTGATTGGACTGGCCGCAGGATATTTAAGTGGTTTTGTAGGTGTAGGAGGCGGCATCATTATGGTTCCGGCACTTGTGTATTTTTTAGGACTCTCTCAACACATGGCCCAAGGTACCAGCCTTGCCGTTTTAATGGTTCCAGTGGGCATTTTAGGCGTGTGGAATTATTACCAAAAAGGCCAGGTGCATTTTTCCTATGCGGCGGTGATTGCCTTGTTTTTTATTGCCGGTAGTTTTTTTGGCTCCAAGTACGCCTTGAAATTGGATGCCAGCATGGTGCGGCGCATTTTTGGCGTTTTCCTATTGCTGGTGTCCGTTAAATTTATGCTTGGAAAATGACGCCGGAGGCCTCCTTGTTTCTAACTGAATTTCTGAAAGATGCAGAAAAATGGACCCGCATAAGGGAACATTTACATCAATATCCGGAACTTTCCTTCCAAGAAGAAGAAACCGCAGCGTTCCTGTCGAAAACCCTCACTGAATGGGGTATTCATCATTCCACAGGCGTCGGCGGCCATGGATTGGTAGCGGTACTTCATGGCGCCACACCCGGTCCGTGCATTGGCTTGCGGGCCGACATGGATGCTTTACCCATTCAAACCGCCTTAAAAACCGCGTATGCTTCCCGGAATAACGGAAAAATGCATGCTTGCGGACACGATGTGCACATGACGGCATTGCTAGCGGCTTTGCATTGGCTGCATCAAAATCCGAAACAATGGTCGGGAACCGTCAAAGCCATTTTTCAACCCGGTGAAGAAAAACTGCCCGGTGGTGCGACCCACATGATTGAGGCCGGTGTATTGCAGAACGAACCCAAGCCCGAATGGATGATGGCACTTCATGTAGCGCCGGATTTACCCATTGGGCATTTTGGATTTCGTTCCGGTCCTTACATGGCCTCTACGGATGAACTTTATTTTACCCTCAAGGGAACGGGAGGACATGCCGCCTTGCCCCATTTGCTCACAGACCCCATCATGGCAGCTGCGCGACTTATCTTGCAGCTTCAAGACATTCCTTCACGGTTGGCCCCACCGGATGCACCCACTCGCTTGTCCATTGGCCGAATCGAGGCACCGGGCGCTACCAATGTGATTCCGGCAGAAGTGACCTTAAGTGGAACGTTTAGAACCTTTGACGAAACCTGGCGAGCCAAAGCCCACGATGCCATCCGAACACTGGCACAGGCCGTGGCCCAACAACATCAACTGGACATTGAAACCACCATTGTGTCCGGATACCCTTCATTAAGCAACGACCCACTCCTTACCGAAAAAGCACGTGGCCAGGCCGTTCAACTCGTGGGCGAAGACGCTGTTCATGACCTTGCCTTACGCATGACGGCAGAAGATTTCGCTTGGTATGGCCAGCAGGTGCCGATTGTGTTTTTCCGGTTGGGCACCGCCAACCATGCGGCCGAAACGAAATTTTCTGTACATCATCCCTCGTTTGATGTAGACCCAAGCGCCCCTTGCTTTGGTGGCGCCATGCTTACTTGGCAAATTTTACATTTTTTAAAAAAATGAATATTTTGCAGGCCTAATTAACCAATCATGACCTCCAAATTTTTCATTGCCATGCTTAGTTTGAGCTTAATTTGCTCAAATTCAGCCATGTCTCAAAAGCACAAAGTGTCTTTCGGAGACAAACAGAAAGTAGCCAAAGCCGACGGTCGCGTGCCGGGTCCTATTTTGGGCGGCACCGAAAAAGGCAGTTATCAGCTTCGCTATCGATACAATTACACCTTTCTGCTGTTTTTCACGCTTGTAAAAGTGCATCCCATGCTGGCCTTATTGGATGCTGGCTCCATGTCCCTGAAATGGTCGCGTCCCATTCTCACCCAAGAAGACATGCCAGAAGGAGTAAGCGTTCCGGAAGGTTATGCGAAGTTGGAAGTGGTGGGAGACCAAGTGTTTGCCTCCTTCAACCATTATGATGCTAAATCCAAAACATATAGCACGTATGCCTTTTATCTAAATTCAGAGGGCAAAAAAATCGGCAAAATCAACCGAATCCATCGAGAAAAAGTGGACAATTGGGCCGAATTAGGTGAAGTAGACATTGTGTTTTCTGAAGACAAAAAACACTTTCTGTATTTCTACAAGGCAGAAGGTGGACGAAAAGAGGAAGAGACCTACACTTTCAAACTATTTTCTCAAGATTTAACCTTGGTAAATACCCGTGAAATAACGTTTCCCGTGCAAGACCGGTATTTTTTATTCAACCAGATTGCATTGGCCAATGACAAGGAAGTATACATTAGCTCTTCGGTGTATGACGATGAGGAAAACAACAACGACGGGAAAAGGAAAAAAAGGGTAAAATCCAAAACGGGTTCGTGGGTGATTCACCTGTTTAGTTTCCGCATGGATGAAGAAAACGAAGGTGAAATCAAAGACTTAGAACTAAACCTAAAAAGTAAATATGTCACTAGTGTCCGCTTTAAACTAACCGATGAACGTGTGGTGGCCAGTGGATTTTATGGCAAAAAGCCAGGTGCGGTCAATGGTGTGGTCTCCCTTATCTACGACAGAGAAAAAGACCAAATCATTAAAGACGACATGGAAGAGTTGCCGGCGTCCACCTTGGCTGACTTTGGGAAATCCAATCAAAAATCAGGGAAACTAAGTGCAGCCAATATGTATATCAAAGATTTGTCTATCAGCAAAGATGGGTCATACTATATGTTGGGTGAGCAATATTATGTGGTGGAAGTGATGCGTACCAGCAGCAATGGCTTTGTGTACACCGATTACTATTATTACTACAACGACTTGCTTGTGACCAAAGTAGATGTAAATGGAGAAATCGCATGGTCGCACCGCGTAGGTAAAAAAGCGTATACCAGGGCAGAAAACAGCTTAGGGTATGGTTGCTATATGCACCATAACAAAGAGAATGACATGCTTTATATTACCTTTAATGACCATCCGGACAATTTTAAACTGGTTCAAGAGGGTAAATTCAAAACCGCGGTTTTTGCTTCAAGCAATGTGGTGTCCGTAAATGTGAGTCCAGATGGCCGGATGACCAAAAGTTTGCTTTGGAACAACAAAGAGAAGAAGCTCCTTTTTCATCCAGAATTATCTAGTCAGGTGTCGCCAAGCAATGCCTTCTTGGCCTGTCAGCGTGGCCGAAATTCCAGCACGGTGACCGTGACATTTGCCCAATAACTCTTTTCTTTTTTGGGTTCCAGCCCTATATAGGATTGTCCTGTATAGGGCTTTTTACATTTTGCCAATTTCTTCTCTAGATAAGTGACTTTAGGTCGCGGAAAAATGGAGAGCGGAAAAATGGCAGGTTTGGCGAATCGAAGCCTTACGTATGAGGGCCTATCATCTCGAGTCCTTTATAATCATTTATATCCAATTACATTCCGGATTATCTCGGAAAGTTTCGGTATATTGACCACGGGGAGGGGTTGGGCGTAGCCCCAATACTTGCCTGCTTCCCGCTCAAATGAGGGACCACAAAATCCAAAGTAAAAGACCTAATAAGTGGCAGCCGGATTTCAGTGATTCTGGTTTTAACGTGACGAATAGAATGTTTTTGGAATTTGAAGGATATATTTGGGCATGAAAATCTTGTTTTCCATTTTCGCAGGTGTTTTGGGAACTGCTGCCTTCCTTCAGGCACAGCATTACCACCAGCCCTTTTTTACCGAACAGCAGTTGCACCTTGAGGCAGCCGCCGCAAAGACACGCGCGCCCTTTTTCTCGGCGATAAAACCCTATCGTTTATCGGCACTCCGGCCCATCATTAATCCGGATTCGGTTTTAGGGGTAAAGCCCTATCGCGGAAAATTTGCCCGCAGTTGGACGGGGCGGAAATTGTTTTCAGAAGATTTGATTCGCATTGCCTTTCCGCAAGGGCAAATTCTTGTAAATCCGGCGTTTGACTTTACCATGGGACGTGATTTTGCAGGCAATAAAACGCTTTGGACAAACACCCGCGGGGTAACGGTACGAGGCAATTTGGGTAAAATGTTTTCTTTTTACTCGGATTTCTATGAAAACCAGGCGGCCCTGCCACAATACCTTTCGGATGTAGCAGATACCATGGGTATCATTCCCGGCCAAGGACGTTCAAAACCATTTAAATCGGTTGGCTATGATTATGCTTGGGCCAATGGGTATGTGGTGTTTGCGCCGGCCCAATGGGTGGATATTGAGTTTGGAATCGGGAAAAATTTTATTGGCGATGGTTACCGTTCGCTTTTACTTTCTGATGTGGCTTTTAATTATCCTTATCTGAAAATCAACACCCAGTTTTGGCGTTTCAAATACACCAACCTTTGGGGAGAATTTCAGGACATTCGTCCTAGTTTGGCTGGAGACAACCTGAATACCAAGAAATATGGCGCGTTCCATTATCTTGACTTTAACATTGCCCGCGGGCTAAACCTAGGTTTGTTTGAAGGCATTATGTTTAGTGGCACAGACAGCACGGGGGTCAACCGTGGATTTGAGTTGAGTTATTTGAATCCCATCATCTTTTTCCGTCCGGTAGAATATGGTTTAGGTTCTTATGACAATGCCGTGCTTGGCGCCAACCTTAAATGGCAGATTACCCCCAGCCACCAGTTGTATGGTCAAGTGATGTTGGATGAGTTGAATTTGGGTAATTTTCTTGGCAAAACCCAGCCCGGTTGGCGTGCCAATAAGCAAGCTTTTCAGTTGGGGTATAAATATTTCAATGTTTTTGGTTTAAAGGGATTGCAATTTCAAACGGAATTCAATTATGTCCGTCCATATACCTACAATCACTGGCGGACCAACCAGAATTATGCGCATTACAACCAAGGATTGGCGCATCCGCTGGGTGCTAATTTCTGGGAATGGTTAGGCTTTTTGAATTATCGGACCGACCGATGGATGTTTAATTCTCGTGTCAGCTATGCCTTGGTGGGGCTTGATTCCGCCGGCATGAATTATGGCCAGAATATTTATAATTTGGATTTGAACCATCCTCAAGAATATGGAAATGTGGTAGGTCAAGGTTTACGCACCTCATTGGTGGTGGTAGAACTTTCCGCTGCGTATGTCCTCAATCCGGCCTATGGGTTTAGGATAGAAGCGGGAACACGCTTACGTCATTTCGAAAACACCCAATCGGATCAAATGACCAGCTGGTTCTGGTTTGGTTTACGCACCAATCTACCTAACCGATATTATGATTGGTAGGCTTTGGTTGGCCATAAGTCTGCTGGTCTTCTCCACTGTGCATGCCCAGGAAATTACCAGTGGAGACCCTGCCTTTGACCGGCTCATTGTTCGAATGGATAGTTGCACCCATGTGCATGATTCCGTCTTTGTTCCTTGTCCTTCGGTCGCTTTGGCATTGTCCCAATACATAGACCACACGCGACCGTTGAGGGTGTGGTCCCATTACTATGCAGCCATTGGAGGTTATTATAACCGATTAGGCATGGTGGACTCTTCGCTTTACTATCTGCAAAGGGTGGTAGATTTGGGTCCGGACATAGATGATTTAAATTATTTCAGGACCTTGGTTTCGCTGGGCGCCACCTATTATGAGCGAGGTGAATTTGGCCCATCCATTCGCCTGTTACTTATGGCACAGGAGTTTGAGCGAAAGGTTCATTGGCCCTTTTATCATGGACTGCTCAACAACTACATGGGTATTTTATTCTATTCTGAAGGAGGATTTGAGCAAGCGGTGCCTCATTTTTTGGCCGCTTTACGAAGTTTGATGCAAACGCAGTTACGTCCTGAAAAAAAATACCTAATCCAAAATGTATTAAATAATTTGGGATTAAGCTATATGCAGCTGAAGCAGCCGCATACAGCCCGAACCTATTTTTACAAGGCCTATCGTGTTTCACTTTGGGACACCAACTTAATTGGAGAGTCTGTATCCTTAATGAACTTGGCCCGAATTGATGCCCAATTAGGCAAAAAAGAACGTGCGGATTCTCTTTTTCGAGTGGCCATTTGTAAGGCGGCCCGTACCACCAATTTGCCGCTAGAAGCAAGGGGCATTCTTCTTTACGCTGAGTTTTTAGTTGGCCAAGACAAGTTTGTTGAAGCTGGAGAATGGCTGGCTTTGTTAGAAGAACGGATGGAAAATATTCGTGATTTTCAGGCCAAGGCCACTTTTTTTAGCCTTATGGCCAAGGTGGAGGCTTTTCGTGGCAATTATCAGAAGGCCTATGCAGATGAGGAAAAATCCAAAACATTCTTAGAGGCCATCCACACAAAACGCGGAAACAAACTCATTCAACTGGAAGAAGCGCAGATTGAACTGAATCGATTACGAGAATCAAAGGAGGAGTTGCTTCATTTTCTGAGGCTTCGTGAAATTCAATCGAATGCCATCTTAATGGGAGGGAGTGTGCTTTTGGTTCTGGTGTTGGTCATTTTTTTCCTTTGGATAAACTTGCGCAAGCGTTTCACCCAAACCCAATGGCTTTCCAGGGATCTGAGACAGAAATCGGGACAGTTTGCCAAAGCAAACCGGGAGCTGGAACTGGCCAATAAACATAAAAACTACATTTTGAGTACGGTCGCCCATGACCTTAGAAACATTCTAGGAAATGTGGTGCAAGTAAGCGACATCATTGCAGAAGGGCCCTCAGAGGCTTTGCCGGAACAGGAACAGCGGCATTTGCTGAAACTACTGAAAACCTCTGCAAAACTGGGGCTCAACACCATTCAGGACCTTAACGATGCCATTCGACCAGGAAACCAAATCAACTTAGATGTAGTTCCACTTTTGCCCGAAGCGCTTTTAGCGGAACTTCGTGATTTGCTGCACCATAGATGTCGGCAAAAAAGGATTGATTTAATCACCAAAAACCAAGCGCCATTTTTGGTGGCGGCAGATCGAGAAAAGATAACCCGGGTGCTGATTAATTTGGTGGACAATGCCATTAAGTATTCCAAGCCAGGTGGAAAAATCAAAGTTTTAATCCGCCAAAGTGGCACGAGCGAAGTGGAGTTTTGTGTAAGAGATTTTGGCACCGGCATTCCAAAAAGAATGCAGCAAAAGTTGTTTCGTCCTTTTACCACTGGGGTATTGGGAACCCTTGGTGAGCCAACCACCGGCCTGGGTTTATTCATCGTTAAAAAAATTGTATTGGCTCACCATGGGCAAATTAAAGTGAAAACCAAGGAAGGAAAAGGTTCTCTTTTCTTGATTCGATTGCCATTTGCAAAGTAAATTGGTGTCGAGGGAATATCCGAAATAGGTTTTAACTGTACCTTTGTTTTAGAATTAAAAAGTTTGCAGCAGCATTTCTTCATGGCGTGGTGGTGTGCCGGATGTCTCTGGCTTTGGTCTTTGGGTCAGGCGAATGCTGCTCATGAGGCACCGACTTCAGATTTTACTCGCTTTTTCTACACTTCGAACATTTGCGCATGGTATGGGCAGGATGAAGTATGTCGCATTTTTGAGCAGGGAATGTCTTGGTATGCCAACAAGAAGAACATGCCTTTTCCACAAAAAACCACAACCCAACAACTAAAAGAGTTAGCAAAAAAATGGGTAGCGATTCAGTGGAATGGCCAGCACGTCCATTTTCCTGTAGCAAGGGAACGATTGTACTTTCAAACTATCACCCTAATCGGGGCAAAAGCCGCAGAAAATGGCGATTATCAAAAAGCTGCACGGCACTTATTGCGGGCAGAACAGATGGCCAAAGACATCTATTGGCCTTATTTTGAAGGATTAATGCACAATCATCTGGGCATTTTATATTACTCAGAACAAGCCTATGAAAAAGCGGCTTATCATTTTCATGCTGCATTAAGAAACATGTTGCAATCCAATGAGGGTTGGGATGAACCCCACTGGGTACAAAATATACTCAATAACATCGGCCTCTGTTATTACAAGCAAAATTTAGAAGCACCTGCCCTTTCCAGCTTTAAACGGGCCTACCAAATCGCCTACAAAACAGGAAATCAACGCGGTATGGCTTATGCTTATATCAATTGGGTGCATGCCTTGTGGGCTTTTTCTCCTGAAGAGCTCTCTGAACAGATGATACAAAAAATGTTGAACCATGCACAAAAATCCGGGGTTGACATTTTTATGGGACGTGCCGTGGTCGTAGGAGCCATGGTGTATCATGCCAAAGGCGAAAAATTAAAGGCCTATGGCCTCCTGACAAGTATCAACCCTGAACGCTCACTGCATCGAGAGTTTCGATATCAAGGCTATTATTATCGCCAACTAGCGAGTTATGCAAAAGACCGTGGTGACTTTAAATCGGCTTATGTATTTACCCTCAAGGAAGCTTCTGCCGCCGATTCCATGGACCAAATCTATCAGAGGAAGCTCATGCAAATGGAGCATGTAAAGCAAGACATGATTCAAGCGACCAACCATGCAGAGGACATCCGATTCCATATCCAAGCCAAAAGTTTACAGGGAAAATTATGGTTTGGCTTTGGATTGCTCCTTTTTGTCGTAATTATGGTGATTTTCTTGCTATGGCTTTCTCTTAGAAAAAGATACGCGAAATTTAAAACCGTTTCAGAAGGACTTAAAACCCAAAACCAGCAATTACACAGAACCCATCGCCACCTAGAACTTACGGATAAACATAAAAGTTACATCCTTGGCACTGTGGCACATGACCTCCGAAATGTATTGGGAAATGTAACCCAAGTGAGTGACCTATTGCTAGATGCTGAAGATGGAAAGCTTTATACCAAAGAAAATCAACACCTCATGCATTTGTTAGGCCATTCTGCAAAAATTGGCCTTTTCACCCTTCAAGATTTGTCCGATGCCATTCGGCCTGACCCACACATGCCACTTCACCTTCGGATTATGTTGCCGCATCAGGTGATAGAGGAGGCCCAAAAGCTCCTTTTTTCCAAGCTCAAAAGAAAGCAAATAGGATTGAAAATTGACCATCAGGCCCGGTTTCTTATGGCTTGCGACCAAGATAAAACAGTTCGGGCCATTACCAATGTCCTGGACAATGCTATCAAATTCTCTCCACCAGGGCGTAATATTCATTGTACCGTTTACCAAACAGCGGACCAAACCACTATTTTTCGGATACGCGATTTTGGCAAAGGTATTCCTGAGTCTCTACGCCCGTCCATATTCCATGCCTTTTCAGGTGGAGCTCGCGGCACCCTTGGCGAAACCAGTACAGGACTCGGGCTTTATATTGTGAAAAAAATCATGATGGCCCATGGGGGAAAGGTCTGGGTAAAAACAGCCGAAGGCAAGGGAACCGCTTTTTATCTCGCTTTCCCTCCTCCGAAAATCCAACCATCAATGGGACAAATCTACCCGAACCAAGGATAAAAAATGATGGACGTCTTCCGCCTTTCCGAAGATGTATAAAACGTCTCCTAACTGAATACAAGTCTCAGGTAAAATCTGAGTAATCAGATCGCCTTCCCTTCGAATGGCCAAAATAGATATTTGGTACTTTTCTCTAAGCAAAGCCTGCTGTACAGAAACTTCTGTAATCCCTGTAATGTTGGTCACTAAAGGAACGGCAGCCGTGCGAAGCTCCGGCAACCCAGCCAACACCGGGGTGGTTTTAAAATCTATGGGCCTGCTCATTTGCCATTCCGAACTCCTTATCTTATCTACAAAATCCTCAATACGCAATGGCTCAATAAGATAATGGTGCAAAACGCGGGTGAAAATTTCTACCGAGGTTTCCATCGCATCGCTAATGACCTCACCCGCACCCAGCTCATATAAGGCACTGGCTTCTTTCACATCGTGACACCGCACGATGATGTGGACCTGATGACAAATATGACGAATTTGTGAGACGATGTTTCTGGATGCAATAATGTCTGAAACAGCAACCACTACCACACTGGCCTTAAAAACTTTCAGCTCCTCTAAAATAAACCCTTGGGTAGCATCCCCGAAATAAGCGGGACTACCTTCTGCTATGGCTTTTTCTATTAATGCTACTTCCATGTCCACCACCACATGGTCAATTCCGTGAAGCCGGGCAGCACGTGCCATGTGTTGCCCATTTAATCCATACCCCACAATGATCAGGTGGCCTGAAAGTGTTTGTAATGAAAATCCACTATCTGGGGAAACAATGGGTGGCGTGTCCAGCCGATTCGGAAGTTTTTTCTCCAACGCCTTCACCCAAAGGGCGCTACCAGAAATAAAAAACGGAGTACATGCCATGGTAATGACACTTACGGATAAAAAATATTGGTATTGCTCCGCTGCCATTAATCCATGGCTTTGACCAAACCCAGAAAGGATAAAGGCAAATTCTCCCACTTGGAACAAGGTAAAACCTGAAATCAATGCGGTACGAAGGGGAAAACCCAACAGTCGAACCACGCTGACAAGCACAGTAAACTTTAGCCCAATAACCGTAAGGACCAAGATAAAAATCATCAAAAAGTGCTCAGCAATAAAGCCTAGGTTGAGCAGCATGCCCACAGACAAAAAGAAAAAGGAGGCAAAAACTTCTCGGAATGGAATAATAAGGCTTGTAGCTTGGTGGCTGTATGGCGAACCGGAGATGGTCAGGCCGGCCATAAACGCACCCAAGGCCAAAGAAAGCCCCAATGCACTCGTGCCAAATGCCACAGAAAAACAAATGACCAGAATAGACAACAAAAACAACTCTCGGCTTTTGGTTCTTGCAATCTCTCTAAGGACTTTAGGTACCAAATACCTTGAAAGAACAATTACAGCGCCCGTAACGCCTGCCGCTTTCAGCAGTAAAATACCCAATGCTTCTCCAATGTTGGCTTCAGCACCTGCCAACATCGGCGTAAACAACATCATGGGAACCACAATGATGTCTTGAAAAATTAAAATACCTAAGGCGATCCGTCCCGGTGGTGCATGAATGGTACCTCGTTCCTGTAGAATTTTGAGTACAATGGCGGTGGAACTCAACGAAAATAAAAATCCCATAAAAATGCCCTGCGGCCAAGTCATACCAAGCCAAAAAGCCAAGAGGGCAACCAACCCTACCGTTAGTCCCACTTGACCAAATCCGCCTAAAATCACCACTTTGCGAAGGGCCGCCAGCTCCTTCATAGAGAACTCTAAACCAATGATAAACAGCAGTAATATCACACCTATTTCTGCCATGATTTCCACTTCATGCGCATATTTGGGATGGCCAATAAGCCCCATGCCATGTGGACCAAACAAAATACCTGTAGCTAAAAAACCAATAACAGTGGGCAGTTTAAATCGTTGAAAAAGATAGATGACCAGCACCGAAAGTCCTAGCATTAGCACCGCATCCTGAAGCAAGGGTATTTGGGTCATTGGACTAAATTGGTTTAAAGCGATTGTTTTCTAGCCCAGTCTTTTAGGCGGTTAGCTGCCGCTTGTAGGGTATCATCCGTTTTCGCGAAACAAAAGCGAAGGTAGTGCTCGTCTTTCCCTTGGGTATAAAAGGGCGACAAAGGAATGGTTGCCACACCGGCCTCTCTGGTAAGCGTCTTGGCAAAATCCACATCGGACGCGTCGGAGAAATGTCCATACTTGGCCAAGGCAAAATATCCGCCTTGTACCGGCTTGAATTTGAAGGGCAATCCTTTCATCAAAGAAAAAAACAAATCTCGTTTGCGCCCATAAAATTCAGCTAAGTGCAAATAGGTTTCCGGGCGGTTTAAAAAAGAAGCAAAGGCCACTTGGGCCGGCGTATTTACCGAGAAAACATTGTATTGATGTACTTTTCTGAATGCCTCTGTCAGGGCTTCTGGTGCCGCCAAATAACCTACTTTCCAGCCGGTGCAATGATAGGTCTTTCCAAAGGAGCCCACCACCATGGCCTTTTTGGCGAGTTCCGGAAACCGACATACACTTTGGTGTTCCAGGCCGTCATAAAGTAAATGGGCATATACTTCATCCGAAAGCACTAAAATGTCTTTTCCCTTGATCATTTTTTCCAACTGCTCCATGTCTTGCGCAGACAAAAGGGCGCCGGTTGGGTTATGGGGCGAATTTAGAATAATCATTCGGGTCCGCTGATTCAGCAGCTTTTTCACAGAAGCCCATGGAACACTATAATCGGGTCCTTCCAGTTGCACAAATTTGGGAACGCCTCCGGCAAGGGCAATGGCCGGCACATAACAATCATAAGCCGGCTCAAAAATCATGACCTCATCCCCTTCACGGATGAAAGCGGTAATGGCGGTAAAAATCGCCTGGGTGCCACCTGCCGTTATGGTGATTTCTGTTTCCGGGTTATAAGCGCAACTGTATAGCTCGGACTTCATCTTCGCAATGGCTTCCCGCAACGGAAAATAACCCGGCATAGGCGCATACTGATTATGCCCATTCCTAGCCGCCTCTGCCATGGCATCTATAAGCCCGGGATCCATAGGAAAATCAGGGAAACCTTGAGATAAATTCACCGCTCCGGTTTCCTGTGCCAACGCAGACATCACCGAAAAAATGGTGGTCTTTACCCTTGGCAATTTAGACGAGATTGTGCCTGAAAATTCCATGGGCACAAGATACAACACCTAAAGATTTAAAACGGAGAAGAAAAGTACCTGAGCTGTTTTTGCTCCCAATGGGCGGGATACAATAAATCATCGTGGGTTTCCCACGATTCATCCATAATTTGGCCGGGTCTTATGTTCCATGTTTTCCAGTCTTTCACGAAAGATTTTAAAACCGGACGCAGTGAAATGCGCTCCCGGCTATAAAAAATCAAGGTAATCTCATTCTGTTCTGCCACATAACCTACCAGTTCTGTGGGTAAGGCTTCGATGGCAGAAAATAAACCCTGCGAAAACTGCTGAAACAACATCAGCGTGGCTTCAAAGGAATCCGTGGCATTCTCCAAGGCGGGTGACAAACGAATCCAACCCATGTAAGGATGCGTAGGTTGAATCATGCTTTTCAGCTGGCTGTTTACAGCAATCAATGCCCTTTTTCCGTCTACCTCGCTGAGGTAGCGGACCCATGGCAAAGCCAATTGAGTGGGTGAGGATGAATACGTCGATTTCATAGTGGTAGTGGGAGAAAATGAATGATTAAAGTTAACAATTTAATAAGAGATTCTAAGGTTTTAAAGTTTTTTTTACTTTAGCCAAACCTTTATCATCCATCCAATCCACATGAATCACTTTTTACATTGGTGGCGCTCTGCGTCTTTATTTTGTCTTGGTACCGTGTTTTGTTTTTCTACAACCCATAGCCAAGCAACAGACTTTAACCATTACACAAGTTTATCTTCTCAAGACCCTTTACCTTCCTTTTTGCAGGTGTCATCCACCACAAGGGCCAAGGCGGAAATGAGTCCGGTTTCGGGTTCTAAGAAAAAGCAGCGGGTCGCCCTGGCCGAACAAGAGTTTTTACGCCATTCTACCCATGAAATTGACCGGCTCATGGCCTCCGGGCGCGTGTTATACAACGATCCCGTGGGAAAGTATTGCAACCAAGTCCTTCGTAAAGTATTGGCCAGCGAAGAGGTGCCGGACCATGTACAGGTGTATATTCTAAAATCTCCTGTGGTAAATGCTTTCGCCACACGACAGGGCTACATTTTCGTTTCACTTGGCCTCCTGGCCAGACTCAAAACGGAAGCAGAACTTGCTTTTATCCTTTGTCATGAATACATCCATGTAAAGCACCAACACGCCATTCAATCCGTTAGAAAAGGAGCAGAAGACAGCCAAAGGAAAAGAAGAATGCCCAAAGATGAAGCCGCCGATGTGCTGCGTTTAGAGCGGTCTAGGTTTTCTCGCGCCCTTGAAACCGAGGCAGATTTGGCCGGTCTCACCATATTTCGAAAATCTCCTTATGCCATTGGCGCATCTCAAGACGTGTTTCACATGCTGAAACATGCCGAAAAACCGGTGGACTCCTTGGAAGTAAAACCGGAATGGCTTAGCCTGGGCGAACTTCAACTCCCTGACCGGCTTTGGGTGCTTCCCGTAGTCAAGGAGGGAAGCGGCAAAAAAACCAATGCCGATACCTCATCAACATCTTTAGAGGATGCCGATGAACGCAATTATGCAAGTCACCCGGATGTGGCTTTACGCCTGGCTGCCGTTAAAAAAAACACAGACACCACCCGATTCCGTGGAAGCAAACAATTTATCGTAGATGAAGCTGCCTTTTTCCATGTGAGAAAATTGGCCCAATACGAACTCTGCATGCTTTACTTGGAAGACCACCGGCCGGAACTGGCTTTTTACCATGCCAAATCCTTGGAGACACGTTACGAAAAAGGCTATTACCTCACCCTAGCGCAAGTTCGCTCACTTTATCTGTTGGCGTCGGCTCATGCCCAACGGCGCTTTTACAAAGTACACTGGGCTCCTGAAAAAGCGGAGGGCGCAGAACGAAAACTAATGACCGCATTTCATAACATGCAGCGCGAAGAACTGCTTTTGCTTGCTTTAAAACATGCTTGGGCGGCCAAAATCGATTACCCCAAAAGTGCGGAATTTAGAAGGATTGCTGACGATTTAGCCCTTCAACTTTTGCGCCATGCCAAATTTTCTTACCAGCGTTTTCAAACCGGAACCATGCCCGCTATCTCAGAAAACGGGGCGGATACCATCTCTAAAGGAAAATCACAAACTAGAAAAGGGGCTTCTCCTAAAGACCTTGTTTACCTGCATTATGGATTTCAAAAGGAATTAAAAGACACCGCATTTAAAAACGCCTTTACCCGCGCAGAAAGAAGGGTGCAAGCACTCGAAGCGGAAGAAAAGAAAAAACCGGCCCTCTTCTTCCAGAAACGGCCACCCACCACCCAGCCAGAACACTTACTTGTGGTAAGACCGCAAGGCACCCAAATCGATTTCAAAACCAAAGAACAAGACCCGGTAGAATTGTATGAAATCTCAGAAAATAACACCAACTGGATTCACGATCATTTGGAAGCGTTGAGCCCCAATTTCCCGAATACCATTTCCGTTTTACCCAGCACCTTTTCACCGGATTTGAACGCAGCCAACTTGAACCAAAACTATTATGCCCAGCAATACATGCGGCAAATTCGGTTCAATGAAGGAAACAAACTTTATATGTGGCCCCTTTTTCAAGAAGAAGCCACCAAAACCTTTGGCACACAAGGCATTTCTCACCTCGCTGAAATGCGACTGCTTAGGCTGCGCTATCCGGCCAAAGGTGCCATTGGAAGGGCCGTACTCCTCAGCGTATTTCTTCCCTATCTCACCCCTGTTTTTATTCTTGGCGCCGTAAAACGACCTTCATATAACGTTTGGTTTTACCAAGTATATGACCTCAAACAAGGCAAAAAAGTCCATACCTACATCGATGAAAGTGCCGGATACCTTAGAAAAGGGGCCGTGAAAAGGAAAACCAAACGAAGCTTGAAACAAAGGATTCCCGCAGAAATTCCTGCCGTAGGTCGGTAAAAAATAACCCGATTTCTTTTTTCTGTTGTGAAAAGTCGTATATTTGCCCCCCGTTGTTTGACGGTTTTGCGGATGTGGCGTAATTGGTAGCCGTGCCAGACTTAGGATCTGGTGCCGAAAGGCGTGGGGGTTCGAGTCCCTTCATCCGCACTCTTTTAAATTTGGACCAAGCATTAACCCATGGAAATTACCCGGGAGAACATTGACGCCCTCAACGGCGTCATTCGTATTAAAATAGCCAAGGAAGATTATCAGGACATCGTAGAAAAAGCACTCAAAACCCTTAGAAATAGAGTTTCGATGCCCGGTTTCCGACCCGGTAAAGTTCCGGCAGGCATGGTTCAGAAAATGTATGGCAAACAGGTCCTTTCCGACGAAATTGGAAAACTGACCGTGGACAAACTCTTCGCCTACATTGAGGAACAAAAAATTCAATACCTCGGAGAACCGCTTCCTTCCGCTACCCAAACGCCTATCGATTGGGACAAAGACACCTCTTTTGAATTTTCTTACGACATCGGCTTTATGCCAGATGTAGATCCTGTACTCCCTTCCGGCGGTGAATTTATTCACTACAGGGTTCAGCCCAACCAAGAAAGTGTTGAACAAGAAATTGAAAAGCTGACCAAAGAATACGGAAATGCAGTAGATGTAGATACCGTAGAAGCCGATGATTTCGTGTTTGGCGAATTGGTGTACACCACACCTGAAGGAGAAGAAAAAAGAAATGCCGGCATTTACCTGCCCATGGCACGTATCGACAGTGAAGAAGGAAAAGCTGCACTACTTGGTAAAGCTTCTGGAGATACCGTAACCCTACCTTTGACCAACCTTTTTGCCGAAGCGCGGGCCACCTCCATTTACCTTAGCCTAGGCAGCGAAGACGAAATCGCTCAACTCCCAGAAACCGCTCAGTTGTTTATCTCCAAAATCAGCCGCAGAATGCCTGCGACCCTTGATCAAGCTTTCTTTGACGAGGTTTTTGGTGAAGGAAACATCCAAGACGAAACCCAGTTCAGAGAAGCCATTGGACGCTACGTTGTATCCAACGTACAGAATGAGTCCAACATGATGCTCATGACGGAACTTCGTGAAAAAATCCGTCAGATGAATCCCCTCGACATTCCGGAGGCTTTCTTAAAGCGCTGGTTGTTGATTTCTAACCGCGACAACAAAAATTTTGACCCCAATGAGGTAGAAGCCAATTGGGACAGCTATAAAGACAGCTTTACTTGGGAAATTCTGCGCAGCAAACTCGCTCAGAAAATGGAAGTAGAGGTTTCACCCGAAACCCTGCGCGAAGAGGCCCGTGACATGATGCGCCGTCGCATGTTGGAGGTTGGCTATGCTTTACCGGAAGACCGCCTAGATGCCGTCACCGACCGTTTCCTCTCCAACCGCGCCGAAGCCGACCGCTTGTACATGTCCATTCTTGAAGCCCGCACCGTAGACAAAGTGCGTCAGCAAATTGGTGTGACAGAACAAGACATCCCCATGGAGGAATTTAAACAAATCAAGGAAGCACGCGAAACCGCAGAAGCCTAATGGCGCGCGAAACCATTTCCAAGATTTTCTGTTTTTGATTTATTCACGTGCCGACTTTTGCAGGGTCGGCACTTTTTCTTAGCATTACATCAAATTTCTCAGCCATGTTTCCACACGATGAATTTAAAAAGTACGCCGTAAAACACCGCGGAATCAGTAGTATGCACTTGGAAAACTACACCAGTCAAATCCAAGGCATGACCCGTACCGTGATTGAAGAACGGCCAGTGAACTTCAGGGAAGTAGACGTGTTTTCACGCCTCATGATGGACCGCATCATTTTCCTTGGCACCCCCATCGACGATTATATCGCCAACATCATCCAGGCCCAGTTGCTGTTTTTAGAAAGTGCAGATGCCAAACGCGACATCCAAATTTACATCAACAGTCCCGGCGGTTCTGTGTATGCAGGACTTGGTATCTATGACACCATGCAGTGGATTGGACCCGATGTGGCCACCATTTGCGTGGGTATGGCCGCTTCCATGGGCGCCGTTCTACTATGCGCTGGCACAGCAGGAAAGCGCACCGGCCTCAAACATTCTCGGGTCATGATTCACCAGCCCATGGGAGGAACACAGGGACAAGCTTCCGACATGGAAATCACAGTAAACGAAGTGCGTAAACTGAAAAAGGAACTGTATGACATCATTGCACACCATTCCGGACAGCCCTTTGACAAAGTTGAAAAAGATTCCGACCGCGATTACTGGATGATTGCCCAGGAAGCCAAAGAATACGGCATGATCGATGAAGTGTTATTGAAACAACACAATTCATAATCCATCTCATTTTTAGTCCGCCGCCCTTCATCGGGGCGGTGGATTTTATTTTAAAATCACGTTTTTAACGTCTCCAATGGCTAAACAATCCAGAAAAGAAGACCACTGCGCCTTCTGTCTGCGCCCCCGGCATGCGGTGAATTTACTCATCACCGGACCCGAAGGAAATATTTGTAACGAATGTGTAGAACAAGCCAAGGATATCGTGGCGATGAACCTCAAGGAAAAAGAATCCCGAAAGGCAGAATCGGCACTAAATACCCTTAAACCTTCTGCCATCAAAGCCCATTTAGACCAATACGTGATTGGACAAGACCGAGCCAAACGCGTCCTTTCTGTGGCCGTGTACAACCACTACAAACGGTTGGCACAACCCGTCAAAGAAGACGAAGTAGAAATCGAAAAATCCAATGTCATTCTCATTGGAGAAACCGGAACCGGGAAAACCCTTTTGGCCCGCTCCATTGCCAAAATGCTCAATGTCCCCTTTTGCATCGCCGATGCCACCGTACTTACCGAAGCCGGTTATGTCGGTGAAGACGTAGAAAGTGTGCTCTCTCGCCTGTTGCAAGCCGCCGATTACAACGTCCAAAAAGCCGAACAAGGCATCGTATTCATCGACGAAATCGATAAAATTGCTCGGAAATCAGATAATCCATCCATTACACGCGATGTGTCCGGCGAAGGCGTGCAGCAAGGACTACTGAAATTGTTGGAAGGTTCCATCATACAAGTCCCACCACAAGGCGGAAGAAAGCATCCCGAACAAAAACTCATCGCCGTAGACACCCGACAAATTCTCTTCATTTGCGGAGGCGCATTTGACGGCATAGAAAGACGCATTTCCGACCGGCTTTCACGCCAATCCATTGGTTTTAACTCCGGGAAAATACAGGCCAGTTTACAGCGGGAAAGTCTTTTGCAGTATGTAAATCCACAAGACATCAAAAACTTCGGACTTATTCCGGAATTGGTAGGCCGTCTGCCCGTGGTAGCGTCATTGGACCCATTGGATGCCGATGCCTTACGACGGATCCTCACAGAACCCAAAAACGCACTCATACGCCAATATCAACGCCTGCTTTCCATCGATGGCATTACGTTAGAAGTAGAAGAAGATGCGCTGCAAGAAATCGTCTCACGCGCCATGGCCTATAAACTTGGAGCACGCGGCCTACGCTCCATATGCGAAGCCATCATGAACGACGTAATGTTCGACGCACCCGAAAAGCCTGACCACACCTTCACCTTAACCCGTGATTTTGCTGTTCAAGCCCTCGAAAAAAGCCAATTCAGCACCGCCATTCAAGGTGTGTAAATGGGGGCGCCTGCCGCTTTCGCTTTTCGACAAAAAATAAATCCACGAAGCGGCACCGGGTGTTCCGCGAAAAGTCCTCGTGCGAACACATGCACGCCACTTCATTCTCAGCTTTTCCCCGCACTCCGGGCTTTCTGCTGCACCCCCTGGCGCAACCTATCTACACCTTTACGACCATCCTTACAGCATAATTGTAAAACAAAAAGGGTGTTGTAAACCTTTTTGAATATAATCTGTTTTTTATTTTAAATATTTAAAATCATAAATTGTTGCAAGCTTAAATCACTTGAGCCAATCAAAAGAATTGCAACCATTCCAACCAAAAGAAACCATGAAAGCATTTTGGGACCAACGTTTTACACAAGCGCCACATTTATATGGCCTAGCCCCCAACCAATGGCTGGCAGATTTTGTGAAACAACATAATACCCGACCCGGGAAGGCTTTTCTACCGGGAGAAGGAGAAGGACGAAACGCCGGTTTTCTTTTACAAAAAGGCTGGAATGTTACCGCAGCAGATCAAAGCGACATTGCAAGAAATCATGCGTTGTCACAGCTTGGACATCATGGAGACGCATTTCAGTACATGTTGGCTTCTTTGGATTCACTTGCCTTTCCAGAAGGACAATTTGACCTCATTGCCTCGATCTATCTGCATTTGCCCAAAGAAAGCCGGCAAAACATTCATCAGCAATTCATTTCCTGGCTAAAACCCGGAGGCTGGCTGGTCCTAGAAGGTTTTCATACCGACCAACTATCCTTTAGCAGTGGCGGCCCGAAGGACCCTGACATGCTGTTTACGCCGGAAATGCTTCGCCTAGATTTCGAAGGATTAGAGATCATGTACCTTGCCACCCAAACCCTACATTTAAACGAAGGTATCGGCCATTCCGGCGAAGGTCGGGTGGTCCGCCTTTTAGCGCGCAAAGATCCCGGAAAAGCATTTCACTTATAAAGCAGCCTTCCACGGGCAATAGTACCCACGTATAAACATTTCATTTGCTGAAATTGAGCTGGTTGAAATATAAACTTTAACCGGCTTCTCCAGCCACAGTCCGGAAACCTCAGCCTGTGGACTCTTTCAGCGACCTTTACAATTTCAGCTATTGTATTTTGAATGCCAATTTTTACAGGCGTAATGAGACCTTAACCCACCATTTCAGAAAACGCCACACCCCACTTGGTCATCGTCGAAAAGAACAAATCCCATTCTTGCAAAAGGTCATCCTCTAAGATTTTTGAACATCTAAAGCAGGAACGGAAAACCCGGGCTACGCCCACCCCTCCCCGTGGCCAATCTATGAAAATCTCCCAAGCTTACTCGGAACATATCCGCGTATAATCGATTAAAATGGAAGTTGATGAAAAAGCTGGGACCGCCTATGAGAACCTTCGTCCGGAAAATTCAAGAGAATCAGCCTAGGAACATCGAGCGCCTCGGCCGGAAAGATTCAAAAACCTCCGCTGGCCTTGAAACAAATGCACCCATCCAAGCCAGGATGCCTACAACACCAATAACTGTAAACCGCAACGAAAATCGGGGCTACGCCCACCCCTCCCCGTGGACAATCTATGCAAATCCCAAGAATTTACTCGGAAGATATCCGCGTATAATCGATTAAAAGGGCATTTGGTGAGAAAGCTGGGAGCGTCTACGAGAACCTTCGTCCGGAATCTTCGAGCGCCTCAACTTAAAACTCCGAGAACCGCAGATCAAAAGTGGCAAAAACCTCAGCTAAAAATGAGTTAGGTGCTTCCATCCATACCAGAATGCCTACAAGGTAGACAAACACTAACCGAAACGAAATTCGGGGCTACGCCCACCCCTCCCCGTGAACAATCTACGCAAATCCCAAGAATTTACTCGGAAGATATCCGCGTATAATCGATTAAACCAAGCTTTGATAAATCCTGCTCTGGATCTCTGCGCCACCACAAAGGAATGGGAGGAGGTCCGACATGAAAATTAGGGCTAAGCTCCACTCTAATCCAACAAAGCTGTGGCAGACTCCCTCGGGTTCACTCGGGGAACTTGGGGAATGTGCCCTCGGCTACGCTCGGGCACCTTGGCTAAGTTACGTCTCCTCGGGCTCCGTTGCTGTTTGCCTTCAATAAAGGCCGTATGAATACTCGTTGCATTAAATGTATTGGTAGGTCGAGGCTTATGGTTTGAAATAAAGGAAAGGTTGAGTAGCCTCTAGGTAATCCTAACCTTGGGTGGTTGAGCGTAGCCAAAACCACGGATGATTTTGTCCTCGGCTCCCTTCGACTTCGCTCAGGGGCCTCGACATCGCTTAACTGCGCTCGGAAACCTAAGGCTTCCCTCGGGGAACCATCACACGCTCTCCTGCAGCAACAACAACGCATCCGCCATCGTACGCTGATCCGCCAAACGCGGAACCTTATGCTGCCCGCCTAACTTTCCCTCAGCTTTCATATACGCTTGAAAACTTCCGGCTTTCAACGGTAAAATCCGAAGCCTACGGGTCACCTTCCCCTCTATCAAATCTTTATAATACACATTGCGGCGACACATGGCTTCATCCAATTGATGGGCAAAAGCATCCATATCATCAGGTTCCCGATCAAATTCCACCAACCAATCGTGACCGGGCAAGGCGCCTGCTTCAGGCTGCACCAAGGGCGCTACATGAAACTCACGAACGGAAGCCGTGCTTCCCGACAGCACTTCGTGCATGGCCCCTTCCACTTCTTCAGCAATCACGTGCTCGCCAAAGGCTGAGATAAAATGTTTAATCCGACCGGTTACCACCAACCTATAGGGATGCAAGGAAACAAATTTTACCGTGTCGCCAATTAAATAACCCCATAAGCCTGCATTGGTATGTAACACCAGCGCATAATTTTCTCCCAATTTTACTTCAGACAAGGGCAAACGCGTGGGTGAAGGCAAATGCGCTTCTTTCACCGGAATAAATTCGTAAAAAATACCCACCCAAGTTTGCAACAATAAACCCGGTTGGCTTTGGGCATCCTGAAAGGCAATAAATCCCTCGCTGGCAGGATATGTTTCAATGGTTTTTACTGATTTGCCTAAGCTTTCTTCAAATTTTTTTCGGTAAGGCGAATAATTCACGCCTCCATACACGTAAAGACTGAGGTTTGGAAATATTTCCTTGACATTTCTTTTTCCCGTTACGGCCAAAAGTCGGTCCAAATACATTTGGGCCCAAGATGGAATTCCGCCCACCAGCCGCATGTCTTTATTCACCGTTTCTCGCACAATGGCGTCCAGTTTGGTTTCCCAGTCCTCCAGGCAATTGGTTTCCCATGACGGGAGCTGGTTTTTCCGAATCCAGCCGGGAATATGGTGGTTCACAATGCCGGACAATCTTCCTGTGAGTATGCCCCCGATTTTTTCGAGTACCGGACTTCCGGATAAAAAAATCATGCCTCCGTCGAATGCGCTGGCATCTCCCGTTTCCGCCACATAACAAAACACAGCATTCCGAGCCGAACCTACGTGAAAAGGCACAGAATCTTTGGAAATGGGAATGAGTTTGGTGCCGCTGGTGGTGCCGCTAGTCTTGGCGAAGTACAAAGGGCGGCCGGGCCAAAGCACATCTTCTTCGCCTGCAACGATGCGCTCAATGTATGGCCGAAGCTGTTCATAATCTGCCACCGGAACCTGGGCTTTAAAATCAGTATAATTTTGTATCTGAGCAAAGCCGTGATCCTTACCAAAAGCAGTAGTTTTGGCCTTTTCCACGAGTCGCTTTCGCAGGTTTTCTTGATCTTCTAGCGCACGCGCTGCCTTTTTTCTTAAAGACGCAGCCGTCCAACGGGCCAATGGCAAAATGAGTGTAGATTTCCAACCCATAGGTTAAAATTGAATCATGGATTCCGGATCCATGGGGGTTCCATTGAACCAAAGTTCAAAATGTAAAAACGGTCCTTTTCCGGGTTCCAAAGATTTTCCGGCGATGCCAATGGGTTCACCCGCTCGAACAAAACTGCCCAATTTCTTCAACAAGGTGGCGTTGTTCTGGTAAATAGAAACCAAATTGCCGGGATGTTGAATGGCCAACACATAGCCTGATTCCGCGGTCCAGCCGGCAAACACCACCGTGCCTTCCAGGCAAGACAACACCGGCGCTTCCTCTGAAGCCATCACATCTACGCCAAATTCCTTGTTCTCTCGCTGAAATGGCGTGATCACTTTTCCCCGAAGGGGCGGAAAAAACAACATACCTTCCAGCGCATTGTTCCGCGATAGCTTGGGCTGAATTGTAAAGCGTTCCTCTTCCTCCACCATCTCACGGAGCTGGGCCTCGGCCCGACTTATCCGATTGACGGGTTCCACCACACGCAAGGCAGAATCCGGCTTCTCCGGCATAGGTTCTTCCCATTTTTTCCCGCTGGCCACCTGCTGAAAAACGGTGAGTAAACGGGCTTGGTCCAGCATGGCGACTTCAAGGGAATCCACCGTTCTGGAAAGAGAACGGACCAAACGCCGCTGTTCCACATCTGCATATCCGGGAATGTACTCGCGCAAACCCGTAAATGCGGCCAGATAAATGGTTAGACTCACCATCACAAGAACAACGAACGACAACAACACTACGATGTTCCATACCGAAAGCCGAAACGTGTATTTGGCTTCATAATGGTCGTCGTGCATCACCAAAATCCTGTAGCGGTACCTCCATCTTTCAAGGAGGCCGGGGCGGGCAGGACGATGCGCAGGTTTTTGTGCCATAAGGGATTAGTTGGCCCAGACAGAAGTGCCTTCTGTGCAGTTGGTACAAATATCGATTTCTTTTCTGGACCTCAAAATAGAGGCTCTAAAGTTCTGATAACGTTCGCCATACCAAATCTCGTCCATGGTTTGGTGTTGAAAGTCGCCCAGAACATGTTGGGCATCTTTATCGAAACAACAGGGCACCACTTTTCCGTCCCAAGTGACCACGCAGCTTTGCCACATGCGCCAGCAATGGTTCAGTAAATTTCCACGGATTTCCCAAGTTCCATCGGGTCGTTTGCGGTAACGGCTTCGGGCGTCGTTTTCCAGAATCAAGGGATGATCGTCGCCCGGCGCGTAAATTTGCGCAGTTTTCATTACCACTTTGTCGGCACCTAAGTCTTTGGCCTTTTGGGCAATCAGGGGCAATTCCTTTTCATTGGGTTTGAGCACGAGGGCTTGCACCACCAATTCGGGAAAAGCAGATTTTGCCGCTTTCTTTGCCTCTACCAGGTTGTGAAGCCCGTCCCAAACTTTTTCCAGTTTTCCGCCCACACGATAGGCTTCATAGGTGTCTTGAGTGGCGCCGTCCACCGAAATAATCATGCGGTGTAAGCCACTCTCCACCACCCGTTTAGCGGTTTCTTTGGATAGATAATGTCCGTTGGTGCTGGTGGCCGTAAAGATTTTATGATCTGCCGCGTAGCGCACCATATCTAAGAATTTGGGGTGCAAGAACGGTTCACCTTGAAAATAGAACGTGAGGTATTGGAGATGCGGCGCCACATCGGCAATGATTTTGCGGTAAAGCGCCTGGTCCAACATGCCCGTGGGCCGTGAAAAGGAGCGCAATCCGCTGGGACATTCCGGGCAGCGCAGGTTGCAGGCGGTGGTTGGTTCAATGGACATGGCCACGGGCAAACCGGACATGCGGGGCAAGCCGAGGCGTTTGGAACGATGATAGGAAAAGAAAATGCGGCTTGCGTTCAGCAGGCGTGCCGGACTCAGCTGAGCCACCATGGCATGCAGGGAAGCGGCGCCGAAGATCATGATTCAGGCTGGTCCTTCTCGTTGCGGTCCAACAATTGAGAGATGCGGTCGGCGTAGGCGGCAGAATCGTCATGGAAGAAGGCCAGTTCCGGCACAATGCGAAGTTGATGACGAAGTTTTTGACCGAGGATATAGCGGATTTTCGATTTGTTGTCTTCGAGTTTTTCCATGACGGCCGGGGCAGGTTCTTTCCCAAAAATGCTGAAATAGACTTTGGCAAAAGAGAGGTCAGGAGATACGCGCACCACGGTGGCGGTAACCATGCTACCGGGCGAGACCCAAGCGAGGTCACGAAGGATAAGTTCACCGATTTCTTTGAGAATCAGTCTGGCTACTTTTTGTTGTCGCGTGGTTTCCATGGTGGTTTTATATCTGCCCGGAGGGAATGTGGCACAAAGGTACAAAATCCTGAGGAAGGGTTTGGGAGAAAAAGGGCGGGTAGCAGGGTGAAAAAAGCGAGATTTTTTTTGGAAAAATGGGATGTGCCTTTATCTTTGCAATCCGAATTTAATGGCAAGGCCATTTCGTTCTTCCTCCTTAGCTCAGTTGGTTAGAGCATCTGACTGTTAATCAGAGGGTCGCTGGTTCAAGTCCAGCAGGGGGAGCAGGAAGCCTCACAGCAATGTGAGGCTTTTTTTGTTTGTTTTGAAAGTGACTCTTTATTGCTACTCCAAAGGCTAAAACGGCTGGGGTTCAATCATCGGAAGAAAGGCATTATGCAAAGGCGTACCTTTAAAAGATGCAAACATTACACCTCTCGTAGTGGAAATGGAGATGCTGTTTACAATATCTAATAACTGCTGTGGCAAAGCGATTTTCCCCGTAGATTCAGTTTTGATTATCGCATCAAAGTTCTTTAGTTCAAATATGCAATTCACAGAAATTGCTCCTAGGGCTATAGATTGATTGGTGAGTATTTCAACATGAACGATGGCAAACAGGAGTTTATTTAGAGCATCTACTTTAGTTTCAATATTGATATTGAATTTAAAATTGCCGGGATTGATCGTTCCTGGAGAGAGCATATATTGATTACTGCTAAGTAATTCTATGCCCTTTAGTTGAATTTCAATATTCCTACTTTTACTCGTTTCTATTTTCTTTCGTTTCATTTTATAACAAATTATTGCCTAGCCCGTGTATAGCTTTTATATAGGTTTGTCTTCATAAGAAATTGGATCTTCGTTCACGAAATAATTTTTCGTTGAATACGTAATGTACTGGTATGAAGCGGCAGAAAATGTATTTGTATAGA
>CAZRHR010000030.1:0-29606 GCA_964599915.1 uncultured Candidatus Competibacteraceae bacterium | reverse complement strand
CGATATCGGGCATGCTCTTCCGTTCGGGATTAAGAAAACGCTCGAACAGCAGGTCATATTTGATGGGGTCAATGTTGGTAATGCCAATGCAATAGGCGACGGCCGAACCTGCGGCGGAACCCCGTCCGGGTCCAATAAAAACCCCGATGTCTCGTCCGGCTTGGATAAAATCTGCCACAATGAGAAAATATCCTGCAAAGCCCATTTGTTCAATGGTGAAAAGCTCAAATTCAAGCCTAGTTTGGACTTCTTCACTGATGTCTCCATAGCGCTTTTGGGCACCGGTAAATGTGAGATGTCGCAAGTAGCTTTCCTGAGAATCGAATCCGGCGGGTACGGGAAAATTGGGAAGTAAAATTTGTCGGGTCAGACTTAGTGCTTCTACCTTATCTACAATTTCGTTGGTGTTATCTAACGCATGAGGCAAATCATGGAAAAGCTGCGACATTTCTGCCGTCGTTTTAAAATAGAATTGGTCATTGTAAAAGGCAAAACGCGACCCTTTGGGTGAGCCACCATCTTCATCTGTCATTTCTTTGAAGGTCGGGTCTGCTTTTTTGGCGCCTGTGTTGATGCACAATAAAATATCATGGGCATTGGCATCTTGTTGGTCCACATAGTGCGAATCGTTGGAAGCAATGACTTTTACATTGTATTTGGCAGCAAATTTTAAAAGGACGGCATTGACCAATTCCTGTTCCGGAATTTGGTGTCGCTGAAGTTCTACGTAATAATCTTCTCCAAAGATATCCAACCACCATTTGAACACTTTTTCGGCTTCTGCTTCTCCTTTTTTTAGAATGGTTTTGGGAACTTCGGCGCCCAGGCAACAGGTGGTGGCGATGAGTCCTTCATGGTATTGAAGGATGAGCTCTTTATCGATTCTGGGGTATTTTCCGTAAAATCCTTCGATAAAACCAAGGGAGCAAATCTTGGACAGGTTTCGGTAGCCGATGTCGTTTTTGGCCAGCATGAGCTGGTGGTATCTCTGGTCTCTTTCTTCTCTGGTAAAGGTTTTTCTGTGTCGGTCTTCTACAAGGTAAAATTCACAACCAATGATGGGTTTGACTATGGGTTGACCATTGGCATCTTTTCTTTTCCACGCTTCTGCCACAAAATTAAAGGCGCCAAACATGTTGCCATGATCGGTGAGTGCCAGCCCGCGCATTCCGTCTTGCTGGGCTTTGTCGAACATTTTTGAAATATCGGCTGCGCCATCCAGCAGAGAAAACTGTGAATGGACGTGAAGGTGATTAAAAGTCATAACGGAAAATGAATAAAGAGTTACAAAAATAGCATACCTCAAGGGAGCATGAACCGATTGTGGAAATCTTCTGAAAACTGTCGGGGTGAAAACCCGCCTTCTTTGTTAGGTTTGGCAAAGGGAAAACTTTATTTTTGTTCCATTAGACTGAATGCATGATACGAAATAACTATAGTCGGGAAGAGGTAGCCGCTGTGTATCACCTGCCCATGATGGAATTGTTGTACCAAGCCGCCACGGTGCATCGTGCACATCACGATCCACGTGAGGTGCAAATGAGTACGTTGTTGTCCATTAAAACCGGAGGTTGTCCCGAAGATTGTGCTTACTGTCCTCAAGCCGCACGTTATAATACGGGAGTGAAAGGCGAAGGGTTGATGAAAGAGGAAGATATCTTAGCCGCTGCAGCCCAGGCCAAAGCTGGCGGTAGCAGTCGTTTTTGTATGGGAGCTGCATGGCGCGAAGTGAAGGACAATGTACATTTTGACCGCGTGGTGAATGTAGTTGAAAAAGTGAACGACATGGGTCTTGAAGTATGCTGTACCCTTGGTATGCTTAATGCTTCTCAGGCTCAACGACTTAAAGAAGCCGGATTGCACTCTTACAACCACAACATTGATACCTCAAGAGAGTATTACGAGCGCATTATTTCTACCCGTACGTTTGATGATCGGATGAATACCATAGATCATGTGCGGAAAGCAGGCCTTCGGGTTTGTTCAGGTGGCATTGTAGGCATGGGGGAAACAGAAGAGGATCGCATTGGATTTCTTTTGATTCTTTCCACCATGGAAAAGCATCCGGATTCAGTACCCATTAATGCGCTGGTGGCCGTAGAAGGAACCCCATTGGAAGAGCAGGAGCGTATCCCATTTTGGGACATGCTACGAACCATTGCAGCGGCGCGCATTCTCATGCCTGCCAGCATGGTTCGCCTTTCCGCAGGTCGGCTTACCTTGAGTGAAGCAGAGCAAGCGCTTTGCTTTTTCGCGGGTGCCAATTCTATTTTTACCGGAGAAAAACTGTTGACTACCCCAAATCCAAGCCAGTCGGATGATTTGGCTTTGTTGGCGATGTTAGGGATGAAACCCCGACCCGCTTTCAAAGATGCGGAGCCTGTCACTTCATAAATCCCCATGCATTTGGAGGAGGAAAACAGCCCTTGGCCGGATATAGCCCAGCGATTGGCGCATATTCAGACAGAAGGTCTGTGGCGTTCCCTGCACATGGCACCAGAGGGTCGCGATAAGAATTTGATTTCCAATGATTATCTGAATGTATCGACCTCAGATGTTTTGCGTGGCCGTTTAAGAACGTGGTTAGATACTTCAAAAATGCCCTTGGGTTCCGGTGGCTCCAGGCTTTTGGGAGGCCAACATCCTATTTTTGAGCAATTCGAGCAGACCTTAGCCAGAGATTTTAAAAGCCCGTCTGCCCTGTTGATGGGTTCCGGGTTCATGGCGAATTTGGCCGTTTTATCTTGTCTGCCTACCCGGCAAGATACCTTGCTTATGGATGAGCGCGTGCATGCCTCTTTACGCGAGGGAGCCCGCTTAAGTCTAGCCAAAGTGATAAAGTACAGGCATTTAGACTTAGAAGATGCCAGAAAAAAGTGGAAAAAAGCCACAGGACAGGTCTATTGGGTCACCGAATCCATTTTTTCTATGTCCGGAAAAGGGCATTCACCTGAGGAAATAGCTGATTTCGTGGATGAAACTGAGGTTAGACTCCTATTAGATGAGGCACACACCACCGGCCTACATGCTTTTGGTGTCCACGGTTTTGGGGCCAGCCCGGCTCTGTTGGGTAAATGTTTTGTGCGGATTGCGTGTTTTGGAAAAGCGTATGGAGGGGCTGGCGCGGCCCTGCTCACTTATCCCGAGGTGCGTGATCTTTGCATTAATACCTCAAGGCCATTTATCTACACTACAGCCATGTCCCCCCTTCAAACGGCGTATTTGACCCTTGCTCATGCGTGCATACGTGAGGAGACGCAACGGCAAACCCAATTACAAGAGCGCATTCATTATTTTTCAGAACGGCTGGGAAAAGGTTTTGAACAACATACCCATCCTATTTTTTATTTTCCCATACCAGAAACAGAAGCTAGACTTCATGCCCTCGCTGCTTCGGGCTTTACCGTCAAGGCCATTCGTCCACCCACTGTTCCGGCAGATCTAACCGGCATAAGAATTTGTCTTCACCATGAAATCACCTATGATTCCCTTAATCAGCTCCACCGGATCCTTACCTAAGCCGGAGAGGGGTATATTTTTAACCGGAACGGGCACGAATGTGGGAAAAACCCATGTAGCTGCCGCTTTAATGAAAGTTTGGGATGCCGCTTATTGGAAGCCCATTCAAAGTGGTTGGAGAGATGGTATGGATCGGCATACGGTGCGCGATTTGTCCGGAATTATTGAGGAGGAACGTTTTATTCCGGAAGTTTATAATTTGGCTTTACCAGCCTCGCCTCACCAGGCAGCGGCATGCGAAAACATCACCATTGACCTGGACGCTTTTTCTTTGCCACCCTCGGAGCGCCCGCTCATTGTGGAAGGAGCCGGAGGCCTCATGGTTCCTTTAACTTCTGAGGTGTTATTGATTGATTTGGTAGAGAAATTAGGTTTGCCTGTTTGGGTGGTGAGTGGTGTATATCTAGGAAGCATCAACCATACTATGCTAACCTTAGAAATGCTAAAAGCAAGGAATATCGCTATTGCAGGTGTCCTTTTTTCCGGACCTAGAAATCAAGCCAGTGAAGAGGCGATTTTAGCAAGGTATCAAGAGCTTTCTCCCGAATGGTGGGTGTGGGATTGGACGCAAACCATAGATACCAATAAGCGTTGGCTCCCCATGATGAAGGTGAAAGCTCCTATAGTCCATCCTTTTACAAGATACGGCGAGGAAGACCAGATGTTGGAGGTGGTTTCCGCCTCAGGTTCTTGGTTGACCCTTTCGGATGGTCGGCGCTTGGTCGATGCATGTGGCAGTTGGTGGACTAACATTCATGGCCATTGTCATCCTGCTTTGGTGAAAAAGGTAAGTGCGCAAATTCAGCAATTGGACCATGTAATTTTTGCAGGGATTACCCACCCACCTGCTGAAGCTTTAGCCCAGGCTTTGTTGTCCTTTGCCGGAGCTCCTTTTTCTCATATTTTTTATTCTGATAATGGGTCCACGGCGGTGGAGGTAGGTTTAAAACTTGCTTGGCAATGGTGGAAAAATCAAGGAGAAACCCGTACTAAGTTTATTGCGCTTTCCGGTGCCTATCATGGAGACACTTTTGGTGCGATGGCCGTGGGAGAACGTGATGTTTTTGTAGCTCCCTTTGAAGAATTGCTGTTTGAAGTGGATTATCTTCCTTTTCCGGAAGAGGGAGAGGAAGAAGCCGTGCTTGAATCCTTGGAGCGTATCTTAGCTCAATCTACTCCGGCGGCTTTTATTTACGAGCCCTTACTGCAAGGCGCGGCCGGAATGCGAATGATGGATGCAAGCCTTTTATCCAAAATCCTGGCGCGATGTAGGTCTTCAGGCATATTATTGATTGCCGATGAGGTTTTTACGGGTTTTGGCCGTACAGGAAAAGATCTTGCCAGCCATTGGCCGGGCTTAACGCCGGATGTCATTTGTTTATCTAAAGCTTTAACTGGCGGAATGTTCCCGCTAGGTGCCACTTTGTTCACGGAGAAAATGTATGCACCCTTCCGCTCCAAAGAAGCCATGCATCAATTTTTCCATGGGCATTCGTATACAGGTCATCCCATTGCTTGTGCCGCTGCTTTGGCACAATTGGAATGGTACCAAAGTTCTCAAGGCCAGATGGAGCGCTTGATGCACGGGCAAAAAGTAGCAGGGTTAGCGGCCTCCTTGCAAGATCACCCGGGACTAACCGATGTACGGCATTTGGGTGCGGTGGTGGCTGCCGATGTACGAACCAAACATCAGGGATATTTTTACCATGATCCTTTGCGAAGTTTGTTATATACCCTACCTCAGGAAAAAAATGTATTGTTTCGTCCCCTCGGCAATGTGGTGTATGCCATTCCACCTTATCCCACAGACGAGTATGCATGGAAATGTATCGAAGCTGGATTTGAGGTGGCAGCTAATCTAGGCCTTCATGCATAAGCCTGTATACATAGATCAATGCAGTAGTTTTCCGGGTGATTTTTTCCCGAAGCAAGGTGCTCATCCCTTTGCGTTTGATGCCGAATTAGGATGGATAAAGCGGGTAGGGGAAGCAGAGGAAGCCTGGATGACGGAAAATCCGCCGGCTTGGATTCGCATGCCGGACCGGCTACACCGTCTGTTGCATGGTGCTGTTTCCGGTTTGGTGGGTCCAAAACCGGATCTAGTGGTTGTGGGAACCTCAAGAGGTGCCACAGCTCGGTTGGAAGAAGCTTTGAAAAGTTATGTGCTGGACGGTACGATGGGTCACCGAACCTCACCTCTAACCACTATGGGCGGTGTTTCTGCCATGGTTTCACAACAATGGGGTGGTATGGGATTGGAAGTGAGTCAAACTTGTAGTTCGGGATTACAAGCGGTGCTCAATGGGATGGCTTGGTTGGGGGCCGGGATGGCTCACCATGTTTGGGCAGGAGCCGCAGAAGCTCCCCTTACGCCTTTTACCGTAGAAATGATGCGTAAAACCGGAATTTTATGGGCCGGAGGAGCGGAATTTCCACCTGAACAGGGGAGGGGAACCATTTTGGCGGAAGGGGCGGTAATGCTAAGCTTGAATACAGAAAAGGGTCCATTAAAAATTTCAGGTTGGGGTTCTGCGATAGATAAGGGGGTTTCCGGAACGGGTTTAGACGTAGAGGGTAAAGCCTATCGTGAGTCCATGGAACGTGCCATGTCGATGGCCGGCGCTGCACCTGATTTGGTTATTTTACATGCTCCCGGTACGGCGATGGGAGACGCGGCTGAGTTGGCTGCGCTGAAAGCCATCTTCGGAAATGACTTGCCTTTGCATTGGAGCACAAAGCCTTGGACAGGGCATACCCTTGGTGTAGCCGGATTGGTCAATGTATCCGTGGCTTGGGCTTTATTGGTGAATGGGGATAAAAGGCTCAACTTTCCCAAGGGAGGTCAAAGGATTCTTTTAAATGCCATGGGATTTGGTGGAAACGCGGTTTCGCTCATGGTGGAGAAAGCCGATGTGGCTTAAGGGCGGTTTACATCGATTCTAAGGACATGGGCTGTTTAAAAAAACTGCCAAAGGAAGGCTTAGTAAGTAATTACAATTTGCCCATTTCCATTTCTTACACCGGTTTGAAAAACGCCGTTTAACACCCCGCCCATATATCCAGAGCCTCCGCCTCCGGAGGAAGCAATGTTAATTCCTGAGCTTTGATATCCGCCTCCGCCGCCGCCAAAAAATCCACCACCACCGCCACCGCCCATAGAATCTGTGCCGGGGAACGCATTTCCTCCTTGGCCGGATGTTCCCGGATTTCCATTGGCGCTGCCTGTGCCCCCATTTCCTCCTGCGCTTGATGTTCCTCCTTGTCCTCCTGTCGCATTGGCTGAGCCATTGTTCACCGTTCCGGCATCTGTTCCTGTTAATCCGCCGCCGGCACCGGGCGTTGTTACATTATAGGACCCAGAATAAAGGGTCACAGCGCCACCACCGCCACCCGCGACCAGAATGCGGTCGGATAAACCTGTTCCGCCTATGCGTACATCCGAAGCACCGCCGCCGCCTCCACTCGCAGGATAACCTCCATTGTTATGTCCATTTCCACCGCCGTTCCAACCGCCGGTTGGATTGCCACCTTGTCCGCCAACATATAGATTCAACACTTGTCCGGTGGTTACTTGAAGGGTTCCCCGTGCATAACCGCCTAGACCACCTTGGGCTTGTGTAGTGCTTCCGCCTTGGGCACCCCAAGTTTCAATTTGAATGGTGCAAACGCCGGGCGGAACAGTCCAAGTTTGCAGGCTTCCCGTAAAGGCAAAACTAGCCGTATTTGATCCAAGGGTTGGACAGGCTTGTACGGTGATATTTTGCGTTGTGGTAGCCGAGCATCCTAAACCATCCGTAACGGTTAAACTTATGCTGTAGGTACCCGCGGTGTTCCATGTCACCGTTGGGTTTTGAAGGGTAGATGCCACAGGATTTCCTCCAGAAAAAGACCATTGATAGGTAAGGCCATTGCCGGTTGCAGAAAAGCTGACGGGTACTTGTTCCGTGGCACTCGAGGCGCCGGAAAAAGTGGCATTGGGTACACTGCTACAATCACATAGTAAATTTCTCCAACCGGCTTGGGGCAGATACATTTGGGCACAATGGACTTCACTGTTGTAAATCAATAGCCCATGGGCCGGATTTACAATGGCATTTCTTTGGGCGGTGGTAAGTCTAGGTGGAAGTAATCCACCTTGTGTGGATTGGATATCTAAGGCGGCGGAGGGATGGGGTGCATTGGAGGCGCCGATGGTTACCCCTTGTGCAGAGATTTTACCAAGGCAGATGATTGTCCATAACCCTACAGCTAAAATGGAAAATGCTTTCATTGGATGGTACCTTATGGTGCAACGTCGGAGGCTAAAGGTACATTTTACATTTCTTTCATGGGCAAATTATTCCATTTGAGTTAGGATTTAGACCTCGGTTTTCTCTAATGAACCGATGAAAATGGTGCGAATGGGTGGGAAGATTTCTTCGAAAGGTTATTTACCAAGTTAGTATAACTTGTCCATTCCCAGTTTGAAAACCGGCAGTATTTTGAGGATTCGTACCGGCATTGAAACTTCCGCCGCCAAAGCCCCCCATATTTCCAGAGGTACCTCCATTTCCGCCGTTGTATCCTCCTCCACCTCCGCCTTGGCTCCATCCAGCGCCGCCTCCGCCATATCCACCTTGGTTGTTGTAGCCGGTGTTGGCACCCCCTTGACTTCCGTTGGAGAAAGATTGTCCTCCGGTGGTTGTTCCATTTTGTCCATTTCCGGTAAATCCACCGCCTCCGCCTGAATTTCCGGGTGAGCTGTTACCTCCAAGGGTTCCACCATTGTTTGTGGTGGGTGCGGCTCCACCCGGGTTGCTGTTGGCATGGCCACCGCCGCCGCCGCCGCCGGCTACAATTAATGGCTGCCCATTGGACTGGCGCACCACGTAGGTTCCGCCACCGCCTCCTGCACTCACATTGGACGAGGTGCTGCCCCCCATTTGTCCGACGCGAATGCGTAAAACTTCGCCTCCGGTTACCGAAAATGTACCAATCATTCTAGCGCCATTTCCGCCATTGCTTCCGCTGTAGGCACTTGCGTTTCCGCCTTGGGCGCCTCTTGCCTCAATGGTGAGTGAAGAAACACAGCTGGGGACCGTAAAGGTGACTTCATTTCCTGTATAATTGATCGTTTGACTGCCGGGCGGGCAATTGACCACATTGATATTTTGTGTACTGGTCGCACTGCATCCTGTGACCAAGTCTGTCACGGTCAGTGAGGCGGTTTCAGTTCCGGTTCCGGACCATGTGACCGCAGGATTGGCGTTGGTGGAAGAAGCTGGTGTGCCATTGGAAAAGGACCAAGTGTATGCTACGCCTGAAAGTGTGGTTGGACTAAATGTTATGGGTGTTCCAATGCTTACGGTTCCGGGTGCATAGGTAAACGTGGCAGTAGGAAGAACCACACAATTGCAACTAATTTGATTCCAAATGCCCGCGGGTACAAACATCTCTAAGCATTGGGTGGTGGTATTGTAAATGAGCAGACCTGCCGCCGGGCTGGAAATCGCATTTCTTTGTGTAGTGGTGAGTCGCGGAGGTAGAAAACCTTGGCTATTGGATTGAACGTCCAGCACAGCGGATCCATGAGGGGCATTGTTGCTTCCGATGGTGACGCCTTGTCCAAAATAGGGTGTCAGCCAAAGAATAGCGAGAAGACTAAGAAAAACACGCATTTTTTTTGATTTTTAAACAGATAAATATAAAATGAAAACCTTTGATTTTAGGTTTTTGCCGCCAAATAGGCATAAATCGCTTCTTGTGCCCTAAGTGGAGACGATTGATTATCAATAGGATGCATGTTTAGATTTTTATCCAACATTCTAGCGGTTTTATTGTCTTGAAGTTGTAGCTCATATAATGCCCATAGTTCATCTTTTAGGGCCGGGGCTAAAATTTCTACCCCAAGTTCAATCCTGTGATGAAGGTTTCTTTTCATCCAATCTGCGGAGGCGATAAATACCCTTCGGTTTCCTCCATTCCAAACGCTAAACACCCTTGCATGCTCAAGATACATATCTACAATTCTCCGAACACGGATGTTTTTAGAAAAACTTCTCTGTGGAATCAAACAACAAACAGACCGCACAATGATGTCCACTTGAACCCCCGCTTCACTGGCGGCGTATAACAAATGAATCATCTCAGGCTCTTCGAGGTTGTTGACCTTCAAGAAAATTTTTGCTGTTTCGCCCCTTTTGGCCCGTTCAATCTCCTCTTCAATTAAGTTTTTATAGGTAGGAACCATATTGAATTGAGCCACCTGAATATGTTGAAATTTGCTGGTCCAATGCAAGTGTTCCAATTCTAAAAAAAGTACGTCCAGCTCTCCTGTGATATCCGGCTGAGCGGTGAATAAACCGTGGTCTGCATATAGCCTTGCTGTGCGCTCGTTGAAATTCCCTGTGGAAATAAAGGCGAACCTTCTTGCCCCCGCTTTTGCGCTGGATTGCCGCGTTACTAAAACAGATTTGGCATGAACTTTTAAACCCGGAATGGAATAAATGATACGGATGCCGGCTTCCTCCATTTTTTGTGCGAACCTAAGGTTGGTTTCTTCATCAAAACGGGCTTTTAACTCAACGAAAACTGTTACCTCTTTTCCATTTCTGGCGGCATTGATTAAGGCGTTTACCACGGCAGAATCGTGCGCTACCCGATATTGGGTGGCTTTAATTTCTTTGACTTTAGGGTCAAATGCCGCTTCATGTAAAAAGCGCAAAACATAATCATACGATTGGTAGGGGAAATGCAACAGCCAATCTCTGGTTTTTATGGCTTCAAAAATAGAAGGATAGGCATCCAAATCGGGCAATGAGAGCGGGGGAGGCGTTTGGCGCTCCAATTTGGGCGACAAAGGATTGGGGAATTTGAAAAAGTCACTGAAATTATGGTACCTGCCACCTGGTATGAGCTCTTGCTTTTTTAAATCGAAACATCCTTTTAAAAAGTCCACCATGGCGTTCGGCATAGATGCATCAAAAAGGAACCGTGCGGGCGCTCCCGTTTTTCTTCTATTTAGCGACTTTCTAAGTTTTTCAACCAGGTTGCCGCTGAATTCATCCTCAATGTGCAAATCAGCATCTCGGCTCAATTTGATGGCATGACAGGCTTCGACTGCATAGCCGGGAAACACCAAATCTAAGTTATCCCGAATGATGTCGTCAATAAAAGCAATGTGATGGCTTCCTTCCGGTGAGGGCAAAAGCACAAATCTTGAAAGTTCCTCAGGGATTCTTACCAAGGAATACCGGAACTTTTTTTTGTTTTTATCCAATGGCTTTGACTCCGCCTTGGAGGAAAGTGCAAGCAGCAAGTAGATGGCTCCATTTTGTAAAAAAGGGGTGACTCGCCCTTTGACTAAAAGTACAGGCTGAAGTAAAAAGCCAATCTTTTCTGTGAAATAATTCCGCATAAACCTTTTTTGCTCAAGGCTATATGCACCTTTCATTTCCAAATGAATGCCCTCCGCCTCAAGTGCAGGAATGATGTGTTCAAAGAAAATTTTACCAAAAATTTGTTGCTGTCTGTCTACCTCAGACGTAATGGTCGCGAGCAGTTGCTGCGCTTTCACTTTTTCGGTTTCTACCTCTAATAAATGGCGGATGGCACTTACCCGAACACGAAAGAATTCATCGAGGTTATTGCTGAAAATAGCCAGAAATTTAATCCTTTCATACAATGGAATTTCATGGTTATCTGCTTCTTGCAGCACCCTAAAGTTAAACCCCAGCCAAGATAAATCCCGATGAAATAATCTTTTTTCTTTAGCCATACCCAACGTGGTGGTGCGATAAAGATAAGGAAACCCTTTGGGAAAAGTCAGGTTCGGACTTGTTTACCAATGGGGCGTCCAACCGCCAAAATTTCCTGAACTCATGAGGAGCCAAACGGCATGTTCTTGTGGCTGGCGCTGTAAAAATTCTTCCACTTCCTTCGTTGTGGTGAAAATTTGGGTAGCAGGCAACCCAAGTGCTTGACTGACTTCATTTACATCCAATGCGGGTAACCTTTTATGGGCTACGGCTTCCGGGCTAAAAAATATCCTGGATTGGGGAAATGATTTAAAGGCCTCTGCATACAAAGGCAGGAAATGTGCTGATAAACTGGAAAAGGTGTGCAGCTCGAAAACAATAGAAAGTTGTCGATCCGGCCAAGATTCTGCCACGGCCTGAAGGGTCGCAGCCACTTTAGAGGGGCTATGGCCGAAATCTCGGATGACTGTCCAATGGTTTCCCGGTACTTCATGCTGAATTTCCATCCTTTTTGCCGCACCACTAAAGGTGGACATGGACTTGAAAAACTGCTCCTCAGAAACCCCCATTTGGGCTGCCAAGGCCGCCGCCGCCGCCATGTTTTGCAAATTATGTTTGCCTTTCACCGAAACTGGATATTCATGGCCATTTTTGCGCACCACAAATTGCTCGTTTTTCAAAAAATAATCCGGTGTTTCGTAGGGAATGAGTTGAAGGTCGTCTCTATGATGCGCTTCCACCACTTTTCTTGTGGCTTCATCTTCTAGGTTATAAATTAAAATTCCCTGAGGCATGAGGGAGTCTAAAAATCCACTGAATTGTTGGGCATAATCTTCAAAAGTGGGAAACACATTCACGTGGTCCCAAGCGATACCGCTAATGCAGCCCACATGTCCTTTGTACACATGAAATTTTGGTATGGGTTCCAGGGCAGAGGCAAGGTACTCATCCCCTTCGTACAAGGCAAAGCGGGCTTCGGGTAAAATTTCCGCCATGAATTTGAAACCGGGAAGTTGAGAACCTACCAAGTAATCGCTAGGGATGTTTGCCTGCTTTAGCGCATGAAGTACCATGGAGGTGATGGTGGTTTTTCCGTGCGATCCTCCCACCACCACGCGTGTTTTGTTGGCCGCTTGGGCCGCCATAAAAGCCGGATAGGAGAAGATGCGAAGACCCAGTGCCTTGGCTTTTTCCAGCTCTGGATTGTCTTTTCTCGCATGCATACCTAAGATTATGGCATCTAGGTTTTCGCTGATGCGTTGTTCATCCCAACCCATTTGGGCGGGCAGTAACCCAGCTTTTTCCAAGCGACTCCGGGAGGGTTCAAAAATTTCATCATCCGAACCGGAAACGTGGTGGCCTTGTGCTGCCAATGCCAAAGCCAAGTTGTGCATAGCGGCTCCGCCAATGGCTATCAAATGAATTCTCATGCTATATTAATGTTTTCCGCAAGAACAGCCATGTTGCAGTTCTTGCCATGGCAAAAGGGCATGTCCATGGGTGCGCTCCCAAAACATGCGGGCAGGGGAAAAGGTCCCCGTGATTTCTTCTTTTAAATCGGGAATACGGTATAACCGGCCATCCAACATGACCCGATGCAAAGCACGGGTATGTTGAATGTTGATGAGTGGATTTAAATCCAAGATTTGCAGGTCGGCCAGTTTTCCGGGTTCTAAACTTCCCAGTTCATGGTCTAAACCAAGGTAGGCAGCTCCCTGAATGGTCGCTGCTTTCAATGCTTCGTAAGGCGTCATACCGCCTTGAACCAGCATCCAGATTTCCCAATGTGCCCCAACCCCTTGCATTTGCCCGTGAGAGCCCATGTGAATGGGTACGCCTGCATCTTGCAATTTTTTACAAGATTGTGAAACGAGTATGTGGCCTCGCTCATATTCCTCTTGGGGAATCATGGTGCGGTGCCGTGCACGTGCATCGACCACCTCTCTTGGCGTAAATTTGAGCAGTAAGGTATCTTTCCAGACTTCGGTATGTTGGTACCAAAAATATTCTCCATTGACCCCACCATAATTTACAATGAGGGTTGGGGTATTACCTGTTTGGGTTCTTTTCCAGAATTCCAGAACGTCTTGGTAAAGTGGCGCTACAGGAATGTTGTGTTCAATTCCTGTATGTCCATCGGCCACCATGGACATGTTATGAAAAAAGTGTGATCCACCTTCCGGTACCACCAGCATGTTTTCTTTTCTGGCGGCCTCCATGACTTGCTGCCTTTGTTCTCTGCGTGGTTGGTTGTAGCTTTTTACAGAAAATGCACCGAAGGCTTTGTTGCGTTGCACCGCCCTTAAAGCATCTTCTGGTGATTGAATAACGGCTTTGAAATCTCCATCTGCGCCATATAAAATGGTGCCGGTGGAAAAAAGGCGTGGGCCAAACATGCGGCCGGCCCGGATGGCTTCACTCTGGGCAAAGACCATTTCCGTGTTGGCCGAGGGGTCATGGGTGGTGGTTACTCCAAAAGCCAAATTGGCTAAGTATTCCCATTGCTGATTTGGGCTAAGGCCATGGCGAAAATTACCGGTATGCGCATGTACATCGATGTATCCGGGTAAAATGGTTTTTCCTGCCACATCGATGACCTGATACCCTTCCGGGATGGTTAGGCTATTTCTTTTTCCTACCGCTTGAATGCGGTTTCCCTCAATCAATAGGACGCCATCTTCTATCACGCTTTGGGAGGCCATGGTCAAAAGTCTGGCACCCACCAAGGCGATTTTTGTTTGAGGCACAGGCGTTTCCAAAGTGATTTTCAAACTGTCCATTTCCGGTGTTCCGGAGGGAGGCAGGGTGTCTACATAAGATTGAAGAAACTGAAAATGATGGTTGAGTTTTGTGGTATAGAGCACTGGGCCGAGCGTCCATTTCAGGGACTGGCTATCTCCGGACCAATGTAAAGCAATACCCGCCTGAGGTGAAACTTCGGCCACAGGCAATGTTTTCATGGTTCCTGAAAGGTCAATGGTTTTTCCGGTTTTGGGATAAGGAACCAGATACACTTTGTATAATTCTGTAAAAGCCAACCATTTTTCATCTGGACTTGGCACAAAGCTATTGGCGTATTTTGAGGTGAAATGCGTTTGTTTATCCAGTCCCTCTCGATTGACAGAATGCCAACCTTTTTCCAATGCGCCAAACAAATGGCCACCGGTTTGGTAACTGATTCGTTTTCCCCCATGGCTAAATCTTGGATATTCCCCTTCTTTGGTGACAAATTGAACATCGGAGCCATCTATTCGCATCAGGTAAATGCCGGGTTTTTTTCCCACGGCAGTTCCAAGGTGTTGGTTTCCGCTTTCCCGAACATATACAAGGTGTTTTCCATCGGGGCTAAAAGATGGGGAGCGATAAATGCCCCTTTCTGAGGTGAGTTTCACCGGACTGAGCCCGGGTTTGTGCAAGTCTAACCTGTAAATGGCGCCGCCATCTTCATCATCCCAAGTGACGAAGGCCAATTTTTTTCCATCGGGAGAAAAAGCCGGTTCAAAACTGAGGTGGGGAAGGTTGGTTAGTAAAGAGAAGGCACCGTTTTCTCTTAGGTATAACTTCCCGGCGGCATGGGTCACCGTTTTGGAGCCATCGGGTGAAGTTATGGTATGCCGAAGGGCGCGTGCCAAAAAAGAGGGCGTAATTACGGGTTGCTGAATTTTTAGGGTGGGGCAGAGGGTGGTGCTAACCTCTATGTTCATGGGAACGGCTTGGGCTTTGCCCGTAGCCACTTCAATCTTTTGAATTTTTCCAGCGGCCCAAATGAAAATGAAATCATCTTTCGGGCTCCAGGCGAAGGAGGGATAGGCACCAAATAAGGCCCAAGCTTCTTGCTGGTCTTTATCCAATGCGGTGTAAAGGGGGCGGTCATCCCCGGATTCTAAGTCATGAATGAATAGAACGGTTTGGGTTCGTACCCGTTTAATATACGCCAACGACTTTCCATCATGGCTTGGGGTAGGGCGAACGGCGCCTCCCGGTCCGGAAAGAAGGGTTTCGGTTTGTCCGGTGGCGAATTCATAACGCTTTACCACATAAATTTCGCGGTTAGGGTCTTTGTTATACTGGAAAAAGCCGCCGGGGTACATGTCCTCGCTATAATAGAGGTATTTTCCATCCGGAGAAAAATGAGGTTCATTGACGTCTTGCTGGTCGTTTTTTCTTTTGGTGAGGGCCACGCCTTCTCCCCCTTGCACATGGTACATCCACATTTCACCCGCGCCAGCAGAGCGGGTTCCGGTAAAATGCTTGCGGGCTACGATGTAGGGGCCGTTGGGCGACCAATGCGGGTTGTTCAGTAACCTGAAATTTTCTTTGGTTATTTGACGAGCCCATTTTCCCTCGCGGTCCATGACCCAAATATTGTCACCTCCGCCTGCATCTGAGGTAAAGGCAATAAAGTTTCCATCGGGGCTAAATCGGGGTTGAACTTCCCAGGGCATGCCTTGGCGCAAGGGTTTCGCTGTGCCGCCCTCCACCGGCATGGAATAGATATCGCCAAGTAAGTCAAAAACCAAAGTTTTTCCATCTGGACTCAGGTCCAGGTTCATCCATGTTCCTTCCTGTACAGAAAAACGGTGGGTTGTAGCGCCATCGCAGGGCACTGAATCTTCTTTTGGGGCGGAGCTCTGGGCCCCTACCAAATGTAAGCTAAGCCAAAGGCATAAGACGAATTGCCATTTCATGGGATAAATATACATGGAGAAAACTGAAAAATTAAGCCTTCGATTGGGTATTGCAGGCTTGGTTAAGATACGATTGGGCCAATAATTTGGCGGCTCCATGTGTTGGAGGGATATGATAAAATACCTACCTTTCCCCCGTGGACTTTAAACCGCTACGCGACCATGTTTTAAGAGAACTCAGGCAAAAGTTGCCCAAGAGTTTAACCTACCATGGGTATCAACATACCATAGAAGTATATGAAGCGGCTCGGATTTTAAGCCAATGTTCTGGCTTGAATGATCATGAAAGACGGCTCATACTCACTGCAGCGCTTACCCATGACATTGGTTATATTGAAACAGCTGAAGGCCATGAAATGGCAGGTGTTGCATGGGTTCAGTTACATTTACCAGAATTTGGTTATGGTGCCCATGAAATAGACACCATTGGAACTTTAATCCTTGAAACAGATTTAGGTATAGAAGCGCATCATCCATGGAGTGGCTTAATGCGAGATGCGGATTTAGATTACTTGGGAACAGAAGATTTTTACCGCATTGGTAATCGACTTTTTCAAGAATTCAAAAATATGGGCATTGTGAAAGCAGAATGGGATTGGAACCATTTACAGGTTCAGTTTTTAAAACAACATGCTTATCATACCCCTTTTTCCGTTGTCAATCGTGAGCCTTTAAAAGCTAAGTATTTGAGGGATTTAGAAAATTGGTTGTTACAACATCCCTCACCTTGACCATTGCCTTCAAAAAAAACTTTAATTTCACAGCGAAAACATATAACCATGCTCTCTAAAGAAAACCGCGATTTAATCTTAGTTCCTTGCGATTTTACCGAGGAATTTAAAACAGCCTTGTTTCATGCTTCTAAAGTGGCGAAAGCCGGAGATGATGAAGTGCGCTTGCTTCATATTTTAAACCGTGAATCTCGTGCTCAATTGAAGAAAGAGGGCCGTGATGAGTCTTGGGTGAACCGTGAGTTGGCTGCCATTTGTGCAGACAACCAGTCTTCTACGGGTGTGAATACCAGTTTTCATGTAGAAGAAGGTTCTATATTCAATACCATAGGCGAGTACGCAACCAGCCAAGGCGCAGACTTAGTGGTTATGGGAACGCATGGCGTTCGCGGTATTCAGCATGTGGTGGGTGCTTATGCGCTAAAAGTTGTCACCTCATGTCCTGTACCTGTGATCATTGTCCAAAGAAGAAAGGCCGATATGGATGGATATGCTCATATCGTTATTTCTATTGACGAAAGTAAGTTTGGTAAAAATAAATTGATTTACGCTGCTGCCATTGCACGCTATTTCAATGCCACTTTGCATGTATATGCGGATCAAAGTTCAGATGAATATCTGGGGAAAGCCTTGCAAAGAAATGTTCAGCAGGCCGTAAAAACCTTTGAGGGTAATAAAATCAGCGTAAAGGTGATTGAGCATGATGGAAAGAAGGGTTCATTGGCCAAAGGAATGATTCGGTATGCAGAATCTATTGGTGCGGATTTAATGGTTATTTCTTCCCAGCCAGATATGGTAAACATTTCCAATTTGCTTTTAGGCAACCATGAGGAAGAACTCATTAACAATGAGGCTGAAATTCCGGTGATGTGTGTGAATCCTAACCAAGACATCAGCCATTTGCCGGTGGAATTGTTTTCATGACATTTTATGCCCATAAAAAGGGCGATACCCAGGTGTGATGACCCAACCATCTGTCCTAATGAAAGTATTCCATTTTCTCATTTATGCGCTGCTAAAACCTTGGCTGTGGTTGATTGGGAAATTGGGTTTTCGATTTTCGATGACCCTCGGGAAGCTAGTGGGATGGTGGTTGTTTTACGTGGTCAGGTATCGGCGCAAAGTGGTGGTAGCCAATTTGCGCGCTTGTTTTAGCGGATTTTCCCAATTGGATACAAAACATATTTCTCGTTTGTATTACAGGTATTTGGGACGAATCATTGGTGAAACCATAGCGCTTCCCGGAATGTCTAAAAGGCATATGTTGTTCAGGTGCATTTTTGAGGAAGACGACCTGCTCATGGAATATTACCATAAGAACCAATCTGTGATCATGGTCATGGGACATTATGGCAATTGGGAATGGGCTGGATTGGGCGCAGCCGCGAGGGAAGCCCACGAGATTGTGGCCATTTACAAAACGCAAAAAAATCCATACATAGACAGATATTTAAGACGAATTAGAGGAAGATTCGGCACCCTACTGGTTCCCATGGAACAGGCACCAAGAGTCGTCTTGCAAGATAAAAATCTCCGTCCCAAGTGTTTTACATTTATCGCAGATCAGTCGGCCAATCCGTCTACAGGCTTTTGGGTACATTTCTTAAATCGGGATACCCTTTTTCATTCGGGTTGGGCAAAATTGGCCTGCAAATCCAATCTTCCCGTCCTGTTCGCACGGGTAAACCGTAAAAAAAATGCACGTTATAAGGTTTCCTTTGAATTGCTGCATAGCCATCCAGAGGATACCACACCAGAGCTTTTGGTTCAAGCCTATGCGCAAAAATTAGAAAATCAAATTCAAGGTGAATTAGAAAGCTGGTTATGGTCTCATCGGCGATGGAAGCATCAAAGAGTCTAGCCGTTTTTATTCGTACTGCTACCATTTAAAAGTTTAAAGCCTCCGAATTTCATTTTTGGCTTACAAAACGCTGTCCAAGGTTTCATCTTTGGGCATGCGAACGTATATTATTGCTTTCCTAGGGATGTTTGGGTTCATTTTTTGGGGGCAAAGCTGTTGGGCACAGAGAGAAAATTCGTTGTGGTGGTTGGGACGAATTACCCAAGGTGGGATTCAGTTTCAGGGAAATAATTTCATTCCAACGATGGTACAGGGCCACGCCATTCCTTATGCGGAGGAAGGTCACGGCATAGCCACCCATCCCATTATAGGACGCAATTTTTTCTACACCAACGGCCAAACGATTTATGACCGAAGCCACCTGGCCATGCCAAATGGAACAGGACTCACAGGTCATTTGTCGGCCTCCGGAACGGGCGCGGTCTGCGTTGTTCCAAGTCAGTGCACCCGGTTCTATGTTTTTCATACCGGTACTTCTTATGGTTCTGTTTGGGGGCCATTGGCTTATTCGGTGGTGGATACCAATTTAGTTGGAAATGGTAATCCTGGAAATCCATTGGGTGATGTGGTTCCGGGATTAAAAAATGTGATGTTAAGGCCAAATGTTCAAGAAGCGATTTGCCTGGTAAAGGGTGCTACTTCCTTAGATTATTGGTTACTTGGCGCCAATCAGGCGGGGGATTCTGCCTTGGTTTGGCGTATATCTTCCGCAGGTATTCAGTTTCAGGCAGGATATCCTTTGGGGTCTGCATTGGTGGCCATATCTTCTATAAGTGTAAACCCACAAGGAACCCGATTGGGCTTCACGTCTTTTATTGAAAATCGCCCAACGCTTACGGCTACATTTAATCCTTTAAGTGGCGTGGTTTCAAATGTTCTTAATGTACCGGGCACACCCATAGGAAATGCCTCCAATTATTGGATGGGTTTTTACAGTTCGGCATGGTCTCCAGATGGCACCAAACTTTATCTTGGAAAATGGAGGTTTTCCACCAACAACTCTGGCGGAGCCCTATACCAATACAACCTTTCACAGCCAGCCAATCCTTTGGTGTCCGTTTTTCAAATCAATGGTGCCTACAACGATGTGATGGGTGGCATTAAGTTGGGCCCCGACCAAAGGTTGTATTTTTTATATTCACGGCCCAATGCAGGTTGGCGATTTGCAGGCGTGGTCAATCAGCCCAACCAGCCCGGTTTAGCTTGCAACGTTCAACCAACCCAGGTAGATTTACTTCAAGATATTTTATTGGCACCCTCACTTCCTCACACCCTTCCCCAAAATCTACCGCCGGTGGTGCGCGATACCACGTTGGTGCTGGCTTGTGAAACCTTACCTTTCACCTTAAACCTTCAGTCGCTGCTATCAGATGCGGACAATACTTCCCATCAATGGCAAATCATTCAAGGCCCTGCGAATATTCAGCAGCAGGGAAATCAATTGAGCATTACCAATCCTCCTGTGGGGGTTTTGTCTGACACCTTATGGGTAAAAGCCTGCGATAACTATTGCTTTCCGCTTTGTGATACCGGAAGGGTCATTGTCATTTATCAAGCCTCAGGTTGGTTAGGGCCAGATATACACTTATGTTTACCTCAAACCGCGACCCTTCAAAATCCAATTTTATCCTTGCCTTTTCAATGGAGTACGGGAAGCACAAATCCAACGATTAACGTATCGCAGGCAGGGCCGGTAGTGCTTACTCTTTTTCACCCCACCTGTCCACTTTCGGATACGCTTTTAGTAACCGCGGGAACGGCCCCCACGCTACAAGCCAATATTCCGCCCTGGCTTTGCTTTCCAGATACCTCACTGGCCCTAAATGTGACCTGTTCAGATTGCCAATGGTGGATAAATGGCCAGCCGGTACAACCTCCCTTGTTTCTTCAGCAACCTGGACCTTATCAGGTGATTGGGCAAAATACATGTGGTGCAGACACCCTTTCCGGTGTGATGCAGTTTGGCCAACTACCTGTGGTAAATCTTGGAAACGAGCACATCCTTTGTAGCCCATATGTGGCAGATGTGTCTTGCAGCCAATGTTCTTATCAATGGAGCAATGGAAGTGTGGGTTCAGGAATTAGTGTTCAGACCCCTGGTTGGCTTTCTGTAACGGTTCAAAATCCTTGTGGAGCGGTCACCGATAGCATTAGATTGGTCGCGCCGCCTTCCTTTGAAGTATGGGCAGATTCCATGATTTTACTTTGTCCTGGAGATACATTCGTATTGGCGCCTGACCCTTCCTTTTCCCCATTTGTTTGGAATGGCACCCAAACCTCGGATACCTTTCAAATCAATTTATCCGGGTGGATTCAGGTGAGCTATAGCCACCCTTGTGGTCCTGCCATCGATTCAATTTTGGCCGTTTTTCATAGCGCAGAAGTATTGGATTTAGGTCCTGATCGTTGGCTATGCACGGAAGATACCTTGTGGGTCGGGCCTCATCAGTTGGGCTGGATTCAGGGAGCGTATTGGAATACAGGATTTCCGGGACTGTTACATCCGGTTACAGAAGATGAAACTTTGGTGCTTCATTGGCCGGGTTGCGGGACCGTGCTTACGGATACCCTTGCCCTTTATCGGTCTTCAAAAGAAGAAGGACTATTTATCCCTAACACTTTCACACCGAACAATGACGGGATCAACGATGTTTTTCAGCCCTCTGGCGTGCGAAGGGATGCAACAAGTTATCAAATGGATATTTTTGACCGTTGGGGACAGTTGATTTTTACCACTCGTTTGCCTCATGCATATTGGGATGGCACCCATTTTGGTGAACCGGTTCCATTAGGTGCGTACGTTTTTAAGGTCCAATACCAGAATCCTTGTTTGAATGAATTTGACTATCTAGGACGGGTTATGCTTATGCGTTGATGAGACGAAAAAGTATTGAATTTAACATGCAATAGGTTTTAGATTCTACACATCTTTTGTCATGTCTATTTAGATTATGTCTATATTTCTTAGCTATTATATTGGTTTTAATTGATTTACAAAATTTGGAAAAACGCTTTCCAAATTTTGTTCACGATCAATAGGTGTAACGAAAATCTCCTAACTTGTGCTGGGAATTTAGAGGTGGAAAAAGTGGATAAGCATTTATTGGTAATTGATGATGATGAGATTCAGCATTTTCTTCTGAAGCGAATATTTTTTCAGCTTCGACCGGATCTTGCTGTTGTTTCGGCGCGAACGGCTGAGGAGGGTTTAGCGTTGTTAAACGAACAAACGGGGGCCATATTACTAGATTTGCATATGCCTGGCATGACAGGCTGGGAATTGCTAGATTTTTGGAATCGGCAAAAGATCACACTCCCCCCATTGTTTATTTTTTCCAGTTCTCCCGACCCCTCAGATGTTCTTATGGCCCAAGAAAACCCGCAGGTTAGTGGTTACTTGTTGAAGCCATTGGAAGAAGAAAAGGTTCAGAACAAAATTTTACCATTTTTTCAAGAAGATTAAAATCACCTTCGTAAAGCGCCTTGGTGAAACGGTGGATTAGCGTTATATTCGCAGCACAAAAAAACAAGGTCCATGAGCGTATTGGTTCACAAACATTCTAAAGTAATTGTACAGGGTTTTACCGGAAACGAAGGAACTTTCCACGCCACCCAAATGATTGCCTATGGCACACAAGTGGTGGGTGGTGTAACTCCTGGCAAAGGAGGCTCCTCCCATTTGGATCGTCCTGTTTTTAATACCGTATCAGACGCCGTAAAAGCGACCGGCGCAGATGTTTCTATCATTTTTGTACCACCTCCCTTTGCTGCAGATGCCATTATGGAAGCTGCCGATGCGGGGATTCAAGTCATAGTTTGTATTACAGAGGGTATTCCTACCTCAGACATGATTCGTGTGAAAGAATATTTACGTGGTCAAAAATGTCGTTTAATTGGACCAAACTGTCCGGGCGTCATAACGGCTGGCGAGGCCAAGGTCGGAATTATGCCGGGTTTTGTCTTTCAACCCGGACGCGTAGGTATTGTTTCCAAATCAGGTACCCTCACCTATGAAGCTGCAGATCAAGTGGTAAAAGCGGGCATGGGCATTTCTACGGCCATAGGTATTGGAGGTGATCCCATCATTGGTACCACCACACGTGAAGCGGTTGAATTGTTTATGAACGACCCTGAAACGGATGCCATCATTATGATTGGAGAAATTGGCGGAGGTATGGAAGCTGAGGCTGCCCGTTGGATTAAGGCACATGGAACCAAGCCCGTGGTTGGATTTATCGCCGGGCAAACGGCGCCTCCCGGACGTCGTATGGGCCATGCAGGCGCTATTGTAGGAGGTGCAGATGATACCGCTGCTGCAAAAATGAAAATCATGGCAGAATGTGGCATTCATGTGGTGGAAAGCCCTGCCGTAATTGGTGAAAAAATGGCTGAAGTATTAGCGGCCAAAGTTTAGTACTATATTATGTTTCTAAGAAAAAGCGAGGCCCTAGACAGGTCTCGCTTTTTTATTTTACAGGTAGAACTTTATTTTTTTTGAATTCCAGCCATCATGTTGTAATTTCATAGCCGAATAGACATACATTTTTTCTTTGATATGAATACACGTTTATCATCCTTATTTCTGGCACTGCTAGGTTTTACCTTTTCCCAGCTACATGGCCAAAACATTCATCCATGGTATTGGGATGGGCAAGTTTATGTAAACATGGTGAAGGCTCCGGACATTGGTGGTAAAACGGAAAATATTGACATCAAAAGCCTCCCATTTATTACACCAGAAGTAGCGGAATATTATGGTGTTCAGCGTATTCGTAAGCCTTTTTACAGGGCAACGGATCCTTTGGTATCCAAAACCTATCAAATTTATTTTACGAAACATGCCAAAATATATGAACTGATACGCTGGATGAGCCAAGTCCCTTTGGTAAATTATGCAGAGCAGGTTCCTATTCTTCGAAAAACCCTTTTACCCAACGACATTGGTGCCAATAGCACCACGAATGCAAACCCACCCAATGGAGGACAGTGGCATTTATATAAAATCCAAGCGCCTGACGCATGGGATATTTCTACCGGTTCTACCAGCATTACCATTGCCATTGTAGATGATGCCGTAAAAATTAATCACCCTGATTTGGCGCCAAATGTGTGGGTAAATCCAGGTGAAATTGCAGGAAACAATATAGATGATGATGGAAATGGCTATGTAGATGATGTAAATGGTTTTGATGTGTCTACCAACACTCCAAGTCCATTACCGCCCGATGTGAATTATTCTCATGGAACCCATGTGGCAGGTTGTGCAAGCCAAGCTACTAACAATGGAGTAGGGTTTGCGGGCATCGGTTTCAATTGTAAAATTATTGGTGTAAAATCTACAGACAATGCCCAGTTTGTTACGGATGGGTACACAGGAGTCGTGTATGCAGCTGATGCAGGTGCGCGGGTGATTAACATGTCTTGGGGCGGTTCCGGTGGAGGAACCACCGGGCAAAACATCATTAATTATGCACGTAATAAAGGTTGTATTCTTATAGCTGCGGCAGGAAATGACAACTCTACCTCCACATTTTTTCCAGCAGGTTTTAACAATGTAATTTCGGTTGCTGCTACCAGTACTTCTGATGCAAAAGCCTCTTTTTCAAATTATGGCTCTTATATCAAAGTGGCTGCTCCTGGCACCTCCATTCGCCAAACTTATATTGGTGGTTCAGGAAGCAACATGACCAATACGTATTCTGCACTTCAAGGTACTTCCATGGCCTCGCCGATTGTTTCTGGATTGGTAGGTCTAATGCTTTCTGTAAATCCGAACTTGACCATGCAGCAGGTGGAAAACTGTTTGTACACCACCACAGATCCAGTAACCTCCAATGCTTCACAAATGGGCGCGGGTCGTATCAATGCCCTTCGCTGCTTACAATGTGTACAAAGCACGGTGAATGCAGCACCTATTTCCAATGTCTCTGCAGCCGCTTCTACCGTATGTCCTGGCGGAAGTGTACAATTCTTTGGTGCAAGTACAGGTGGACCTGCCACCAGCTATTCTTGGTCATTTCCTGGTGGAACACCAGCTACATCTACCGCTCAAAATCCTGTCGTTTCTTATCCAAATGCAGGTACTTTTGATGTGTCTTTAACTACCACCAATTCATTTGGAAACCATACGGCCAACCAAACGGGTTTTGTTACCGTGGGCAATGGTGCCCAAGCCACTATTTTCCTTGAAGATTTTGAAGCATCCTCTTCCACTGTAAATCAGTGGGGACTTGTCAATCCAAACTCAGGGTCTATTTCTTGGGAACTCATTACGACTTCTGGAAACCTATCAGGGACAAGGTCTGCAGGCATTCGATTTTTTGATTACCAAACCACAGGCCATAGGGATGGACTTGTAACTCCCGTTTTAAACTTGTCTAATTACAGCAATATCCAGCTTACGTTTACCCATGCATACCGCAGATACAATACATCCAGCTCAGATTCTATGATCATTTATGTGTCTACCAATGGTGGAACCAATTGGCAAAGGGTTTGGCAAGCAGGGGAAAATGGGCAAGGCGTTTTTGCGACCAATTCCACTACCACCAATCCATTCGTTCCTAGTACAGCAGCTGACTGGTGCTTTGGCGGAAATGTAGGGGCATCTTGCTTTACGATTAATCTTCCTACACTTGGTGGTGAATCTAATGTGCGTATCATGTTTGAAGGTTATAATAATTATGGTAATAATCTTTACCTCGATGATGTGGAAATATCAGGTACTTGTGGTGCGCCAAACCCCAATCCTGTAGCAGATTTTTCAGCCTCCACTCAAACCATTTGTGAAGGTGCTTCCATTGGATTTACAGACCTTTCCGTAAATGCAACATCTTGGAGCTGGGCTTTTGCGGGTGGTACACCCAACACTTCTACACAACAGAATCCTGTAATTCAGTATAATACCGCTGGAAGTTTTCAGGTAGCCTTGACCATTTCAGGCCCTGCCGGTAGCAACACCTCAACCCAACCCAATTATGTGGTTGTAAATCCAAATCCTGTGGTGTCTGTGAATGCTTCTGGCAACACCCTAACAGCATCCCCAGCTGGTATGACTTATCAATGGTTTTTCGAAGGAACGCCTTTACAAGGAGAAACCTCTTCTAGTATTACCGCCACGGTAAGTGGGAATTATACAGTAGAAGTAACTTCTCCCGAAGGTTGCACGGTTACCTCACCTCCGTTTAATTTGGTGGTGGGTATCGAAGAGGCCGCTGAAGCCCTTGGATTAATCCTTTTCCCGAATCCTACGACAGGTGTAGTGCGGTTCTCTTTTACCAAAGCAGGAAACCAATCCTTCCGCGTAAAAGTGCTGGATCAAGCAGGTCGTCTAGTATTTGCCGCGCCACATGAGGTATCTGCCCAAGGAGGAGAGATACAACTGGGTGGGATTGCTTCCGGCATGTATTACCTGCACCTCACCAATGCCGAAGGACAGATTTGGTATGGGAAAATTTCTGTGATTCATTAAATATCTAAGTATCATGAAAAGCCCTCCCTCACCCGGAGGGTTTTTGTTTTAATTATACTTTATGAAATCGTATTCGCTGCTGTTGTTTGCCATGCTCGGTCTGGCATGTCAGACCCGCACCTCCGGGAAAAATGAAAATTCACTTCCCACACCCATATTGGAGCCCTCAACAAGGTATCGTGAAACGCCTACCCGCTATTTTGATTTGTTGCACATGGACCTTTCTTTGAAACCAGATTGGTCACAAAAGCATGTGCATGGTGTGGCCACCTTGCGGTTGAAACCCTATTTCGCGCCCATGCAACAACTCATTTTGGATGCCAAAGGGATGGTATTGGGCGAAGTAAACCTTCTTTCCTCCTCAGATCCTACAAGGCAGATCAAGGTTCAATATGACCAATATCGGATTCGGATTCCTTTGGACCGAACCTATACTTCCCGAGACACGCTGGTGGTGCGTTTAAATTACACCGCCCGACCGCATGAACTGCATGTTCATTGTCCTGCTTTGGATCCAAGCGGTCGAGGTTTATTTTTTATTCAACCGGGGAAATATACCCCAAGTAAGCCCCAACAAATTTGGACGCAAGGGGAGCCACAAGACGCCTCCGTATGGTTTCCTACGATAGATGACCCACAGGAGCGACTTACCCATACCATTGCACTTACCGTACCGGAGCGCATGAAAACCCTTAGTAATGGTTTGCTTACGGCTTCTCAGATGGCTGGCAATGGCAACCGGACGGATGTTTGGACGATGGAACAACCTCATGCACCCTATTTGGTCATGGTGGCTGCCGGGGATTTTGCTATCGTAAAGGATCAATGGTTTCCCAACGGCAAAGAAGGCAAAGCCATGGATGTTCATTATTTTGTAGAACCAGCCTATGCAGCACATGCAAGGGAGATATTCCCTCATACCACAGAAATGCTCAGTTTTTTCTCAAAACGCCTGGGCGTAACGTATCCTTGGCCGAAATACCACCAAATTATTGTTCGTGATTATACGTCTGGTGCCATGGAAAATACCAGCGCCGTGGTTTTTGGAGAATACTTTCAAAAGTTTCCCGAAGAGCTCTTGGGGGGAACCTACGAAACCACTGTCGCCCATGAACTTTTTCACCATTGGTTTGGAGATTTGGTGACTTGCGAATCTTGGGTGCATCTGGCCCTTAATGAAGCTTTTGCCAATTATTCAGAATATTTATGGTTAGAACATGCCTACGGAAAAGACCGCGCAGAGGCGCATCGTTTTGGAGAGTCGCGCGGATATTATGGTGAAGCCAACGACGAGGATGAGCCTAAGAAGGAAGCGCTCATTCGATACGATTATTTTTCCAAAGAAGATATGTTCGATGCCCATTCCTATAACAAAGGAGGTCTCATTTTACACGCTTTAAGACAAGAAGTGGGCGACTCTGCCTTTTTTCTCAGTTTAAAAACATACCTGACAGACCGTGCGTACCAATCTGCTGAAGTACATCATTTGCGTTTCGCCTTTGAGGAAGTGACCGGACGTGACCTAACCCTGTTCTTTAACCAATGGTTTTTGGGTAAAGGACACCCGGAAATTGAGGTTAAAAGTCAGTATTTGAGCCAAGAAGGATTTTTACAAGTGGTTTTTAAACAAACCCAAAGGGTGGGCCGGCATGCGCATTATCAAATGCGTGTTCCTGTGCAGTTAATTATGGGTGAACAGGTGTCTACCATTCCTTTTGTTTTACGCAAAAATGAGGATACCTTATGGGTGAAAATGCCTATGGCTCCAAAGTTTGTGGTGGTAGATCCAGAGCGAACTTTACCCGTTATTTGGCGTCAGGATTGGAATCTGGAAACCATGACGGATTTGTTTTTACTTCCCAATACAGGAGTGTTTTTACAGTTAGAACTGTTGTCGTTGGCAAAAGGGATGGGGGCTAATCCATTGGCAAAAAAGATGGCCGCCAAAGCTTTACAATCCCAAATAGAGGAAATCAAGACAGAAGGGTTAGCCTTATGGATGAAATCTGCTGAGGTGCAGGAAAGTGCAGACATGCTTCAAAGATTGGTTAAAGATCCAAGCCCGGTGGTACGTCGTAGTGTCATGGAAGCGGCGTCTAAATTGCCAAAGAAGGAGGCGGAAAGTATTTGGCGCTTGGGTGAGCAGGATGCAGCGGCCATGGTGCGTGTAGCTGCTGTTCAGGCATGGGGGAAAAGTAGTGATGGGGCGATGAAAGAAATGATTCAGCGCCATGTAAATGATACGACACCTTCGATGGTGGCACTGATGGCTGAATTTCAATCTGAACTGCCTTCACCCGATGCTGCCAACTGGTACTTGAAGAATTATGATCGGGTGGGGGATAACCAAGATGAGGTAGGTTTTATTCTCAGTTTTGGCCAATGGATCACCCAACAACCTAAGGCGACCTGGCCTATGTACCTTGATTTTTTTGAAGAGATACTATCCGAAGATCCTATGTATTATGCCCGTTTTGGGGCGTATATTGCTTTGTATCGAATGTCTGAAAGGTTGGATGATGCAAAAGACGCTGGGTTAAAGGAAACCATTATGGGTGTTTTTGCAAATTATCTTCAACGGGAGCGCAATCAGAATCTTCGGAAATACTTGGGGCTTCCGGTAGAGCCGGATTAATGTTGTATGAAGATGGGTTTGGGGTGTTTTGCCTTCGGCTACGCTCAGGCAACGCGTCTACGATTAGGTGACGGGGCTGCGATTAGGTAGTGTGGTTAGGCTTGTTAGTTTGGTTGAAATGGGATGGTGGGGTGAGTTGCCTTCGGCTACGCTCAGGCAACGCGGCTACGCTCAGGCAACGCGGCTACGATTAGGTGACGGGGCTGCGATTAGGTGACGGGGCTGCGATTAGGCAACGCGGCTACGATTAGGTAATGTGGTCAGGCTTGTTAGTTAGGTTGGAATGGGTTGGAGGGATGTGTTGCCTTCGGCTACGCTCAGGCAACGCGGCTACGATTAGGTGACGGGGCTGCGATTAGGTAGTGTGGTAAGGATAGATGGCTTGGCTTGCATAATACACCTCGCAATGATGTATAGTTTTCTGTTATACAAGGTTTTAGCAAATCACACAATTCGGTGCTTAAGGATTGCAAAAGGTGCCTGAGCGGAGCCGAAGGCCCATTTACTTCCACTGCCCCGCCACTCGCATCAGGGTCATTTGTCGCTCTTGTGCTGTTAAAAGTGATTGGACCTTGCGCTGGCCCGCTTCATAAAGGCTTTTTTGCGCTTCGCGGAATTGTAATCCTGAAATGCTGCCCAGCCGGAACAACTCTTCCGACAGTTGCAGGTTTTCTTCCGCTAAAGCAAAATTCTTAGCCTCCAATGCATATTGCGCATATGCACTACTGGTCTCATGCCATAATCCCACCAACAAGCCTTCCTCCCGCCATTGGACCTGCTGGACTTGCCATGCTGCATTTTTTTCTTCTAAGCGGCGCACTTTTACTTGCGTCCGATGCTGCCACCCCATGAATAAGGGTTGCGTTGCCACCAATCCAATTTGTGGGCCATTGCTTAGATTGAACAACGCAAAACCCGCGGTGTTGGCGGTTCGGTTATAGCCATAGGTAGTTTGAAAACTGAGC
>CAZRHR010000029.1:7061-30113 GCA_964599915.1 uncultured Candidatus Competibacteraceae bacterium | reverse complement strand
GCACGGGTAGAATAGGGCTGGTATTCTTGTACGGGTAAAATTTTATTCATGTTGGTTAAGACGCCGGCGCCCAAGGCAAAGGCCGCTAAAATACCGGTAAAAAGGACTGATTTTACTTCTTTTTCTTTCAATTGTTTCACTGCCCAAGCGATACCGATAAAGGCGACGACGAACATGAAATAATAATAGGTCATTTGGTAGTGACCTGCCATGATTTCGCAACTCATCATAAGGGTGGTAACCACGAGTCCCCAACCATATTTTCGATGCATTAAAAGCGCAAGACCCGCTAAAACCCATGGCATGTACATGATGGCCAGTACTTTTCCATAATGTCCTGCGGCCAGTACTACAGCAATGTAAGAGGTAAGTCCAAAGGCCGCGGCTCCTGCTGTAGCGGCTTCAGGTCGCATGCGAAAAGCCAGCCCCATGAGGTAAAATCCGGCCATGCCAATCCACAAGTACATGGCAATCCTTGGTAAGCCAAGGGCCAGTGCCCATTGGACATAAGGGCCTACAAAATTATTGTCCGGTCTAAAGTGTAGAAGGTAAGCGGGCATTCCGCCAAACATGGAACGAACCCAAAGGTCTTGTTCTCCGGTTTCTTGTTCATGGGAAATTAGGTCCCAAGCCCCTCCCAAGTACATTTCATGGTCATGCGGTCGAAGTTCTTTTCCGGAGAATTCTGGTAATCCGTAAAATACAGCAATAAGCAGCAGCACGAAAAGGGCCACGGCATGGGTCCGGTAACCGGATAATTTGTTCATGTCCATGGCCCAAATTTAGTGAAAAATGGAAACGGCCAAAGGGCCGGGTGGGTTAGCGGACAATGGCCGCCTTCACCGCTCTTGCCACCTCATGGGCTACTTTCATGTTCAACGTGTCAGGAACAATTTTCATGGTAGACATGTCGTACACGGAATCTGCAATGGCTTTTGCCGCTGCCAGCTTCATTTTGGTGGTAATTTGGGTGGCGTGTCCATCTAAAGCGCCGCGGAAAATACCCGGGAAAGCCAGTACATTGTTGATCTGGTTGGGTAAGTCGGAACGTCCGGTACCGACAATGGCTGCGCCGCCTTTGTAGGCTTCTTCAGGCATAATTTCGGGCACAGGATTCGCCAATGCGAAAATGACCGCGTCCTTATTCATGGTGCGGATATGATCGGCATTGAGTAGGTTGGCCTGGGAAACACCAATAAAAACGTCAGCCCCACGAAGCGCATCTTCAAGGCTTCCTGTTACATTGTTCGGATTGGTCCAATCTAACAACGCACGCTTGGTATCGTTCAGGTCGGTTCTTCCACCATGTACAATGCCCTTGGTGTCGCAAAGGATGACCTCTTTCACACAAATACCATTGTTGTCTTCGCCACGGGTAGATGCATGTAAAAGTTTCGCAATGGCTACACCGGCAGCGCCTGCACCATTGATGACAATTTTCATGTCCTGTAACTTCTTATCGAGCAGTTTACAGGCGTTGATCATTCCTGCTAAAACAACCACGGCGGTACCGTGTTGGTCGTCATGGAAAACGGGAATGCCAAGGTCTTGAAGCCGATCTTCCACCTCAAAGCAGCGAGGTGCTGAAATATCCTCAAGGTTAATGCCACCAAAAACGGGGGAAATCCGTCGAATGGTTGCAATAAGCTCTTCGGTATCTTGGGTGTCAATGCAAATGGGGAATGCATCGATATCTGCAAACTTTTTAAATAGCATGGCTTTACCTTCCATCACGGGAATAGAAGCCAATGCACCAATGTTTCCGAGACCAAGTACAGCAGAACCATCGGAAATGACGGCTACTGTATTACTTTTGATGGTGTATTTCCACACGGTGTCGGGCTTCTCAGCGATGCGCAAGCAAGGCTCCGCCACTCCGGGTGAATAAAGCAAGGAAAGATCCTCGCGGGAAGTGATGTCCATTTTAGGTTGCATCCGTATTTTTCCCCGAAGTTTTTCGTGCAAAAACAACGACTGTTCAAAATAATCCATAGTCCTATGCTTTTAAGGGTGGCAAACATAATGATTTTCCTAATAGGTCTGACAGGTTGGAGCCTGTACGGTCAAGCTCCCTTTCCTGCGTGGATGGTGAGAGATAGCGGTTTTTTGGCTCAATTGGATGTAAGAAACGCCGCGAATATGGCCGCCTATTGCACCCCATATTCGGGAGCTGTGTATCTCTGTCCCCCTTCGCCCGATGGACCATTGACTGGTTTGCGCATTGCCTTGGATCCCGGCCATGGCGCGGTGAATATGGCCGAGGGAAAATTAGAAGGAAAATTTGTGCAGGCCCGTGTGGGCGATACCCTTAGGGGCATTTATGAATCAGGGCTGAATTTACAAACAGCTCTCCTATTGGCGGATACCCTTCGAAAACTTGGTGCTTGTGTGATGTTGAGCCGCGACGTCACCACCCCTGGCATTAGAACGTATTATGAAGCATGGACGAAGGGGAAGCGCTTGCGTGTATGGCCGGGAGATTTGGATTCTGCCGGTTTTCCCAAAAGTCCTGCACCCGGCGCCACGTTGGCCACCTATAACCACCAGTTTTTTAAATATGCCGATTTATGGCAAAGGGCGAGGGAAATCAATGCCTTTCAACCACATGCCACCCTTTGCATGCATTTAAATGTAGAGGAGAAAAATGTGGCAAACGCTTCTGGCATCACCCGTTTACATGGCCAACAATATGCGATGGTGTTTGTATCGGGTGGTTATGTGCGCACCGAATTGGCGGGAGCGGTTCAAAGAGGCCACTTTTACCGGCAATTGGCCACCCGAAGCCCTGAACGTTCTGTGGCTCTCGCGCAGGCATTGCTTCAGGGATTTGAACAAAAAACAGGCATTCCGACGGTAAAGCGAGACGCCCCTCTGGATTATTTGCAGAAGAATTCCATGTTTGTGGCTCCAGGCGTTTATGCCCGAAACCTCTATTTTCTCAGACAAATTTGTGGGCCGGTGGTGTTAACCGAACCCTTGCTACAAGACGAGGAAAAGTGGTTTCAAGCCTTAGCTTCAGAAAATTGTATACGTGACGGTCGCCGGTATCCATGTGCCCTTCGTCGGTTGGTGGAAGGCTATGTGTTTGGCATACAGGAATGGTGGAAAAAGGAAAAGGGACATCCACCCGTTTCAAATGAAAAGCATTAGGTGGACAGGGCACGAAAAAAATGTACATTCGCCTCGGTATATAGCCATGATTCGTTGAGGCGTAAAGGCAAAACCGAATTTTATGAAAAAACTGCTTGTTCCTATTCTTCATTACGCCTTGGACAAAGCCAAGCGCAATCGGTTCATTCAAAATCTGTTTGAATCTCCATTAGATTTGAATAAGTATCCTGCGTTCGGTTCCTTTACGGACCAGTTTGGGGAAACCTATACGTTGCATAGCGGTTTACGGCAGAAAATTCGCCCCAATAAAGAGCAATCTTTAGGCGACCAGCGTCAACAACTCAACGACGCTTTTTTGGAGGCCCAAAAAACATATGGTGCTATTGCTACGGCTAAATTGGTTCCATTGGTGGAGGCCATGGGGATTTCCTTGGCGGGATCTCGTGTGGTGGAAATTGGCTGTCATGCAGGTTCCGCGGCCTATATGTTGGCTGAAAAAGGGGCGAAAGAGGTCATAGGGACGGAGTTTTCCGGTTATAAAGTAGAGGCGGTTCAGGGTACCGAAGCGTTGGGTGCACAAAGTTTACAGGAGGTGAACCAAGATTTACAGGCCATGCGCATGGCTTTGGGGAAAAAGTTTCAAAACGCCTCAAGGGTTCAATTTTTAGATGATGATATCTGTAACACCCGCTTACCCAAAGGGGAGATGGATGTGGTGATGAGTTGGGAAGTGCTGGAACATTTGCATGATCCGGGTTCTGCGTTTAAGGGGATGGCCGAGGTTTTACGTCCGGGCGGACTAATGGTTCACGAATACAATCCGTTTTTCTGTTTAAATGGAGGTCATTCAGCTTGCACCCTCGATATGCTTTGGGGACATACCCAATTGTCGGAAGAAGATTTTCGAAAGTATGTAGAAACGTTCCGTCCGGAAGAGGTGTCTCGTGCGACAGCATTTTTCACCAAAGGACTAAATCGGATGACGTATGCAGATCTTCGGGCCCAAATAGAAGCTTCAGGAATGCAGGTGGAGGCGTTGTTGCCCTTGAGCAAGGAGCAACATATTCGGATGGTCAACAGGGATATTCTAAAGCGCACTCAGCGATTGTACCCTTCGGCAACGGTGTTGGATTTGGCCACTCCACGGGTGTTGGTGGTGGCACGGAAAGGGTAGGGATGGTCTTTGCTTTCTGGACCCATGCGTGTTTCTTGCATGTTGAAACAGCGTGGTGGTTCAAAATCGTGCAAAGTGTATAGAGAAAAGATGTACCAGCTTATGTCGTAAGAAATTTGCGATGTTGGATTTAAAAGCTAACTTAAGGATAGAGGTTGGGTGTGAAGTTTCATAAATATCGGTCAAGAGCCAACAGGAGTGCATCCTAACCATGGCGGCCGGATGGGACATCCCTTGGGACGGCCGTTGCCGTCCGTTCAAGTCTCCGATGCGGCCTTTACCTTTTCGTTGGTCGGATTTCTTTTTTGTTTTTCCTTTTCTCCAACTTCCTTGTCTCTATCCGCATCTACATTAAAAATAGGAGCGCTACCAAACGCCCCCCGTTTCAGTCCCGGTATTCCCACCTTTTCGTCGCCACAAAGCGCGCCCCATGGCTACGAAAAGGCTCCTCTGAAACCCCCAGCGAAGGAAGAAACTCACTTTTAGTCAGTTTCATACATTCGCCAACAGACTTCACATCTTTGGAACCCGAAGTGTTCTTCGCCACCCCATAATACGTGACGAAGCAAGAACTATTTTTTGGGTAAAGGAGATGAACAATCACATGTGATATTCAAATGTACAACATCCCAACCCCCGATGTCAAGAGGTACGACCCATTTTCTTTCAATTTTTATGAAAAAATGATTGTTTGTTTCATAACATTCAAATAGACAGGCACTTTAAAAATAATTCCTCTTCCGTTTTTTCCTTTTTCAGCAGAACCTGAGGTGTTTTGGAAGTGGGTTTGCCTCGTTATTCCACTTCATAAGAGGATTACAGGAAACATGACGGATATCAGGTTTTCACCTGATGAACCTCATAGGTATTGCACCCAGCACCTATCACCTTTGTGAAGAGAAAAAAATGCGCCATGAGTGTGATGTTAATCTTAATATTCTTGGGACTGGTGGTCGCCGGTGGATTTTTGGCAGCCTTTGCCATTTCCGCCCAGGCCGGTCAGTTCGACGATTTAGAAACTCCCGCGCACAGGGCCATCCAAGATGATCCGGAACAACCAGAATCTTTTAAAACAGCCAAGTAATGGAACAATTCTCGTACGACAACAAGATTGTCAGGCAGTTTCTCATCGCCACCATCATCTGGGGGGTTGTGGGTATGCTGGTAGGGCTTTTAGCTGCTTTTCAGCTGTATTTGCCCGATTTAAACTTTAACCTGCCTTACACCAGTTTTGGCCGGATTCGACCACTGCATACCAATGCCGTGATTTTTGCCTTTGTGGGCAATGCCATTTTCATGGGCGTATATTATTCGGTTCAGCGATTGCTCAAAGCCAGAATGTGGAGTGATTTTTTGAGCAAGGTGAATTTCTGGGGTTGGCAGCTTATTATTCTTTCTGCCGCCATCACCTTGCCTTTGGGTTACACCACATCGAAAGAATATGCAGAGCTAGAATGGCCCATTGACATTGCCATTGCCTTGGTGTGGGTTGCATTTGGCGCCAACCTCATTGGCACCATGCTCAAAAGAAGGGTGGAACATCTATATGTTGCCATTTGGTTTTACATCGCCTCTTTTGTCACGGTCGCCGTGTTGCATATTGTCAATTCTTTTGAAGTGCCGGCTTCTTTCCTGAAAAGTTATTCCCTTTATGCAGGGGTTCAGGATGCCTTGGTGCAATGGTGGTATGGGCACAATGCCGTGGCCTTTTTCCTCACCACGCCCTACTTGGGATTGATGTATTACTTTTTGCCGAAGGCGGCGGAACGTCCTGTGTATTCCTATAAGTTATCCATTGTTCACTTTTGGGCGCTCATTTTCATTTATATCTGGGCCGGCCCGCACCACTTGTTATACACCTCTCTTCCCGGTTGGGCGCAAGCACTCGGTGTCGTCTTTTCTATCATGCTCATTGCACCTTCATGGGGTGGAATGGTAAATGGCTTGTTGACTTTGCGTGGTGCTTGGGATAAAGTGAAAGAAGAACCTGTATTGAAATTTTTGGTTGTGGCGGTGACTGCGTATGGTATGGCTACCTTGGAAGGACCGCTGCTCTCTTTAAAGAATGTAAATGCCATTGCGCATTTTACCGATTGGATTGTGGCGCACGTTCACGTGGGCGCACTTGGGTGGAATGGATTCTTAACCTTCGGAATGATTTACTGGCTTGTGCCACGGATGTGGAATACCAAACTGTATTCGAAAAAACTGGCCAATGCCCATTTCTGGGTGGGAACCTTAGGCATCATTTTTTACGCCCTGCCCATGTATGTGGCTGCTTTGACCCAAGGGTTGATGTGGAAAGCGTTCGATGAAAGTGGCCGTTTAATGTATGCCAACTTTTTAGAAACCACCGTGCAAATTCTGCCCATGCATACGTTGCGTTCCATCGGTGGTAGTCTGTATTTGATTGGCGTATTTATCATGATTTACAATGTGGTGAAAACGGCAAAGGCAGGTAAATTTGTGGGTGATGAGCCCGCTGAAGCCCCTGCGCTGGTCAAAGTTCAATCGCATGGGAAAGAGTTCTGGCACCGCGTGTGGGAGCGCAAGCCGGTCATGTTTACCATGCTCAGCCTTGTAGCCATTCTTATTGGTGGCGTAGTAGAGTTTTTACCTGCTTTCCTTATTAAATCTAACATTCCAACCATTGAATCTGTAAAGCCATATACCGCTTTAGAATTGTTGGGTCGCGACCTGTATATTCGGGAAGGATGTGTGGGTTGTCATAGCCAAATGATTCGGCCTTTCCGTTCGGAAACAGAGCGATATGGTGAATATTCCAAGGCCGGTGAATTTGTGTACGACCATCCTTTCCTTTGGGGCTCGAAGCGTACCGGACCGGATTTACATCGCATCGGCGGAAAGTATAGTGATGCTTGGCATTTTGCGCACATGGTGGCGCCGGCCGACATCTCACCCGGAAGCATCATGCCGGCGTATCCTTGGTTGGCCGAAAATACCTTAGACGTGTCTGATTTATCTAGTCGGATTGGCGCCTTGCGAACAGCGGGTGTTCCTTATCCTGAAGGCTATGAAAACACCGCCATGGAGGAGTTGAATGCCCAGGCGCAAGCCATCACGGAACGTTTGAAAGCGGATGAAATTGAAGTACCAGCTGACCGTGAAATCATTGCCATGATTGCCTATCTGCAAAGATTGGGCACCGATATCAAAGTAAAACCTGAGGAAACCACCAATCCTCAACAAGTGCAACGTCATGATTAAAGAAGTGGCCTCACATATTCCCGGCGTAGAAATTATGCCGATGATTTCATTAGGAATTTTCTTTCTCTTTTTTCTCGGTTTAAGCATTTGGGTGCTCCGTGCAAAAAAGGAGGATATGGATCAAAGGAGTCGCCTTCCTTTAGACCAGGATGAAACAGAAATGACAAAAAATTAAGGATGATGAAAACGAAAAAAATCTGGGTTTTAATCATTGCATTTGCAGGTTCTACCGGGCTCTATGCCCAGGAGGCAGAAGCCGCTGTTCCTGCGACCCCAACAGGTTTTTCTACCACAGACCTGCTCATTTGGTTGGTGGGATTATTGGTGCTTTTACTTGTTTTTCTTGTGGTGGCCCAATTGGGTCTGGTCTCTCGCACCATGCATGCCGTGCGAAACCAGATTCGGGCGGAGCAAGGTCTGGAGCCTTTGCCACCTCCCATGGATTTGCAAGCCTATTATCATAAATACTTTACAGGGCTCAAACCCATGACGGCGCCGGAAAACCAAATCATGGAGGAAGACCATGAATATGATGGCATTCGGGAACTCAGCAACGGAATGCCGCCATGGTTGAGCTTACTTTTTGGTGGAACCTTCCTTTTCGCCGTCTTTTATTTCAGTTGGTTTATTGTATCCGCGGTAGGTCCAAGCCAGGAGCAAGAATACATGGCAGAAATGGCAGAAGGAGATTCTATCAAAAAGGCCTATCGCATGGCCATGGCCAATGCCATGGACGAACATTCGGTTGAGATATCAGAAGATTTGGCCGACTTGGCCGAAGGGAAGAAAATTTATCTCGACAAATGCGCTTCTTGCCATGGGAATGCCGGCGAAGGTGGGGTGGGTCCCAACCTTACGGACGCTTATTGGTTGCATGGAGGGGGCATCAAAGATTTGTTCCGCACCATCACCTATGGAGTTCCGGAAAAAGGAATGATTGCTTGGAATGAACAATTGATGCCCGGTGAAATTCGTAACATATCCAGTTTCATTTTAAAGGAATTGGTAGGCACTACGCCGCCCAACGGAAAAGCACCTCAAGGAACCCTTTGGACCGGAGCGCCTGCGGATAGTACCACCCTGCCCGTAGATACAACCCAAGTGTTGGTTTCTGCCTTGCATCCATGAATTTGACCGACTACACCGATCAGTTTCGGGATCACCTGCCTACGGTGACCAAAGATGGAAAGCGCAAATGGATTTTCCCCATCGCGCCTTCCGGATGGTGGCACCGCAGGCGGGCGGTAGTGTCTGTGGTTTTACTGTCTTTATTATTCATTGGTCCTTGGCTACAGTGGAAAGGTGAGCCCATGTTTCTTTTCAATGTGCTTCAAAGAAAATTTATCCTATTTGGAAGCACATTTTGGCCACAGGATACCATTTTCCTAATACTGGCATTGCTTACATTTTTCGTTTTTATCATTCTTTTTACCGTCGCCTTTGGGCGCGTTTGGTGTGGCTGGGCGTGCCCCCAAACCCTGTTTATGGAAATGGTCTTCAGGAAAATTGAGTTTTGGGTAGACGGAGATGCTGCCACACAAAGACGTTTAAAAAGTCAGCCTTGGAATGCAGAGAAAATCAGGAAAAGAACAGTGAAATTCGGATTGTTTATCCTGATTTCTCTCCTGATTGCGCATACAGTGATGGCCTATGTGATTGGCGTCAAAGAGACCTGGTCGTATATGGCGGCCGGTCCGGCTCAATCTCCTTTCGCCTTCCTTGCCCTGATGGTGTTTACCGGTATTTTTTTCTCCGTTTTTGCTTTTGTCCGAGAACATGCCTGTACCTTCATTTGTCCTTATGGCCGATTACAAGGCGTATTAATGAACCCCGACACCATTATGGTGAGCTACGATTTTGTGCGTGGGGAGCCACGGGGAAAAGTGAAAAAGCAAGCTGAAACGACAAAAGGCGACTGTGTAGATTGCTTTAAATGTGTGGCTGTTTGTCCTACGGGAATTGATATTCGGAATGGCTCACAAATGGAATGTGTCCAATGCACTGCTTGTATTGATGCATGTAACGACATCATGACCAAACTGAATCGTCCCCCCAATTTGATTCGTTACGATTCAGAGCAACGGATTAAAAACGGGACAAAGCCGGGTTTGGATGCCCGGAAAATCGGGTACACGGTCATCCTATCCGTATTGGCCATTGTATTCATCGTATTGTTGGTGACCCGAAATGATGTGGAAGCCACATTAACCCGTGTTCCGGGTCAGCGTTATGCCTATACAGACGATGGAATGGTATCCAATGTGTTTAAACTTCAGGTAGTGAACAAAACCAATCAGGTGATGCACCTTGAGTTGTTGCCAACCCATCCGCAGGGGCGCATTCGCATGGTGACGGCTCCCAAACTCATTGCCGGAGGAGAAAAAACCGACTGGATTTTGTTTTTGGATTTGCCGAAACAAGCTTTAGACGGGCATAATGTATCTACCGGCATTGAACTTAAAGTCAATGACGAAATCATAGAAACCATTCACACCACATTCAACGGACCATGGCACGCAAAATAACTTGGAATTGGGGCACCGGTATTTTTCTGGTGATTGTTTTTTTTATCGGTGGTATGGCCACCATGGTCACCATTGTCCAAAAGCAGGTACATATCGACTTGGTGGCGCCAGATTATTATGAACAGGAGATCGCCTATCAGGGCGAAATGGATCGACAGCAACGTGGAATGTCTATGGCGGAGCGTCCTGACATCTTGGTGGATACCAGTTCCGGCGGACATGTACGGGTGCGTTTTCCCGAAGGGAAATCTGTTTCTGACGTGGTATTGGCCTTGACCAAGCCGGATGATGCCTCATTGGACCATCATCATACCCTCACTCCCAATGAGGTTTCCGCTTTGGCGTTGCCTAAATCCGGAGCATGGAAATTGCATTTGACATGGAAAAGTGCAGGCGAATCATGTGCATTAGCCTTGGGAACTAAAACGTTTGAGTGATGTGGTGGAGTGGTTTTTTACTCGGATTTGCTGGAAGTTTGCATTGTGCAGGCATGTGCGGTCCGCTGTTACTGGCCACCAAGGGAACGTCAGCCTACGGAACTTGGGTTCACCATTTGGGGCGCTTGCTTTCGTACATCATGTTGGGCGTCTTTGCCACGGGGCTTGTGTTCATGGTTCCGGGTCGTTGGGCGCAAACTACTTTATCCATTCTTCTGGGCATCGGTTTGTTGATTTTTGCCTTTTTTCAGTGGCGTACCCCGCGTTGGTCGGTTTCTTATGCCCCTTGGCGTTGGGCCATGGGTAAAATTTTGAAACTTCCCGGGATCAGTCGTTCGTTGCTGGCAGGATTAGCGCATGGACTTTTGCCTTGCGGTTTGAGTTATGCCGCAGCATTTGCGGCCGGCGGCACAACTGCTCCGGTAGGCTATATGGTACTTTTTGGTTTGGGGACTTTACCCGCTTTGTTGGGTTTTCAATGGGCTTTGGCGCCGTGGTTGGCGCACCGAAAGCAATGGACCATCGCCGTCATGGTGGGCACCGGCATTTGGTTGGTAGTCCGCGGCTATCTGGCCCTGCAAGCACCGGAGGTCATGACCGGACATTGCGCTTAGAAAGCTATCCGTGGTCTTTGGGGATGGTGTTAAACGGAAGAAAAGCGCGTACTTTGCAACACCTTTTTCATCCGAAACAAAGCTTATGCAATCCCACGTTTCTCATCCTTGGCATCACGTTTCCCCTGGCCCTCATGTACCCGAAGAGGTCCATGGCATCATTGAAATCCCAAGAGGTTCGCGGACAAAATTCGAAATGGATAAGGCCACGGGGCTGATTAAACTAGACCGGGTTTTATATAGTTCTGTCTATTATCCAGCACAGTATGGATTTATCCCTCAAACCCTTGGAGAAGATGGCGATCCGCTCGATGTTTTGGTGCTTACGCAGGCCGATTTGGTGCCGATGTGCCTTGTTACCGCCCATGTGATAGGGGTGATGCAAATGATAGACCAAGGAAAAGCGGATGATAAAATCATTGCGGTGGCGATAGGCGATCCAAGTGTTTCAGATATTCAGGATATTCAGGCTTTACCGGACCATTTGGCCTCTGAATTGCGCCATTTTTTTGAAGAATACACCAAATTGGAGGGGAAAACGGTAAAAATTGAAGCGTTTTTGGGAAAAAGGGAGGCGTTTGAGATTATTACAGAAAGTGTGGAAAATTATCATCGGATGTTTGGAGGAATCCACACCGAGTAAAGCCAAAAGCTAAATGAAAAGACTGTAATTGGAAAACTTTTTTTGTCGTTTTCCATGGCCCCTAACCTTTGGATTTACCAACCTAAGCCGGAAGCCAAAGCGGTTAACTTCCGCCCACACGGTTCCTCTTGCCAAATCCCTTCGATTTTACAACCCGGGTCCACTTGCACCCGAAACACATGTTCAAGGCCCAATCCGGTCAGCAAATGCAAAAAGGCCCGCAACGTCCCGGCATGCGCAATCATCCAAACCCTTTCTTCAGATAAAAGATGAACCTTGGTCCAAGCGTCTATGCGTGCAACCATCTGCCTCCATGACTCTCCATGGGGCGGCGCTACATTGACAAAATCGGACATCCATCTATGAAGTTCTTCGCTTGGAATGTGGTCCCAAGGCTTGTTTTCCCAATCCCCAAAATGCATTTCCTGCAGGGCCGAATGGGTTTGAAAACTTGAGGAAAGCTCAGCGGCTATTCTACTGCATCGCTGACTTGGACTTGAAAAAACCACACCCGGACGCTCATGAAATGCGATTTTTAACTTTTCCACCAAGGCCTTTTCCTCCTCCGGATTGGGTTCTACCTCCGTTTGCCCGTAACAGATTCCTTCCATGCCAATAACCGGCGCATGACGTATTAAAACCAGTTCCATAAGGCCACAAAACTTAACAATAGAAACACTTCCGTGAGCTGTTGGATGCTTCCCAATACATCGCCGGTATATCCGCCAATCCATTTTTTACTCATGCGCACTAACCACAACCAAACCAGCGCAGGTGCTAAAAGGGTGAGCCACCATGCAGAGGGTGCAAAAATGAGCCAAGGAATAATCCAGCCCCAGCCGATGAGCAAATTCAGTTTTTTCGGATGGGTAGCAATGGGTTTGGCCTTACTTAATGCGTCATCCTGCGCATAAGGAATAAGATACATGGTGGAAAGCGCGAAGCAACGGCTTGCGCCATGGGCGAAAATGGAAAATAAAAGCGTTGGCCAAATACCATGGGCAAGTCCATGATAAAGCGCCATGGTTTTCAAACCTAAGACCACCACCAGACCCGCTACGCCAAAAGTACCCACCCGGCTATCTTTCATGATATCCAAAATCTTTTCTTTGGTCCAGCCTCCACCAAACCCATCCATCACATCTGCCAACCCATCTTCATGAAACGCGCCGGTGGTGAGTAAACTAACGCCTAAGCCTAATAGAACAGCCAGAGAAGCCGGAAAAATTTCGAGGCTAAGTCCCATAACCAAAGCAGCAAGACCTCCAACGATGAAGCCAATTAAAGGAAAGTAACGGGTAGAAAGATTCAAGAAATTAGGGTCATGGTTCACCCAGGATGGACAGGGAATCCGGGTATAATACATGAGTGCTGTAAAGAAAACATGAATTTCTCTTTTCATTGGGACGAGGTAGAAACGTTGGCTTGTTGAAAGGTAGCCATTTCCGTCATCATGGCCGCGGCAGATTGGACCAAAGGAAAGGCCAATGCACAGCCGGTTCCTTCTCCCAGTCGAAGTCCCATCGAAAGCAAGGGTTTAGCGTCTATGGCAGCCAACATGCGCTGGTGCCCGGCCTCTGCACTTTGGTGGGCAAATATGGCCCATGGGGAAAGGTTGGGTTCGATGGCCTTCGCCGCCAAAAACGCGGCACCGGCAATAAATCCATCTACCATGAACATACAACCTTGGCGGCCTGCTTCTATCATGGCACCTGCCATTTGAACAATCTCAAAGCCTCCGAACCGGCATAAAATATCGAATGCGTCCATTTCTTCAGCATAAGCCTCACGGACTTTTTTTAAAACCTCCAGTTTATGTTGAATGCCGGTAGTAGATAAGCCGGTTCCGGCGCCCACGCAATCCTCCAAGGGAAGGGACAAAAAGCAGGACATCAATAGACTCGCTGCAGCGGTGTTGCCGATGCCCATTTCTCCGAACATCAAAAAGTTGGAGCCGTTGGTTGTTTTTTCTCTGACCAATTTCGCCCCCGCTTCAAATCCCAATTGAAGTTGTTCTGAGGTCATCGCCGGCCCGTGCAGCATGTTGGCTGTACCTGAACCAAGTCGTTGATTTTGGAGCATGGGATGGTCGGGGACGGGGGAAAGGATTCCCGTATCTACAACGGTAAGCTCAATGTGATGTTGTCGGCAAAAAACATTGATGGCGGCGCCTCCGGATAAAAAATTGAGCACCATTTGGCGGGTTACTTCGGAAGGGTAAGCTGAAATGCCTGCTTCAGCCAGTCCGTGGTCTCCCGCGAAAACCAACATGGCAGGTTTTTGTAGGGTGGGCTTTAAGGTTTGTTGGGCATGACAAAGTTGAAAAGCCAATGATTCCAAAAGACCTAATGCCCCTAGAGGTTTTGTTTTTTGGTCAATGGCAGCTTGAATGGCTTCGGGAAGAAGCACCTTACAAATCTTAAGAAAGGGTAGGAACGGAGGAGTTGAAAATTTTGGCACCCGTCCATTCTGCCAAACCGAACAATACGGCGGAGTAAATCAAATTTCCGGCTATGGTTCCTTTAAGGAAAGGAAGCCCTGCAGCATAGCAGGCCACAAGTCCGGATGCATCTTGGGCATACAATGGATTTCCAGGCCAGCAAGCAAAATTCGTTACAAGGAAAAATACGGCGGAAGCACCTAAAGCAGCGCCGAGGATTCTGAATGGGCTGCGTATTTTCAGCACGGGGATAGCCAAAGCGCTGGTAAGGAGCATGGTGCCATACACCACCCACCAGCCTTCGTAGGCCCAAATGAATTCCTCATTGGCTTCTTTATATAGGATGTTGTTGATGAAAAGGTCGCTGATGAAGAGGGTGAGTAGGGGTAGTGCTAGACCTAACCCTTGGTATTTTCCACGAAAGTAAGCTGCGCCGAAAAGTGCCAGTGCGCCCATGGGTGCAAAATTCATGGGATGGGGAATCAGCCGAGACCAAGCGGCGGCCAACATGATGCTTACATACAAGAAGAGAAGAGGGAGTATATTATTTTTCATGTGTTGACTTTTCATGCCTTTGAATTCTATGATAGGTGCACCGTGGTTTTCTCTGAGGAAATCATGGATTTTACGCCGTGAAATTAAGAAGATTTTTGTTTGAAACCGCATTCTGGTGCAATTCCAAGGTGGTCTAATATTGAAAGAAAAAGGATGTGCAAGGTGGGATGCACAATGGCTGGGAATAGGTGCTTGAAAACACCTTATTGAAAAGTAGAACTTTACTTAAAGTTTTGAAAAGAATACTAATGATTGAGTAAACTAAATGGCTTAAAAAAGAGAAAAACATGCGCATCCGTGGATAAGGTAATGGACGCACATGTTTTCTCTAGAACCCAAGTTTATGAAAAGGAAGGAAGATAACGATACAATATTCCAAATAATTTAAATGTGTTCCAAAATTTGGGAAAACTTTTTTCTAGTATTTTCCCAACACATCCATTCTTTGGTTTCAGAATCAGAGAGAATGAGGTTAGAAGTATCAAAGAACCTGCGATTTATTTCTAGTTCTACCTCTTCAAGTACGGCCTGAACCGATGCGCCGTCTTGACTCAACCGTATCACCGGAGATTGTCCAATAATTGGAAAAATCTCGTTGAAAGATTTATGTTGAAATGGTTGCAATTGAGTGAAATTTAATTTATTTTAGCGGCATATTTTTGCAGACCCGTTCTATTGACACAGATTCCCATTTGTCCCAATGTTTCCTATGTGATTCCCCAATCACAGCGGGTCTGCTTTCTTTAATTTTGTAATTCATCTACTACAATCGATATTGCAGCTGCGTCTTGTCTTCTGATGGCATGGTCCGCAGATAGTCGCTGTTCTGTTGTGACATCCGTTTTGATGGTCAACAATTGTAGTAAAATGGCAATGGCGGTAGCTAACATGGTGGGAGATTTGTTAGATTAATTTTGTAATTCGTCCACTATGATTTGGGCGGCGATAGGGTCTTGCGTGCGAATGGCCGTTTCTCCAGAAGTTCTTGTAGAGGTGCTTACGTCGGCACTAGAAGTAAGTAAGGTAAGCAAAATGGAAAAAATAATGGTCATAACGGTATATGTTTAGGGTTGATTAGTTTTGTAATTCGTCTACCACAATTTGAGCGGCGATAGGATCTTGTGTCCGGATTGCCGTTTCTCCAGATGTTCTGGTGGAAGTTGTGACGTCTGTTGAAGAGGTCATCAGGGCAATGAGGAGAGTGAAGATGGCTGTCATAACTTGTGGTATTTATTTTTGGTTGTGTGAATTTCTACATCAAAGTTGTGGCTAATTGATCCCTAAAAAAACACCAAAACAGATAAAATTTGACAATACGAGAAACTTGTTTTATATTTGAAAAAGTAATCCTAAATAATGCCCGCCATGAGCCGTAATGATGTAGAACCGTTGCACGCTTTGCTCTCTAAGATGACACCTGCTGAAAGAGAAGCTGCCTCTGCTTTTATTGCTGGATTTAACAGAAAATATGGAAGTTATGAGCCTAAAACACTTAAGCTTCTTCAGTGCATTTCTGACAATACGCAGGCGGAATTACCAGACAGTTTTTCTCTAAAAGAATCTCTTTTTCCTGACATGACGGACATCGCCTTTTCAAAATTGCTTGCGCGCCTCAGGGAAAAATTACTGGAATCATGGATTATTGATGTAAATCTCGATCGTAAAGACCGGTTCGCCCCCTCATGGGTGGTCCGTCAAAAGGCAAGAAAACGCATTATTATGTTGGAATTGCTGATCAATCAAGGCCTTTTTGCAGAAGCTAGACACTTGATCCGCAAAATCGAAAAGGATTGTGTGGCTTACGCCCTGTATGACCAGCTCATTGCGCTTAAGCATATTCAATACATATTAATAAGTCAACAAGAAGGTTCTGAGTACGGAGAAGACATCTTCAATGAAATGCCCCTCCTACAGGCCAAAGACCAGGTGAAAAAGCGTGCCGAAATGGCCTTTTACCGCCATCAGTTCTATGGACGAAACAAGGCTTCTGCCAAACTTTCCCTAGAACAGCTAAAAAATGACATTACGGATATTGAAACCAATCCCGGTTTGTCTTCTGTGCCTACTGCACAATATTTCCTGTTTTCTCTCAAAGCCCTCTATCACGAGAAAAACGGACAATACGGTAAAATCATACCTGTTATTCAAGGTATGCTTCAACTTTTTGCCGAACAACCTTCCGTTCATCTGCCCATCCGACAAGCCAATGCGCACCTTCAACTATTTACCGCGCACTGCTACCTTGGTCAGTTTCCGGAAGCGTTGAGCCATGCGGAGTCGGCCGGTGGTATCATTAATAACCAATCCAAAGCCTCCGTAGAAATTAAAAAAGTGAAGTTTTATCCGCTACTGCACTTAAATCGGTTGGATGAAGCGGAAAATGTACTCAATGAGGTTTCGTTTCATGCGGAAAAACTGCATGGTGAAAATCATGTTTACCTTGAAAAAATCCTGTACTTAAGGGCTGTCTTAGCCTTTAAGCAAAAGTCTTATGCGCAAGCGGCAAGGCTTCTTTCTTCCTTATCTTATTTGCCAGAAGAAAAAGACGGATGGAATGTGGGCATCCGATTATTACAGATTCAAAACCGCATTGAAAAACATTTATTTGATGCAGCCGATACACAGATTGCCAATTTTAAAAGACATCTGGAGCGGATTGGCAAATCTGATAAACTACCCAAGCGCGCTGTAATTATCCTTCGGATTTTACATGACCTGGCCTCCAGTGCCTTCCATTTCTCCCAAACCCTTGAACGGCAAAAGCCTCTTTTAGATTTGCTAAAAGACAACGCGCCGGATTATCGCTGGGACCCCTTTGGTGCAGAAGTCATTCCTTTTGACCAATGGTTTATGTACATGGTTCAGGAAGAAAAACAAGGGGTCGCAAAAGCGGTTACAGGCCGTAAGGGCGCCCTTGCTTTCCGGTAAAGAAATCTAAAAATGCTTGGTTGCCCGTCCGCCGACCTCCTGGCGTAGGATAGGCACCTGTGAAATACCAATCTCCCTGATGGGCTCGACATACGGTGTGTAAATCTTCCACCGTTTGAAAAACCAAAGACACCTTTGCGCCCATTCCCTCCGGCGTGACCAATTCAGCCATGGCATCAATAAGTTGTTGCATGGAAAAGTGCTGGTATAAACCAGGAACCAAATGGCGAATCTCCTCTTCCGGCTTCTTTAATTCAAAACGAATCTCTTCGGCTAAGTTTTCCAAGGCCTGCTCTTGTCCATGTGTGCGCAAAAGATGCAACAAGGCTTGAAAAGCCAGCAAATCATCCAACCTAGCCATGTCTATTCCATAACAATCCGGAAATAATATCGGAGGAGCGGAACTAACGACCACAATGTGCTTTGGCTCCAATCGATCCAGCATCCGTAAAATACTTTCCCTTAATGTGGTGCCACGTACAATGGAATCATCCACAATAACTAGCGTGTCTTTTCCCGGATTCAACCCCTCATAGGTTATATCGTACACGTGTTGTGCAAGACTTTTGCGCTGTATGTCATCGCTGATAAACGTCCTGAGCTTCGCATCTTTCACAATAATTTTTTCCGTTCGGGGCCTTTGCTTCAAAATTTGAAGAATGGCCTCACGGTCATTTATCCGAGACAACTGCTCCGACTTGTCTAAGTCCAAGGCTTCTTGTAGGCCTTCCATAAGTCCATAAAAAGCTACCTCTGCCGTATTGGGAACAAAAGCACAGACGAGCTCCTTTACAGGAACGTCAGCGGTTGAAAGGACTTGTGAGGTAAGCTGATAACCCAGCGCTTTTCGTTCTTTATAAATGTCTGCATCTGTTCCGCGAGAAAAGTAAATGCGTTCAAAGGCACAGGCTTTTCTCGGTTTTTCGGGTAAAATGCGGTGAATGCCAAGGGTCCCATCCGGATGAGAAATGAGGACATGTCCGGGAGGGATTTCATGAACATCTTCCTTTTTCAACTTGAAAACCGTTTGAAGCACCGCCCTTTCTGAAGCTGCCGCAAAGTAGTCTTCGTGGTTCACATAAAATCCCGGGCGAATGCCATGGGCATCGCGAAGGATAAACGCCACGTCGTTGCCTGTAACGCCACCCAGCACAAATCCGCCATCCATTTCTGCCACGGCGGCTTCTAGTGCGATTTCCAAATCTCCATGCAGGTCTAATGCGTTGGCCAACCAGGTGGTTACCACATAAGTATCTGCACTTTGCGAAAGGTGTAAGCCTTGGTTTTTAAGTTTTTGGATGAGATGCGGAATGTTGGTGAGGTTGAAATTTCCTGCCAGGGCCAACATCCTGTGGGGTTCGGCATGTTCTCGGATGAACGGATGACAATAAGCCAAGCCCGACCTGCCAAATGTCGCATAGCGCACATGACCCATGAACACATGACTTTCGGTATGAAAAGCGTGTTCATCTTTGCCTTGAATTTGTTGGTCAATGGTTTTAAAAATGGCCCGAATAGGCTGCGCATCGGCGGAGCGAACGCAGTGCATTAAAGGAAACCCGGAGGCTTTTTCCCGATGAAGGGCAACCAAGCCGGCGCCATCTTGCCCCCGATTGTGCATTTTTTCCATCAACAAGGTCATGTAAAGCAGTCCTTGTTGAGACAAGGTGGGGGCGCTTCGCTTAGCTTTAAGTCGCAGCATAGCTATGCCGCATTCATGCCCAATGGAATCGCTCATCTTTTACAAAGGTAGGAGGTAGATTCCCCGCCTCTTTCATTGAATCATGAAGTTTTCGTTAAGAAGAACATGCCGTGGAGTCATTGTAAAATCCCATATTTGTGCAACCCTTAGGGCGATTACTTGTTAGAAGAATGGCATGTCTGCACTTTCTACCATAAAAAAACCGGTGGCCACTGAAATGGAAGCTTTTGAAAAGCAGTTTCGGGAGGCCATGCGTAGTTCAGTCCCTTTGTTGGATTCCATTACCCACTACATTGTTAAACGCAAAGGGAAGCAGATTCGGCCGCTTTTTGTCTTTTTAACGGCAAAACTGTTGGGAGGAGTCACCCCATCGACTTACAGGGCGGGAATATTAATAGAATTGCTGCACACCGCAACCTTGGTTCATGATGATGTGGTGGATGATTCCAATGCCCGAAGGGGATTTTTCTCCCTGAATGCGTTATGGAAAAATAAAATTGCCGTGTTGGTGGGCGACTATCTCCTTAGCCGCGGCTTGTTGTTGAGTACACAAAACGAAGATTTTAAGTTGCTCTCTTTGGTGTCGGATGCGGTTCGCCTCATGAGTGAAGGTGAATTGTTGCAGATAGAAAAGGCCCGGAAACTGGACATTAAGGAGTCCATTTATTTTGATATTATAACCCGGAAAACAGCCAGCCTTATTGCGGCCTGCTGTGCTTGCGGTGCTTCTTCTGCAGGCGCTGATGAACCTGCTATTGAGCAAATGCGGTTGTTTGGAGAAAAGGCCGGCATTGCTTTTCAAATCAAAGATGATTTATTCGATTATGACCAGGCCGCCAATGTTGGAAAACCCACCGGCATTGATATTAAGGAACAAAAAATGACCCTGCCTTTAATTTTTGCACTGGATCAAGCAGACGGCGCCACCCGTAGGCGAATGATTCGTTTGGTAAAGCAAGGGGGAGAAGACCCTAAGCGCGTAAAAGAAGTGATTGATTTTGTGCAGGAAAGTGGAGGAATTGCCTATGCAGCCCAAAAGATGATTCAGTTTCGGGACGAGGCTTTAGACATTTTATCAGCTTTTGCCCCTTCCGATGCACGCGATGCCCTTCGGGAGCTTTTAATTTTTACCACAGAGCGAAAATTTTAATGTTACCACCACGTCTTTTATATCCGGGCATGTGGATGAAGGGGACGGAGGAGGGATGGTATTTAACCTTCGACGATGGGCCAACGCCGGGCGTAACAGATGAGGTGATTGCGCTATTGGAGCGGTATCAGGTCAAAGCGAGTTTTTTCTTGTTAGGGACGCAACTGGCTAGACATCCAGAATATCTTCAAGTCCTCCTTTCTAAGGGGCATACCATTGGTTTTCATGGCCACCAACATCAGGATGGATTTTGGAAATCTACGGCTTGGATGCAACAGAACTTTATTCGTCCTTCGGTTTTACCCGATGTTTCACTTTTCAGAGCGCCTTATGGTCGCATGTGGCCCTGGCAGTATCGTCAGTTAAAAAAATTGGGCCAATGGGTTCATTGGACCTGTATGGTGGGAGATTTTTATCCGACCGGCCACAGGTTGACAGATCCTCAATTATTGACCCGCCGATTGTCCAAGCTAAGTAGCCATGAGTTGTTTGTTTTTCATGACAGTAAAAAGGCAAAGGACCAAGTCATTTGGATGTTGAAAGCGGTCATTGAGACGGGGTTGCAGCGTGGGGTTACATTTCGGATTTTAGGTTAAAAATGTGGCAATTAAAATTTTTTAGAGAAAATCTTACTTACTCTATTTTTTCCTTAGGCAAGCCAAAACCATGATTTTTGGCGGCCTATTCCAAAAGGTTTTCCTTTCTCTAAGGTAAAAGAAAAAGTCATTTTCTAAGGCATAGCAGAAGCCCGTTTGAGCCCATGTTCAGCCTTTTTTAGGTTGATTTTGAACAATTATTTGTCTAAAAAAAACTTACATATCAAGACGTATTAAATTTTTTAATGGTAAGGATATTCTTCGGGTCGGGTATATACATTTGATTGTAAAGAGGCGTATCCTCTTAATTATCAAAAAAAAGAACCCAATGAAACCTAGGTTATTTTACACTGGCGTGCTTATTCTTTTAGCTGTCTTATGTGTGGGAAATATCCATTCTGCAACCTATTATTGGGTGGGTGGTGCTGGAAATTGGAGTGATGCAGCCAAGTGGTCGCTTACCAGTGGAGGAACAGGAGGAGCAGGTGTCCCAGGGACTTTAGATGATGTCATTTTCAACGTGAATTCGTTTACGACCACCAACCAAACGGTGACCATCAATATTGCCAATGCCAATTGTAGGAACATGACCTGGACCGGGGTGAGCACACGAACGCCTCGTATCAGCGCCACCAGCACGGCCAATAACCTGAATATTTATGGAGATCTGGCCTTGGAATCTAGTGTCGGCTGGATGACCAGCACCGGTTTTCAAGTGTATTTTATGGGTTCCGGCAACCATACCATTACCAGTACAGGAAAATCCTTTACCCGTGCGGTGTTTTTTAATGGTACAGGTACCTACACCTTTCAAGATGCATTTACCACAACAAACACCCTGAACCTGAATGCAGGCACCTTAAATACGAACAGCCAAACGGTGTCCATGAGTACATTCAATTCTCAGCCTGCTTCTTGTGCCACGGTTCGGGTATTAGATTTGGGAAATTCTACCTTAAATATCAGTGGTAGCTGGAATGCAACAACCGGTGGTTTATCCATTTTACCGGGCACCTCCACCATCAATATTACTTCCACGGGCAGCGTTAATTTTTATCGTTGTGGTTCAGCAGTAGAAAATGTGCAGCTGAATGTGCTGAATTTCACCAGTACCAGTGGGACCCGCACGTTTTATACAGATTATAGCTCGCCCACGGTCCGGGTGAACCTAACGGTACAGCAATTGTCTTTTTCGGCGGGTGCAAGTTTTAGCGGTCAAAATACCATAGGAACCTTAGTGCTTGCGCCAGCCAATACCTATACTTTTCAGAGCTCGAGAACTACCTTCATAACCAATGCCCTTCAAGCCCCCGGATCCTGTGCCGGCTCCATTACCATGAACGCTTCCACGGCTGGAACGCGGGCCATTATTTCTCAGGCGGCGGGAACAGTGAACATGAGTTATTGTAACATCAAAGATTTTCAATTTACCGGTGGTGCTTCTTTTACGGCTACAAATTCCACAGATTTGGGAAACAATACAGGGGTTACCATCCAATCCAATGTGGTGGGTGCACGTACGTTGTATTGGAGGGGTGGCGCTGGCAACTGGAACAGTTTGGCCAATTGGTCATTGAGCAGCGGTGGTGCAGGCGGAGAGTGTCCCCCCTCTGCCATAGATGATGTGATCATCGATGTAAACTCATTTACCGGCACCAACCAGACCATCACCATTAACGTACCCAATGCAGATTGCCGGAACATGACCTGGACGGGGGTGAGTAGCCGCACCCCAAGAATGAGCGCCACCAACACAGCCAATAACCTGAATATTTATGGAAATCTGACCCTCGAATCCAGTGTCGGCTGGATGACCAGTACCGGTTTTCAAGTGTATTTTATGGGTTCCGGCAACCATACCATTACCAGTGCAGGAAAATCCTTTACACGTGCCGTGTTTTTTAATGGTACAGGTACCTACACCTTTCAAGATGCATTTACCACAACAA
>CAZRHR010000029.1:0-6961 GCA_964599915.1 uncultured Candidatus Competibacteraceae bacterium | reverse complement strand
GTCAAAATACCATAGGAACCTTAGTGCTTGCGCCAGCCAATACCTATACTTTTCAAAGCTCGAGAACTACCTTTATAACCAATGCCCTTCAAGCTCCAGGATCCTGTGCCGGCTCTATTACCATGAACGCTTCCACGGCAGGAACGCGGGCCATTATTTCTCAGGCGGCGGGAACGGTGAACATGAGTTATTGCAATATCAAAGATTTTCAATTTACGGGTGGGGCTTCTTTTGTTGCCAACAATTCCACGGATCAAGGCAATAACCTCGGTATTACAATAAATTCAAGTGGGGGAGGTGCGGGACGCACGTTGTATTGGGTAGGTGGCGCCGGCAACTGGAACAGCTTGGCCAATTGGTCATTGAGCAGCGGTGGTGCAGGCGGAGAGTGCCCTCCGTCCTCCATAGATGATGTGATTATCGATGTAAACTCATTTACCGGCACAAACCAGACCATCACCATTAACGTTCCCAATGCAGATTGCCGGAACATGACATGGACAGGGGTGAGCAGCCGCACCCCAAGAATGAGCTCCACCAGCACGGCCAATAACCTGAATATTTATGGAAATCTGGCCCTGGAATCCAGTGTTGGCTGGATGACCAGTACCGGTTTTCAAGTGTATTTTATGGGTTCCGGCAACCATACCATTACCAGTGCAGGAAAATCCTTTACACGTGCCGTGTTTTTTAATGGTACAGGTACCTACACCTTTCAAGATGCATTTACCACAACAAACACCCTGAACCTGAATGCAGGCACCTTAAATACGAACAGCCAAACGGTGTCCATGAGTACATTCAATTCTCAGCCTGCTTCTTGTGCCACGGTTCGGGTATTAGATTTGGGAAATTCTACCTTAAATATCAGTGGTAGCTGGAATGCAACAACCGGTGGTTTATCCATTTTACCGGGCACCTCCACCATCAATATTACTTCCACGGGCAGCGTTAATTTTTATCGTTGTGGTTCAGCAGTAGAAAATGTGCAGTTGAATATGCTGAATTTTACCAGTACCAGTGGAACCCGAACGTTTTATACGGATTATAGTTCGCCCACTGTACGGGTGAATCTAACGGTACAGCAATTGTCTTTTTCGGCGGGCGCAAGTTTTAGCGGGCAAAACACCATAGGGACTTTGGTGTTGGCTGCGAATAATACCTATACGTTCCAATCTGGTAGAACCACCTTTTTTACGCAAGCCGTCCAATTTGGTGGGCAATGTAACGGGGGCGTGACCATTAATGCCAGTACGGCTGGTTCTGCCTCCATTTTTAATGCAAGCACAGGCGTATACAGTGGGGTAAACCTAACCATGAAAGACATTACCGCGCAGGGTGGTGCTACGTTTAATGCGTATGGTTCTGTTAATCAGGGAAATAATGCAGGCTGGAACTTTTCGGCTCTGCCAAGTTTGGCCAATCCCGGAAATATATCCTCTGTTGGAAATACATATAGCATTGCCGCAGTTTCGGGTGCTGTAAATTACACGTGGACCGTGCCGCTTGGAGCAACCTTGGTTTCCGGACAAGGAACCACCCAGATTCAGGTTTCAGGGGCTAATGGGCAAATATGTGTTACCGCCGACAATGGTTGTGGCGCCAACTCCTCTGCTTCTTGCATCAATACCGGTGTGGTTACCATTAACTTGGGCAGCAATCCTTTTGCGTGTACCGGAGATACTTCTGTTGTTTTATCTTATGCGGGTACAAATGGAAGTCCGGATAAGTACAGCATTGACTTTGATGCGGCTGCCAATGCCGTGGGTTTTGTGGATGTAAGCTTAGCCAATTTACCAGTGGGTCAAATAACCATTCAGGTTCCTTCTGGTGTGGCGGCGGCTACCTATAATGGTCAACTTACCGCCCACAATGCCAACACAGGGATTACAAGTGTGGCTTATCCTATTCAAGTGCAAGTGGTTGCTTCGCCTACGTTGACGTTAACCGCTCCTTTTCAAGTTTGTGTTGGGGCTTCGTCTACCCATTTGGCCTACACTGCGCTTTCAGGTGGAGGAGACACCTGGAGCTTGGATTTTATCCCAAGTGCCAACAGCGCAGGACTGGTAGATATTCCTTTGTCTTCACTTACAGCTAGCCCATTGAATGTTCCAGTGCCTTCCAACTTGGCTTTGGGAAATTATGATGCCAGTTTTGTGATTAAAAATTCTGTAAATCAATGTCAAACTACCTATGCTGTTCAGTTGGTGGGTAATCCAACGCCCACTTTTACCTTGGGTAGTTCGCCCTCTGTAGTTACAGGGGCTACCTCTGCCAACCTGAGTTACACGGCTGGGGTGGGCGCTCCGGATCGATATAGCCTCAATTTTGACGCGAGTGGATTGGCACAGGGATTTGCCAATGTGTTTCAGCAAGTTTTACCCACCAGCCCCATGGTGATCACAGTTCCATCTTCGGGAGCGGCTGGCGTATATCCCATGGATGTCATTTTGTCCAATGCTGCCACTGGTTGCGCCAGTGCCACTTCATCCATTTCAGTGACTTTAAATGCGCCGGTGCCTCCCACCATTACGTTGGGAAGTATCGCTTCATTATGCACCGGCACTACACAGGCATCCATTCCTGTGAATGGAACCACCCAATTCCCGGATGAATACCAAATTGATTTTAATGCAGCGGCCAATACGGCTGGGCTAACGGATGTTGCTTGGACCACTTTACCGGGAGGAAATATCACGGTGACGGTGCCATCTGCCATTGCTGCCGCCACCTATTCCGGCACCCTTACCGTGAGAAATACTACCACAGGGTTGTCTTCCTCTGCTATGCCCATTTCTTTTACAGTGTATACTACACCAACCGCCACGGCGAATACGTCACCCTTTGGTAGTGTGGGTAGTGCGCAACTGCCTGTTTCATATACCCTTTTGACCGGAGCGCCGAATCAGTACACCCTTGATTTCTCAGCTGCTGCGAATACGGCCGGCTTTGTGGATGTCACCAATGGTGCTCTTTCCGGATCTCCGCTCCAAGTGAGTATTCCCGGTGGTGCAACCCAAGGAAATTATGCGGCTCAACTGCAGTTCATCAATGGTTCCAATGGTTGTGCATCTGCGCCGCTTCCACTTCAAATTAGTTTAATTTCAGGCACCGCCTACTATTGGGTGGGTGGTACAGGCAACTGGAGTAACACGGCGAGGTGGTCCTTGACCAGTGGCGGTTCCGGTGGGGCAGGCGTACCTGGCGCCAATGATGTGGTTTTCTTTGATGCCAATTCGTTTTCTGCTCCAGGCCAACAAGTCACCCTTGACGTGGCCAATGCCTCTTGTTGGAACATGGATTGGACGGGCGTAACCCAATTCCCAACCTTTCGATCTTCCTCCAGCAACAACAACCTCCGTGTGTATGGGTATTTGACCTTCTCCTCGGGCATGTCCATCAGCAGTTTTTGTAATCTTTATTTTGAAGCGACCAGTGGGTCACATGCCCTGCGGTTTGGTGGCCTCACCTTGAATACGCCGGTGTATTTCAATGGCAATGGAGGTACTTGGGTGTTGCAGGATGGATTTTCATCTACCGCTGATTTGGTGCATGTCTATGGCACCTTGAATACCAATGGAACGGCGGTAACGACCAACCGGTATAGTTCTTACAACACAAATCCCCGGACACTTATCTTAGGTAGCAGTACTTTAACCTTGACGGGTGCCGGTAGCTCGTTTTACATCCAACAGCCCAATTTTACCCTGCAGGCCGGTACGTCGACCATTGATTTGAACTTCAATCAAAGTTATTCCAATGTTCAGCTTTTGGTTCAATCGGTGAACGCGCCCATGACGTTTTACAATGTAACTTTTTCTGGTACCCAGCACCAAGGCGCGGAGGTGTTTAACAGCTCGTCGAATCCGGCGCATGTGTTCACTTTTAACAATTTGAGTTGGGGTACCAATGGCACTCTTCGTGGTAATACACAGATTGCAGGGACTTTAAATTTATTGGCTGGAAAAACGTATCAATTCCAGAATGGCACCACTCATGTTTTGCAAGGTGGTATTTCTGGAAGTGGTAGTTGTGGAAACAACATTGTGCTCAGGAGTACTACGGCAGGTAGTGCCGTTACTTTGTCCAAATCCTCTGGTGCCATAACTTTGAATTATGTCAGTTTACAGGATGTTTCTACCACAGGTGGAGCCACTTTCACCGCCAACAATTCCGTGGTATTATCCAATGTGAATGGTTTTACCGTAAACCCTCCCGGTAACCTCACCGCCGATTATTATTGGATTGGTGGAACGGGCAACTGGAGTAATCCGTTGAAATGGTCCAATACGTCTGGCGGTGTTGCCAATGCGGCAGGTTGTATTCCAGGAAGTACGAATCGGGTGTATTTTGATGCCAACTCATTTACTGCCCCTGGTCAGCAAGTGACCATAGATATAGCGAATGCGGAATGTAAGTCCATGGACTGGACGGGCGTAACACAATATCCCACGTTCAGTTCTTCTTCCAGCAACAACAACTTGAAAGTGTATGAGGGCTTGACCTGGGTGTCCGGCATGTCCATCAGCAGTTTTTGTAATCTTTATTTTGAAGCGACCTCTGGTTCACACCCGCTTCGTTTTGGTGGTTTAACCTTGAATACGCCCGTGTATTTCAATGGAAATGGCGGCACTTGGGTACTGCAGGATGGTTTTACCTCTACGGCAGATTTGATTCATGTCTATGGCACCTTGAACACCAATGGAACCGCTGTTACGACCAACCGTTATAGCTCCTACAACACAAATCCCCGTACCCTAATCTTGGGAAATAGTACCTTGACCCTCACCGGGGCCGGTAGTTCATTTTACATCCAACAGCCCAATTTTAACTTACAGGCCGGTACGTCGACCATCGATTTAAATTTCAATCAAAGTTATTCCAATGTTCAACTTTTGGTTCAGTCGGTGAACGCGCCGATGACCTTTTACAATGTGACCTTTTCCGGGAACCAGCATCAAGGTGCCGAGGTGTTTAACAGTTCATCGAATCCAGCACACGTGTTTACATTTAACAATTTGAGTTGGGGTACCAACGGCATTTTGCGGGGAAATACCAACATTGGAGGCGCATTGACTTTATTGGCGGGAAAAACCTACCAGTTTCAGAATGGAACCACCCATGTATTGTCAGGAGGAATAACGGGCAGTGGCGGCTGTGGGAACAACATCGTTCTTCGCAGCACCACGGCTGGAAGTGCTGCCACCATCTCCAAATCTTCCGGGTCGGTCGATTTCAATTACACAAGTTTGCAGGATATTACGGCCACGGGCGGCGCTACTTTTACAGCAAATAACTCCACCGTTTTATCGAATGTTACAGGAGTCACGGTAAATCCTCCGAGCAACCTCACGGCAGATTATTATTGGATTGGCGGAACAGGCAACTGGAGCAATCCGCTAAAATGGTCCAATACCTCTGGTGGTACTGCTAATGCAGCAGGTTGCGTTCCTGGAAGTTCCAATCGGGTGTATTTCGATGCCAATTCATTTTCCTCCCCAGGCCAGCAGGTCACCATAGATGTAGCGAATGCGGAATGTAAGTCCATGGATTGGACGGGCGTAACTCAATATCCTACGTTCCGTTCTTCTTCCAGCAACAACAACTTGAAAGTGTATGAAGGTTTGACCTGGGTATCCGGCATGTCCATCAGCAGTTTTTGTAACCTTTATTTTGAAGCGACCTCTGGTTCACACCCGCTTCGTTTTGGTGGTTTAACCTTGAATACGCCCGTGTATTTCAATGGAAATGGCGGCACTTGGGTACTGCAGGATGGTTTTACCTCTACGGCAGATTTGATTCATGTCTATGGCACCTTGAACACCAATGGAACCGCTGTTACGACCAACCGTTATAGCTCCTACAACACAAATCCCCGTACCCTAATCTTGGGAAATAGTACCTTGACCCTCACCGGGGCCGGTAGTTCATTTTACATCCAACAGCCCAATTTTAACTTACAGGCCGGTACGTCGACCATCGATTTAAATTTCAATCAAAGTTATTCCAATGTTCAACTTTTGGTTCAGTCGGTGAACGCTCCGATGACGTTTTACAATGTGACCTTTTCCGGTACCCTGCATCAAGGCGCCGAGGTGTTTAACAGTTCATCGAATCCGGCGCACGTCTTTACCTTTAACAATTTGAGTTGGGCAACCAATGGAATTTTACGCGGAAATACGAACATTGGAGGTGCATTGACCTTGTTGGCTGGCAAGACCTACCAGTTTCAAAATGGCACCACGCATGTATTAAATGGAGGCGTTACCGCCAATGGTCTCGTGGGCCAGCCTGTTGAAATTCGAAGCACTACGGCGGGCAGTACGGCTACTTTTTCTAAAGCTTCCGGCTGTGTTATAATGGATAGGATTTCTTTAAAAGACATGGTTGCAACCGGCGGCGCGAGTTTTTATGCTGGAGCCAACAGCACCAATCAAGGCAACAATACGGGCTGGAGTTTTACAACCCCTCCCGGCGGAAATGCGGCCGTTGGCGTCACGGTGACCCAACAGCCTTCCGGTACGTTGTGTCCCGGCACCTCGGTCACCTTTACGGCGGCCGCTACCAACGAGGGCACTGCCACGTATCAATGGAAAAAGAATGGGGTGAATGTCGGTACCAGCCAAACCACTTATGTAGATGCAGGTTTGGTGCAGGGTGACAGTGTTTGGGTGGTGGTAAGTTCGGCAAGTCCTTGTGTGACCAATAATCCTGCGACCTCAAACAAAGTAGGACAAAGTTTTTCTGGAACGGGAAGCATGGGGGTGTCCATCACACCTTCTCTTTCGGGTAGTGTATGTAGTACGACCAGTCTCACTTTTACCGCGGCCGTAACCAATGGTGGGGCAAGTCCTTCCTATCAATGGACGGTGAATGGGGTAGCGGAAGGAACGAATCAAGCCACCTTTACCAAAGCGTCTTGGGTGCAAGGTGACCAGGTGATGTGCACTGTAACCTCTAA
>CAZRHR010000028.1:0-30286 GCA_964599915.1 uncultured Candidatus Competibacteraceae bacterium | reverse complement strand
ATCAGATACTTAGAAATCCAAAAACACACATTCTGATTTTTATCGGACAACAATGCTTTTTTTTGTAGAAATAGAAAACGTCTAGCTGTGAATTATTTAAGCTATATCTAAATGATAGATAATGTAAGCCTTTTGTTCATGAAAACCCAGGTGAACGTTGGTTGGTCGTTCTTCCGGGTAGTGAAAAATGTAGGTGGAAGGAATGCGCACCATGAAGCTCATTGGCCACATGGGTAACTTTGGTGGTTTGGTCAAATCAATTCCAGTATTTTGGAGGCCGCTAAAGGGATTTTTGTTCCCGGTCCAAAGATGGCTGCTGCTCCGGCGCGGAATAGAAAGTCATAATCCTGGCTTGGAATCACACCCCCAACCACCACAAGAATATCAGGCCTGCCCAAGGTCTTTAGTGCTTCAATGACTTCAGGAACCAAGGTTTTATGACCTGCGGCAAGGGAGCTGATGCCAAGAATATGTACATCATTCTCAATAGCCATTTTGGCTACTTCCGCAGGCGTTTGAAAAAGGGGGCCCATATCTACATCGAACCCTAAATCGGCAAAACTGGTGGCTATGATTTTTGCACCTCTATCATGGCCGTCTTGTCCCATTTTTGCAATGAGAATGCGTGGCCTTCTACCCTGACGTTCTAAAAAGCTTTTTACGGCAGTTTGGGCTTGGTGAAAATGGTCATCTTGTTTCATGCCTTGGGCATAGACTCCGGAAATGGTTTGAATTTTAGCTTGATAACGACCAAAAACATTTTCAAGCGCTTGTGAAATTTCCCCAAGTGTGGCTCGATGTCTTGCCGCTACCACAGCCAGTGAAAGCAGATTTTCTTTAGGCTGTGTGCAGGCCGCTTCAAGGTCTTGTAAGGCCTTTTCTACTTTGGTTTGGTCTCTCTTTGCTTTGAGTGTTTTTAACCTTGCTATTTGAGATTCCCGAACTTTTACATTGTCAACCTCTAGAATATCTAAAGTTCCTTCTTCATTGACTTGAAAAATATTGACGCCAATAATTTGTTCTTCTCCAGCATCTATTCTGGCTTGTTTTCTGGCCGCCGCTTCTTCAATGCGCAATTTGGGCACACCTAATTCAATGGCTTTGGCCATGCCTCCCAAATCCTCAATTTCTTTCAAATGAACCCTTGCTCTTTCCATCAATTGTTGGGTCAGGTATTCTACATAATAGGAACCACCCCATGGGTCTATGGCTTTTGGAACACCCGTTTCTTCTGCAATAAAAAGTTGTGTATTTCTGGCGATTCGTGCGGAAAAGTCAGTGGGTAAGGCAATGGCTTCATCCAATGAGTTGGTATGCAGGCTTTGTGTACCACCTAAAACGGCTGCCATGGCTTCAATGGTGGTGCGGGCCACATTGTTAAATGGGTCTTGTTCTGTAAGACTATAGCCTGAAGTTTGACAATGTGTTCTAAGCATCAGCGATTTGGGGTCTTTTGCCCCGAAAGCTTCTACCATTTCTGCCCAAAGCACCCTGGCGGCCCGAAGTTTGGCTATTTCCATAAAATGGTTCATGCCAATACCAAAGAAAAAGGAAAGCCTAGGGGCAAACTCATCGACTGTAAGTCCCGCTTCCACGCCGGTTTTTATGTACTCCATTCCATCTGCCAAGGTGTACGCCAGTTCTAAATCTGCCGGCGCGCCTGCTTCATGCATATGATATCCTGAAATGGAAATGCTGTTGAATTTGGGCATGTGCGCAGACGTGTACCTAAAGATATCGGCAATGATGCGCATGGAAGGTTGCGGAGGATAGATGTAGGTATTCCGCACCATAAATTCTTTCAGGATATCGTTTTGAATGGTTCCTGAAAGTGCGGAAGGTGCTACGCCTTGTTCTTCGGCGGCCACGATGTAAAAGGCCATGATGGGAATGACGGCCCCGTTCATGGTCATGGACACCGACATGTCATTGAGTGGGATTCCGTCGAAGAGCAGTTTCATGTCTTCTACAGAATCAATGGCTACACCTGCTTTCCCCACATCACCGGCTACCCTTTCATGGTCTGAATCATAGCCTCGATGTGTGGCCAAATCGAAAGCTACGGATAAGCCTTTTTGGCCTGCAGCTAGATTTTTCCGGTAAAAGTTATTCGATTCTTCTGCGGTAGAAAAGCCCGCATATTGCCGGATGGTCCACGGCCGAATGGCATACATGGTGGGGTAGGGGCCCCGCAAAAAGGGAGCCAGCCCTGGAAATCCCGGATGCCATGTGGATGCTGTTAGCTGGTCTGAAGAAAAATGGCTTTTAATAGGAATGTTTTCTGGCGTCATTCCCCTTTCCTCTGGTTTTACCCCAGAAGAAAAAGGCGTTAGGTCGAGTTGTCCGAGTGCTGGTTTCATGAGCGTGTGGCATTTGCGTCTTGCACAAGGCGCTGGTTTTCTATTTTTTCGGCCCATCTCACCGGTTGCAGGGGCACGAATTGCAACGTTTCTTTCCGGTAAGGGTTAGAGGAAATTTTGGTGATTTTACCATAGAGATTTTCTTTGGTATTCACATATTTGGAGGTTCCAACCAAGACTTTCTTCCCCTCTGTAAGTTCTTTTTGGCGTAGTTCCGCGGCCAATCCACATCGTTGCTGCACCATGCCTTGTTGAAGGGCTTGGGGCATGCCTCCTACGGCTTCGATTTCCTGCAGGATGTTCCAGCTGGCCTGTGCTATTTTTTGGGTCAAAGATTCAATAAAGGGTGCACCCGCAGCGGGATCGGCCACCCAATGCAGTTTGGCTTCTTGCTTGGCAATCCATTGAATATTTCTGGCCCATCGGTACCCATGGCTGTCTGGTTCATGCAGATGTTCGTCCATGGGTTTTACCGTAATGGCATGACAGCCTCCAATGGCTGCCGCCATGACCTCAGTGGTGCACCTGAGTAAGTTGTTGTGGACGTCGTAATAGGTTTTATTGAATTGGGGGGTTTCTACATGGATGGTGGGCTCATGCCAGGGCATTTGCCAGCGGTCCAGTAGGTTTTTCCATAAAATCCGAATGGCGCGCAGTTTAGCGATTTCGGTAAAATAATCTGGACCTGCCGACACATGAAATTGTGCTTTGGAAAGCACGCTATCTAACGGGACTTTTGCCTCGTGTAGCCAGGCAAGATATTGATGTGCGGTGGCCAACAGAAAGGCGACTTCATCAGTTGCATTGGCTCCTGCCTCCCTGTAAGGAAGGCTTTGCACGTGTAAAAGGGAATATTTCGGAAATTTTGCCTGGATTTGCTGTATGGAGGTCGTATAAATTTGTGCGGTTTCCTCTATGGAGTAATCAAATCCGCCTGCAAAGGCGGCAAAAATGAGCGGGTCATAAATAACACCTCCCTGTAGTTTTTCGGGTTCATACCCGAGCTGTGTGAGGATGTCAGGTAAAAGGAAGGCGGCTGCTGTATTGGATTCTCCAAATTGATAATATACCGGCAACCAATCCAAGTGAATGTCTTTGGTTAGGGTGTACCATTCTTGTTCTGTGGGAATCTGGTCGGCCGTAAAGGTGAGCGCTTCTACGCCTCCTTCCAAAGCTTGTAATGCCCATTGGTTGGCTTTGCCGGGTTTCCCGCATGGAATACTTTGGCGTATTTCCCAGGATTGGGCTGGAATGGCCGGGTCGGGTATTTCCTGAATATCGTCCTGGGTATATAAGGCATTGATGGTAAATCCATCGTCGGTGGTCCATCCAAGTTTACTTAGCTCTTCCGGATTTTTGACAGATTTTTTAACGGCGTCTAACCAGTCTTTAAAACTGGGCTGATTTTCGTCGAGATGCGCTGCATTCATGGGGGTAAATATAAGGACAATCCCTTAAGTAAGTAAGCTTGAGAAGACGGAGATCCGGCGCCCGGATTGTCGTGGAAAGCCCGGACGATTGGCCTTGCTTACCGGTGTTGGCGCGAGGAGGCTGCCGCAGAAAGCCACCGGAGCGCGTACACCGGTGCAAGGGCAACTTCCGGCTTGAAACAAAAGCCGGAATAGCGCCCCCACCTTATTCGGTTCCGTTGTTCAGCAAGGTGACACGACCTCTGATGCGGTGACGCACCCGGTCAATGTCTCGGTAAGCGATGCGCCATACGTACACATCACTTTTGCAGATGGGCCCGCCTTCATTGAATTTGGTGCCATTCCAGGCCTCCATGATGTCATCTGTTTCAAAAATTAACTCTCCCCAGCGATTAAAGATTTGCAGTTCATATTCAAAGACGTGGAAGCCATAAGCGCGGAAGACATCGTTCTTACCATCGTCATTCGGGGTAAAGGCCGTGGGCACATAAAGAGAGGTTTCTCCGAAAAGACGGATGGTAGAAAATGCCGTATCGGTGCAACCAAATTCATTGATTACAATTTGGCTAATGATGTAGGTGCCGGTATCGGGACTTGGGTAAATGTATTGCCCATTCAGAAGGGTATTCACTTGGCCATTGCCCATCTCATAGAAAGCCGAGATTCCGCCGGTGCTTAAGTCCATTAAATCTACCACAGGGGTTAGGAAAGACCGTTCGGGAGGCGTGGACATAAAGGCAGCCACCGGCGAAGGATTTACCAGAACGGCATTGGTAAGGGTGAGGGTGTCTGCGCATCCCACTTGGTTGGAAGCGATCAGGGTCACGGTATAAACGCCCGGGTTTTGGTAAATATGAATTGGGTTTTGTACAAAGGAAGAGTCTCCATCACCAAAAGTCCAGTACCAAGTATCTGCTCCGGTGGACAAATCTACCAGGTCGGTTTTATGTGGTGCGCAACCCACTTCCGGTGTAATCTGGAAGTTGGCCACGACATTTGGGTACATAATGACGGATTGAATGGCCGTGTCTGTGCAGCCGAACACATTGGATGCCACCAACTGAATATTAAATGTATCTGGTTGATTGTAGGTAATGACGGGTTCAAACTGAATGGATGTTTGTCCATTGCCAAGGTTCCATTGGTATCCATTGGCACCGCTACTGGTGTTGGTCACTTGGAAGGTGGCCGGATACACGCAGGTATTAATGGGTGGAACGGAAAATGAGGCGTTAGGTACTGGGTTGACCCAGATGTTCGCAGTGGCCGTATCTGTACATCCCCACTGGTTGGATCCCACCAACTGCGTAATGTAGGTGCCGAACGTTAGGAAGGTATGGGTTGGACTTGCGGAGGCTCCGGTTTGTCCATCTCCATAGTCCCATTGATGGAAAATGGCGCCTTGTCCAACATCTTGGAATTGCACCAAGAATGGAGCGCAACCGATAGAGTCAGAAAGGTTGATGGCTACATCAACGCCAGGCTTGATGAAAACGGTGCCAAAGGCGGTGTCAGTACAACCTGTTCCCTGCGCTGTACCCACCATGGAAACATTATACGTTCCACCTTGGGCATAGGCATGGATGGGATTGGTAAGTGTAGAGGTGTTTCCATCTCCAAACGTCCAAAACAGGTTGGACAGGTTGGGGGAGGTGTTTATGAATTGCATGTTTACCCCTTCGCAAAGTGAATCTTGTGCCACAACGAAAGACACCGAAGGTTGGGGTATTACATTCACCGTAAAGTAAGTGGTATCAAACGCACATCCATTGTTGGCGGCCAGCATTACGTTATAGCTTCCACCGGTTAAAAAGGTATGTGAAGGGCTTACTGCATTGGATACGTTTCCATCTCCAAAATCCCAATTATATACGGTGGCGCCAGTGGTGAAATTGGTAAAGTTAACCGCTAATGGTGCGCAACCTGAGGTGGGGTTGGTGTTGAAGAAGGGCGTAATGTTATTTGGTAAAACCCGAATGCTATCTACATGGGTGCTCGATCCACAAGGATTGGTTACCGTAAGGGTAATGTAGTAGGTGGTATCGTTTGGCCCATTATAAATGAAGGTTTGCGGACCTGGTAAGGCGGCAGCACTCGCGGTGCCATTGCCGAAATTCCAGGAATAAGAGGTCGGTCCGCCGAAGGAGTTTTGGCTTAATTGGATGGTCAATGGTGAACAGCCCACCGACACGTTGGTTCCGAAAAAGGCTACGGGTTGAGATAACACACGCAGGGTGTCGATGAAGGTGGATGTACCGCATTGGTTGGTGGCCGTAAGGGAAATGGGATACAAGGTATCCGCAGTGGTGGAGCCTAAATAGGTCGTCACAGGTGGGTTCACCTGGTTGGAGGTGTTACCATTTCCTAAATTCCAAAGGTAGTTAGCGGTGTAGGCTATGGTTTGGTTATTAAAGGCGACTTGTAAAGGGGCACAACCTACCGTTGGGGCAAAAACAAAAGACGCAATCGGGGCTGTAATCACCCGAATGGTAGAGTTGGCTCCTGCCGAGCATCCCAAGGAGGTGGTAGCAGTGTAGGAAATGGTATAAAGACCTGGCGCCGGATAAGCCTGAATTGGATTCGGTAAGTTGGAGTTGGTTCCATTTCCAAAAATCCACGCGTGTTGACTTGCGCCAACTGTAGTGTTCACCAGGTTGATGGGTGCGTTTACACAAACTAATGTATCATGTGTATAACTGATGGTGGGCAGGGGATTTACCACCATGTTGATGCTGGCCGAATTGGAGCAATTGGTGAGTGGGTCGGTATAGGAATAGGTGATGGGATGCGCACCTACACCCGCCACAGAGGGCGTGAATGTTCCCGGTTGTGGGGTAGTTATTCCAGCCCCTGACCAGCTTCCTCCTGCGGGCGAAAAGCCCTGAAGATTTACCGCAGGACTATTCAAACAGAAAGTTTGAGGATGGCCCGGATTAATCACGGGTAGCGCGTTTACGGTAACCGGCACCACGAGCAAAGGTCCGGGACAGTTTTGGAAAGTTGCGGTAACCAAATAATTGACCACTTGTCCACCTGCCACAGCTGTAGTTAGGGTTTGGCTAATGGTATCTCCAGCTCCGGCACTTGCGCCCCCCACATTTCCGTTGGGAGAGGTCGTCCAGCTTAAGGTGGCTCCATTTACAGGAGATGACAATGCGATTTGGAAGGGCTGACCCGAACAAACGGTGAGGTTGGATGGATTGGCCGCGGCCGGGGCAACAGGATTCACATTGACTACCGCTTGAATGGGAGCGCCTGGACATCCGTTGGCACTATAAGTGATGTTGTAAACCACTTGATCTGAAATCAAGGTATTGTTACTCAAGGTTTGTCCAATTTGCTGGCCGTTTCCAGCGGAGGCACCCGTAATGGAGGCCGGAGCGTTTACAGTCCAGTTAAATGTGGTATTGGCTACGGGTGAAATGAGTTGAATTCCTGTGGTATTTCCTGAACAAATGGTAGATGTGTCCGGTGTGGCGATGGCTGCCGGAATAGGATTGACCACAATGGTAACCGAAGTCGGTGCCAGTGCACAACCATTGAAAGCAGGGACAATGTTATACGTCACCGAATCAATGGCGTTGCTTGGGTTGGTCAGGGTTTGTATGATTGTGGGTCCATTGCCCGGCAAGGCTCCCACAATAGAGGCACCGCCGGCAAGGGTCCACGTAAAGGTCGCACCCGGTACCGGTGAGGATAATTGCACGTTGGTGGTGCCGCCACTACAGAAGTTGGTGGGACCTGTTACTACATTTAATTGCGCCGCCGGCGTAACAGAAACCGTGGCGGTATCATTTGGTCCAACACATCCGTTAAGTGTAGGTGTGATAATGTACTGAGCGGTTAATGTGGTGATACCAGGATTGGTCAGGGTTTGGGCGATAAGGTTACCATTTCCTGCACTGGTACCAATCAATCCACCGGAATTCACCACCCAGCTGAAAGTTGTTCCGGGTAAAACCGAACTTAGTCCAATCGCTGTAATTTGGTTGGAGCAAATGGTAGAATTGGCCGGGTTAATTGTAACCAGAGGTTGTGGATTTACCACCAGGTTGAAAGTGTCAGATATACCAAAACAACCTGCTGCTGATGGCCGGACAATAATTTGTCCTGAAAGCACGCCAGGTCCATTATGAATAGGTGCATTGTAACCAGGAATATCACCATTTCCTGTGGGTGGTAAACCTATGCCGGTATTGGAGTTGGTCCAAGAAACATTGGTTCCTGCCACGGTGGAGGTGAAGTTTATGGGTGCTACAGGCTGGGTGGAACAAACCTGAATATCAGGTTGTGGGGTAAGCACGGGAATGGGTAAAATGGTTACGGGGACTTGAATGGCTGCACCCGGACAATTGTTAGCCGTTGGGGTAATGGTGTAAGTGACCAACGTGGAGGTATTGCCAGATTGCGTTAAAATGTCTTGCAGGACATTGCCGCTCGCAGTCGTGGTTCCTGACACCAAAGCATTTACAGAAGGCACCCAACTGAAGGTCGTGTTTTGGACGTTTCCTGAAAACGCAATGTTGGTACCGCCTCCAGAGCAAATGGTTTGGTTAGCTGGATTAGCCACCACATTTGGAGTTGGGAAAACCACAATCAAAGCGGTATCCACAACACCGTTGCAACCTGCAAATGAAGGGGTGTATATCAATAAGAGAGAATCTATTTGGTTGCCACTGTTTACCAAATTAAACGCTGGCACATCTCCAATTCCTGAACCTGACCATCCTGATAAGGAAACAGGTGCTTGGGCTGTCCAATTTAAAACGGCGCCTGGGGTGGTAGTGGTTGCGGAAATTGGTAGTGAATTTCCTCCGTTACAGAAAGTTTGTAAGGCAGGGTTCAAATTAACCACCACTGATGGCTGAACGGTAATTACATAATTGACAGGCGTCCCAGCGCATCCATTAGCAGATGGAGTAATGGAATAGGTAATGGTTTGTGTAGTTGGACTTGGATTTATTGGATTGATAGAGGGAATGCTATCTACTCCGCTTGCAGTAAATCCTGTTATTCCACCTGTGGCCACTGCCGTCCAATTAAAGGTAACGCCAGCCACCGAAGAGGAAGGAATCACTACCGCTGTTGGGTTTCCTGAACAAATGGTTTGTGCTACCGGAAGAAGTACATCCGGATTGGGTGCAATGGTGTACACATAATTTACTTGATTCCCCGTACAGCCGTTTGCGCTTGGCACAATGGAGTAAGTGGCATCTCCATTCGCAATGGTGATGGTGGTCAGGTTTTGACTTGGAATGGAATCCGTGCCATTCACCAAAGCACCAGGCTGGAGGTTGTTTGTACCTGTAAGGTTCCACGTATAGGTAGCACCAGGTACGTTACCCGTAAAAACTATAGGTAAGGAAGGCAAACTTGAACAAACGATTTGTCCAAGCGGGTTGTTCGAGACAAAAGGCAGGGGTTGAACAAATACATTAAATGTATCATTCACACCTACGCAGCCGTTGGCTGTCGGTGTTACTACCACAATGCCAGAAATGGCTGATGAACCATTGTTGGTACCCGCCGTAAAGGAAGGAAAGGTACCGGTTCCTGATGTGGGTGCGCCAGTTGCAGCATTGCTTTGGGTCCAAGCAAATGTGGTCAAAGGTACGTTGGACACAAAAGGAATAGCGGTGCTGGTTTGGGTGGGACAAATCGATAGATCAGCCGTGGGAGTAAGTACAGGTAGTGGTAACACGTCCACATTGGCCTGAATAGGTGTTCCTGGACAACCATTAGCAGATGGGGTGATGGTGTAGGTTAAAGCTTGTAGTGTGTTGGTGGTTTGTGTTAAGGTTTGGGCAATGGTATTGCCGCTTCCATTAGACGCCCCGGAGATATTTCCATTGTTAGAAATGGTCCATGTGTAAGTAGTTCCTGCTACATTCCCACTTAGGGCGATGCTTGTCGTGGCACCTGAACAAAGGGTGGAGGGGGAGGGATTCGCCACTACATCGGGTACAGGATAAACTACCAAATAAGCGGAATCTGCACTTCCTGAACATGCGCCAATGGATGGGGTCACAATAAACAATACCGAATCTGTGGCTGTACCAATATGCGTAAGTGTTTGTGCAGGTATATTACCCGTGCCGGAGGCTGTTGCACCAGAAATAACGGCAGGGGACTGACTTGTCCAAGTATATTGTGCGCCCGGTGTAGTGCTGCTGAGTAGTAGAGGTGTGCTCGTTCCTCCGGAACAGATGGCTTGCGACGAAGGTGTAATGGTCAAGTTCGGTGTAGGCTGCACGGTAACCACATAGTTGGCTGCTGCGCCCGTGCATCCTCCGGCGGTTGGGGTGATGGTATAGGTAACGGTTTGGGGGTTGGCGGTAACATTAACCAAGGTGTCCGCTGGCAGGTTTCCTGTTCCACTCGGGGTAAAACCCGTTACGCCGCCTGTTGCAGCCGCGGTCCATGAAAAAGTTGCACCTGGTGTGGTTGCTACCAAAAGGGTGCTGGCGGCCGTGTCGCCGTTGCAAATGGTTTGACCTGCAGGGAGCAACATGTCTGGGGTAGGTAATACCGTAAATGTGTAGTTTACTGGCGTACCTAAACAATTATTGGCGCTAGGGGTGACGGAGTATACTGCGCTTCCCCCGGCAATGGTGCTGGACGTTAGAATTTGAGCAGGAATTTGCCCCGTTCCATTGACCAAGGCACCGGGTTGAAGGTTGTTGCTGGAAGTTAGGTTCCAACTAAACGTACTTCCCGCCACATTTCCTGTGAAAACAACCGCTTGGGTGCTTACGCCTGAACAATTGCTTTGCGCTAGCGGATTGTTGGTCACCGTAGGATCCGGTTGAACCACCAAAAGGAAGGTATCCGGTTGTCCTGCACATCCATTGGTTGTTGGGGTAACGATAACTGTACTTTGAACTGCGGAGGCGGTATTGTTTGCATTGGCGGTAAACGAAGGAATCGACGCATTACCACTTAGTGCTAAACCTGTTTGGGCATTGTCGTTTTGCCAAGTAAAGCCTGCGCCTGGCGGGTTGGATGTGAAATTAATGGCACCAACGGTTCCGCCTGAACAAACGTTTAGGTCCGGAACGGCGGTCATTTGAGGCTCAAATTGTACGGTAACTACCGCACTTACCGGACTTCCAAGACATCCTGCAAAATCTGGTGTTGTAGTATAGGTTACCGTTTGGTCTGCTCCTGTTAGGTTAAAAACCGTTTGAGCAATGGTGTCACCAGTACCAGCAGCCTGACCTGTAACCGCGCCAGAAGTGGCAACCGTCCATGCATACGTAGCGCCTGCTGTGGCTGAACTATGAACCAGTGTAAATCCACTTCCGGAACAAACCGTAGCAGAGGAAGGGGTAATGGTCATGCCCGGTATGGGATTGACCACAATGCTATATGTAAATGGATTGCCCGGACAGGGTGCATTGGGTGGGGTGGCAATCACTGTAATAATGGCTGAATCTGGATTGACACCCGGATTAATAAAGTTAAAGGAATGGATGCCATTGCCTGTTCCGCTTAGTGTTCCTCCGAAATTAAACGAGGGTGGAACCACCATACTCCAAGCAAAGGTAACGCCTGGGGTAGTTGAACTTAAAATAATAGGTGTGCTGTTGCCCCCGGAGCAAATGGCTTGGGGTCCCGGAGAAAAACTTACATTGGGAGAACCTTCTACCGAAATGGTATAATTGGCAGGTGCCCCAACACAACCATTGGCCTGTGGCGTAACGATGTACGTAACAACGGCCTGCGATGGGTTGGTGTTGGTCAGGGTCTGGGCTGGAAGGTTGCCGGTGCCGGAAGCGGTATTTCCCGCTACGCCAGCAACGGGCGCCGATGTCCATGAAAAAGTGGTTCCCGCTACTCCCGAAGTAAAGGTAACAGGCGTACTAGCTGCGCCGGGACAGATGGATTGTGCCGGAGGTAAAACCACATCTGGAATAGGCAACACGTAGATTTCATAATTTACAGGTGTACCGGGACAGCTGTTAGCCGTAGGGGTCACAGCATAAGTGAGAACGCCGGTGGTATTTCCTAAGGTGCTGAGCGTTTGACTTGAAATGGAGTCTGTACCGGCGGCCAAAGCGCCGGGGGCAACACCCACATTTGAGCTAAGTGACCATGTAAAACTGGTGTTGGCTACATTGGAGGTGAAAACGATGGCTTGGCTTGCGGAGCCGGAACAAAGTGAATCTGTTAAGGGTGAATTACTCACGTCTGGTGTTGGATTCACCGTAACTACAAACGTATCGGGTGTGCCAGCACAATTATTTAAAGTGGGGGTCACGATGAGATTAGAAACGATGGCAGAAGGTCCTGCATTCGCTGGTGCAGGGAAAGCCCCAATGGGACCCGTGCCGGAAGAAATTCCAACACTGCTATTGCTGGACACCCAATTGAAACTTGCACCAGGTGGGTTTGAGGTGAAATTAATAGGTCCAATGGTTTGGCCGGGACAAACCGTGGCATCCACACTAGGAACCATAAGGGTATTGGCGCGTATGTTCACGCTCACCGTGATGGGCAGGCCAGGACAGCCATTAAGAGAAGGCGTTACTGTATATTGCTGCACTTGATCCGTAAGGGCCGCGTTGACCAAGGCCTGCTGAATTACCAATCCGGAATCAGCTGTCGCACCAGAAATATTTGCGTTGGGCACAGGTACCCAGTTGAATGTTGTTCCCGGAGTGGAAGAGGTTAATGCCAGTTGGGTGGTGTCTCCGGAGCAAAGGGTCGGCGTGGCCACAGGATCTGCCACAGGTGTTGGATTTACCACAAAAGTGGTCGTTGCAGTATCTGCAAGACAACTCCCCGGAGGGTCATTGGTGATTAAAGTTAGGGTAATGGAACCAACATATCCACCGGGTGGAGTGTAAACGGCATTTAAGTCGCTTGTACTGGGAGAAAAACTGCCGGAAGGTTGGGCAGACCATGTGCCTGTGGTAGCAGCACCACCAACCAATCCAGATAAGGCTTGTGTTCCGTTTTGGCATAAATCTGGATAAGTGCCGGGTTGGGAAATGCCATTCTGGTCAAAGACGTAGGTGGCCACAGCGGTATCCGCCGGGCAGGGACCGGGAGGATCATTGGTGATCAACAGCACATCGATGTTTCCAATAAATCCTGCGGGTGGAGTGTATGTTCCGGGTTGGGTAGAATTGTTGGGTGCAAAACTGCCGCCAGGGACAGATGCATTCCAAGTAGCAATGATGGCACTTCCTCCAAATGTTCCATCAACGGGTACCGGATCGTCCATACAAGCATTGGTTCCCGGTGTTACACTTACCTGAACGGGTTGGCGCACATCAATGGTATCAATGGCCGTATCTGCACCACATTCATTGGTTACAAGGAGACTAACTGGAAAAAGTCCATGGCTTTGATACACCACACCGCCTGGATTTACTGTGGTATCTGTGGCCGGCAAGGCACCGGTGAGGGTCCACAAGTATTGGAGGCTTTGGGTACCATAGCAGTTGGTGATGGTTTCTGTGAATTGCGCCGTGTCCGTCTGACAAATGGGTGATGTAAAACTAATCGCCACCGAGGGCCTGTCTTTTACCACAATGCGTTTTACGGCAGTGTCTACCGGACACCTGGTCGCATCTTCCGGGTCTAACCTAGGATTGGTTTCAAGTTGAATGTCGTAAATCCCAGGTCCATTGAATTGGAAGGTGGGTTGAAAGGAAACGGAATCAGTGCCATTGATGAATGCCCAATCGTTGTTGCCGCAACCAATGGTGTCTGTGAAGGAAACGGTCCAATGGTATTTTTCCCGGTTACATGCCCCAAGGGTAGATAAGTTGGTGGTGGAAACGACCAATGGAAAGCACCCAAGCGAATCGGAAACATCAAAATTGGCGGTGATGGGTGGGTCAATACAGATTTGGGTTACTGCACTGTCCTCTCCACACGTGTTTCCTGTACGGAGTACAAGATTGTAATTTCCTGGTTGCGAAAAACTAAGTGTAACAGACGGCGTTCCGCTGATCCAGAAAGAGGGATCATAGCCAAAGGGACCGCCCGTTGTAAATCCTTGTGCGTCTCCCATGGAACCCGTTGTTAAAGTCCATCCTGTTGATGGAGAAACACCCCAAACACGAATAGGCAAACTATCGCAAGTGGTGGCACCCACATCGAGTCCGTACCGTGTGGTGTCATTGAGCACTACAGGATTGTTTATACAGATTAAGGAATCTGGGGTGGCCGTAAACCCTGTTTGGTTCTTATTGGAAACATAAATAGGTTGAAGAGATACGGTTGCATTTCCACAGGGGTTGGAGGCAGTAATCACTGCTTGGTAGGAGTTTTGAAAGACTGTAGTGATTCCTTGGTTACTGGTTGTTGCCGTACTTCCACAAGATGAAAATGTGAAATTATGCATGTAGTTGGACGGTGGCGGATGAAAAAACGTATCGGGCACCGAGCCGTCATTCACGTTGACAATGTACCTCGTGCCCATGCTATTGTTAGAAACGCTGGTAATGGGGAAGGCGATGCTGTCCGGTACGCAAAGGGATGTACTGGAATTGATGGCAAACCCCACGTTGGGCTGGCTACCGATGTAAATGCTTTGTGTAAAGGTTTTTACGCAGTTTCCGTTGGTCCCTGTGACGGTGAGTAAATATTCGCCTGTAGGGTAGTTTTTCACCAAACTCCAAGCCCCATTTCCTGCTGGCGTAGGGGTCACGATTGGACTACCATCTCCGTAACTTACGGTATAGGATGTCCCCGGCAACCACCCGGCAATGTTGTTGTTTATCTGAATATTGCCTGTAACTTGGTTACATCTGGTTTGGTATGGGACACCTTCAAAATTTTGAACGACTGTACCTACAAAAGTGGGGGCAACGGTGATGTTCGGCGAGACCAAGACCTGCACAGAATCTTTGGAGGTTTGGACGCCATTGGTCATCGTTACAATCGCCCATCCATCGGCACTGAATGTAACGCTGTGCCCCCCTAAACCAGTCGCTGTGGCGGGATTTCCGTTGGTAAATACCCATGTAACGTTTAGGCTGGTATCATTAGGTAGGCTGGAAAAACTAAACGGGACACCAACACAACCCGTTACCACGCCTCCTGAAGCGGCCGGATTGGACACGACAGTAGCCACCAAAGCTTGCCCTTGCAAACCCGCAAAAAACGAGAGTGTGAATAAAACGATGGTATGGATGAGCTTGGCAATAGGGGAGAATTTGCTCATACGGTATATTTAGGCATAGAATATACTTAGTGAAAACTACAAAATAACAGATTTTTTCGCAATAATTAGGCACTACACTTTGTTTTATTTTTGTGTTTTAGCTCAACTGAATTTGGACTAGATAGTGAACAAATTTTTAACCTTGAACTGAAATTTTCAGTAAGGTGAAATAATTGAAAATATACAACATTTTTGAATATTAATACCTTTTTTGGTTTTAATGGGGTAGGGGTGGCAATTTTTTCTTTACGTTAGTTCCATGTTTTTAAATACTGAACATAGAAATTATAAATCAAAATTTATAATTCGACATTAAATGCTAACAACAATTAATTATTCTAATGGTTCAGGATGCAGAAAATCTGTTTGGTACCAACCTGCATACATGGCATAATTCGATGAAATTCGATGCATGAGGTCTTTTTGTAACGCTTCCGATACCGGCTTCACTTTTCGCGCCGGAACCCCTGCATACAAGTAACCACTTTCTAATCTTGTACCTTCCAGCACCACCGAACCGGCAGCGATAATAACGCCAGATTCCACCACCACGTGGTCCATCACAATGGCACCCATGCCCACCAACACATCATTCCCAATATGGCAGCCATGCACAATGGCACGGTGGCCTATACTTACCCTGTCGCCAATCACCACATCGGCTTTTTCATACGTACAATGGATTACCGCATGGTCTTGTACATTCACCTGGTTGCCGATGCGAATCCGGTGTACATCTCCACGTACTACGGCATGAAACCAAACCGAACAATCTTGTCCAAACACCACGTCTCCAGTAACTACTGCGCCAGGCGCCAAGGCACAACCTGTTCCAAAGATTGGCTTTTTCCCGTTTACTTCTAAAATAGTCGCCTTCATTGTCCTTTCTGTGTGGGAAGAAATACCAAATGCTTAGTTTCGAACCATGGCTCCTCTTTAAACCAATCGGCTAAGCACCATTCTTGGGGAGTATGACGCCAACTAAAGGTCTGTGTTAGTGCTCCAGGCCCGGTTAAGTAATACACTCCTGAGCTTTTGTCCTCTTCGCCTTTCCTTGGCAGGAGACGTCCGGAAACTCTTTTATAAAAGGACATGGCAGGTTCCACCGCACGTCCTGTAATATATGTGGCACTCACTTTTACATCTTCTATGCGGCTGTGAAGGGTAGTCACATTCTTTAATCCTGCCGCTTCCGAAACAGCTTCCACAACCTTCAATTTTTTCCCAATGGCATCCACCAATAAAAACTCGGTTTCAGGATGCAAAATGGCCAAGGGAATCCCCGGAAATCCGCCACCTGTTCCCACATCAATGACGCGCTTCCCAGGCAGAAACCTATGGGCTTTCGCTATGGACAAACTATGTATAAAATGCCTGATGCCCAGGTTGTCCATGTCTTTTCTGGAAATGACATTGATTTTCTGGTTCCAATCTCGGTAGGCCACCATAGCGGCTTCCATGGCGGCGATATGGGTCGGAGATAATTCCGGAAACCACCGGGCATACATGGTTGAAAAATCCATCAAAATTTATTTTTTCCCACCCTCAAAATTTGGTGAAGTAACTCTTTCGCTCGAAACAACTGGGCTTTTACTGTTCCCAATGGAATGTCCAATTTTTCAGCGATCTCCTCATAACTCAGTTCTTCGTAATAGCGCATTTCTATGAGCTGTTTGTAACGAGGTTTTAGCTGGTCCACCACTTGGCGAAGGATCAATTTTTTCTGATTAAAAATGAGGGTTTCTTCCGGATCGGGCTGGCCTGAACTTACATCATGTCCCACCTCTTCGCCTTCATCCGTCTTAAAAGGATTATCTAAACTCGTAGTTTTTAACCGCCTTTTTCTCAAATAATCAATCCCTACATTGGTCGCAATCCGAAAAAGCCAGGTAGAAAAAGCATAATGGGGTTGATAATGTGCTAAACTTTTGAACGCTTTGCCGAAACTCTCCATCATTAAATCCTCTGCATCGTCTCGGTTAGAGGTCATTTTATAAAGCAGTTGTACCAAGGGCTCCCGATAATATTGAAGCAATTTGGCAAAAGCTTGTTGGTTGCCTTCGTCTACGGCCAAGCGTACAAGGGCATAATCTGACCGCGCTCGGTCAGACAGCCGACTTAAGTCCATCGGCCCCGTGGTTTCCATAGAATCGCCTGTAACCATAATATAGGTAGAACGAAAGTACATATAAAATCTCCTACACCTATCTTAAAAAGGTTTATTTTAATGCCCCTTCGATATAAGCTAAAGGCATAAAAACCCCAGACCGTTCCTAGTATTCCTAAGCTTATCCAAGCCAAAGGTTGGGTTTCGGGGAAAAGGAAACCGCTCAAACCCAAGAGCCATAAGAGGGTATGTGATAATTGATCGATTCCCAGCATGAGCAAAGTGTGAAAAGGATAATGGACAGAGGTTTGATAATGACGGCTTTTTTGGTTCCACCATTCGGCGACATCTCTTGGGGCAGTGCTCAACGTCCACGCGGCTTTTCCACGGATTGGTTGGATTTTTCCTCCAAGGCCGGAGGAAATCGATAAATCATCGTCTCCACCGGCTACATTTCCTTTGGCCGAGGCCGCCACCATCTTTATTCCGGAAGAGGTCGCATACCCCATGTTCCGGCCAACACCCATGTATGGGAGACCTGCCGCGGCTGCACCATAATACAAATAGGCCGTTTGCATGGTTTCAAATTGAACCATGGCTTGCACGCCATGCCCTTGCGCTTCATATAAACCCAACCCTACATACGTGACTTTTGCTATTCCAATTTGGCTCGCCAATTCTTTTAAAAAAAATGGACTTGACGGCCGACAATCGGCGTCTGTGAGTACCACTTGGACTTCCGGAAGGTGGGTCAATCCATACGCCAATGCCCCTCTTTTGCCGACTTCCTTTTTTTCTGAAAGGGTAAGCACATGTAAGTGCTTATACTTTTGTGCCAGTTGGGATAAAACCTCTTCTGTTTCGTCCGAAGAAGCATCATTTACCACCCAAACCTCGAAACGAGGATAATTTTGTTCCAGCCATGCAGGAAGATGGGAAGCAAGAAGTTGGGCTGCATTTCTGGCACAAATAAGCACATGTAAATCCGGTGTTTCCTGACCCTCAGGTGGTTTTTTTTCCAACCAGATAAAGGCCCAACACCGCCAACCCAAGTACCAAAGACCGGCCAATGCAAAAAGGAGGTGTAGCAGATTATTCATTTTGAATGCCGAAATTTGCGGACTTTTGGCGGGATTATGCATGAATTTAAAAAAATAGCTACAGATTCGGGTTCTAAAGCCCGCGCAGGTGTACTTTCAACAGGGCATGGCGACATTCAAACGCCCATATTCATGCCCGTGGGCACCGTAGGTTCGGTAAAAGCGGTACATCAGCGGGAGTTAAAGGACGATGTTGGCGCACAAATAATTTTAGGAAATACCTATCATTTATACCTTCGGCCCGGCACCGAAGTGCTTGAAAAAGCCGGTGGTTTACATCGTTTCATTGGTTGGGATAGGCCCATGCTGACGGATTCCGGTGGTTATCAAATTTTTTCTTTGTCGTCTCAGCGCAAATTGAAAGAAGAAGGTGCTGCTTTTCAATCCCATATCGACGGGTCAAGGCATCTTTTTACCCCGGAAAATGTTATGGACATTCAAAGGAAAATTGGTGCAGACATCATCATGGCTTTCGATGAATGTCCACCTTATCCTTCGGATTATGCCTATGCCCGTAAATCCATCGAATTGACCCACCGTTGGTTGGACCGTTGTGTGAAACAATTTAAGGCCACCGAGCCTTTGTATGGCCACCATCAAGCCCTTTTTCCCATTGTGCAAGGTTCTGTTTACCCGGATTTGAGGGAGGCGTCGGCACATTTTGCGGCAGAACGCGGACCTGAAGGTGTGGCCATTGGTGGTCTAAGTGTAGGCGAACCCGCCGAAGACATGTACCGGTTTACGGAGCTGGTTTGTGACATTTTACCCGAAGACAAACCCCGCTACCTGATGGGCGTGGGAACACCGGAAAATATTTTGGAAGGTATATCGTTGGGTGTAGATATGTTCGATTGTGTGATGCCCACCCGAAATGGTCGTAATGGAATGTTGTTTACCTGGGAGGGAATCATTCACATTAAAAATAAAAAATGGGAAATGGATTTTTCTCCCCTTGATCCTCAAAGTGCGTTGTTTGCAGATTCCCAATATTCCAAAGCATATTTGCGGCATTTATTTCAGGTGAATGAACGGCTGGCCGGCCAAATTGCCAGTTTGCATAACCTTCATTTTTACCTTCAATTGGTGAAAGAAGCCCGCGTACAGATTTTAGCGGGTCATTTTTCCACGTGGAAGGCAAGCGTCTTACCTACCTTAATGCAGAAAAGATGAGATTTAGGTTCCCAGGTATTGCCGATTGGTATATCATCAGGAATTTCTTGGGGACCTTTGCCGTGGCCATTAGCCTCATTATTGGTATTACTATCGTTTTCGACATCAGCGAGAAGTTGGATGGATTTCTTGGAAAGTATGGTAAAGCGCCTACATTGAATGAAATTGTATTGGATTACTACCTCAATTTCATCCCTTATTTCATTACCCTTTTCAGTCCGCTTTTTGTTTTTATCTCCGTGATTTATTTCACCAGCAGGTTGGCGTACCGGTACGAAATCATTGCCTTACATACGGCAGGCTGGAGTTTCACCCGACTACTTGTTCCTTACTTGGCGGCGGCCATGTTGCTGGCGTCCGGTATTTTTTTGGTGTCGAATTATGTGATTCCACATGCCAACCAAACCCGCATCAAGTTTGAGCGAACCTATTTAAAACGACAAAATTTATCTACCCCCAACACCCACCAAAAGGTATCGGACACGGAATATGTGTATTGTGAGCGATTTGATTTTGAGGGAAAAAAGGCGGTACGATTCTCCTATGAACGCATTGAAAATGGGCAACTCACGTATCGCTTGTTGTGCGATGAAGCCCGTTATGATTCACTGGCCGGCGTGTGGCATTTATATCGCTACATGGCTGGTAAAACGGGAGAAAAAGGTTGGAGAAAGGGGGCCGTTATGGATACGATTTTCCCCTTCAACCATGAAATTTTCAGGGTGGATTTGAAAGTGGTGGAACTCATGTCGAACCGCGAGTTGTCTAACTTTATTGAAGCGGAAAGGAAAAAAGGAAGTGCATTTTTACCTTATTATGAGGTGGAGTCTCATTCCCGCACCGCCAATCCCATGGCTGCTATTATCCTAACCTTGATTGCCGTGCCCATAGCCAGCAGAAAAATGCGCGGTGGGATTGGTATTCAATTGGCTTTTGGTATTTCTTTGGCCTTTGCTTACGTATTTATTCAAAAAGTGACCAATAGCTTTGCCATAAGCGGTGGTATTCCGCCTTGGTTGGGGGTTTGGTTGCCCAATTTCATTTTCGGGGGAATCGGGATTATTTTATCTAAATTTGCCCAACGGTAATTAACGTGTATGACGTATCTGGAATTTGAAAAGCCTGTTCAAGCGCTTCAGGAAGAAATGGAGCGACTCCAAGAAATGGCAGAAAAAAACGGACTGGATTTAACCGGCCCCATGCAAGAGGTCGCGCGGAAGATCGAGGAAACCCGTGCACATTTATATGCCAACCTCACACCTTGGCAACGGGTACAAATTTCCCGTCATCCTGAAAGACCCTATGCTTTAGCGTATTTCGACGCATTGACCGAAGGTCGTTTTATGGAATTGCATGGCGATAGAAATGTAGGCGACGACAAAGCCATGGTGGGCGGATTAGGTACCATTGACGCCTTCAATTGTATGTTGATTGGGCAACAGAAAGGCATCAACACCAAAATGCGACAATACCGCAATTTCGGCATGGCCAATCCGGAAGGTTATCGCAAAGCCCTACGTCTTATGCGCATGGCCGAAAAGTTTGGTTTGCCCGTAGTTACGTTTATTGATACACCCGGTGCGTATCCCGGACTGGAAGCAGAAGAAAGAGGACAAGGGGAAGCCATCGCCAGAAACCTTTTGGAAATGTTTAAACTGAAAGTGCCCATCATTTGCTTTATCATAGGCGAGGGTGCTTCAGGTGGTGCCTTAGGCATTGGAATCGGTGATAAAGTGTATATGTTAGAAAACACTTGGTATTCCGTCATCTCTCCTGAAAGTTGTTCTTCCATCCTTTGGAGAAACTGGGACCACAAAGAGGAAGCGGCCTCCGCTTTGAAATTGACCGCCACCGATATGTTAAACAATAAACTCATCGATGGTATTATCCCAGAACCTCCCGGTGGGGCGCACCAAAATCCAGATGCGGCTTTTGCAGCAGTGAAAAAAACTTTATTGGACGTGTTGCCTAAGCTTCTGAAAATGAATCCGGATAAGCGCATAGATGCCCGAATTCAGAAGTTTGCCAACATGGGTGTGTATCAAGAATAATCCATGTTTACCACCATCATTCCGGGACAAATTCCTACGGGAAAGTTTCACAGCTATCTCTTAGGTGGCGTGGCTCCTAGGCCCATTGCCCTTGTGAGTACCATAGACCAGCATGGTCGCGTGAACCTCAGCCCTTTTTCTTTTTTCAATGTCTTTGGTTCAAATCCACCGATGGCCATTGTTTCTCCTGCTCGAAGAGTAAGGGATAATACGACCAAGCATACATTGGAAAATGCTATGGCTACCGGGGAGTTGGTCATCAATGCGGTTAATTTTGCGATGGTTCAACAAACCTCTCTGAGCTCCGTAGAATATCCTGCCGGTGTAGATGAATTTCTGAAATCGGGACTTACGCCACTCGCGTCCGAGGTCGTTCAGCCGCCTCGGGTGAAAGAGTCGCCTTTTCACATGGAATGTAAAGTAACCCAAGTGGTGCATACAGGCATGGAAGGTGGCGCAGGAAACCTCATTTTTGCGGAGATTCTTCGACTCCATATTCATCCCGATGTGCTAGATGAACAGGGGCAAATAGATCCGCATCTCATCGATTTGGTCGGTCGCTTGGGTGGTGACACCTATGTACGGGCTTCCGGAACGGCCCTTTTTACTGTTCCAAAACCTGTGAACGGGATTGGCATTGGTATTGATGCTTTGCCTGAACCCATTCGTTTTTCTTCTCGATTGTCTGGTAACCATTTAGGGCGTTTAGGTAATGTGCTGGCTTGGCCCGGTACAGAAGAATCTGAAGCCTTTTGGCAAACTGAAGAAGGGCAAACTTGGATGAAACATCCTGAATTTCCTCGCGAAGGCGATGTGTTTCAACAGGCCATCTGGTGGTTGGATCAAGACCAAGTTTGGCCGGCCATCCATTGGCTTAATACCCGCATGTTGTTATGATTATCTACAATGTCACCATCAATATTGAAGAGTCTTTTCACGACCAATGGAAAGAATGGATGTTGGCACACCATGTGCCTGCGGTTTTGGCTACCGGTTATTTTTCCGGCGCCCGCATGTCGCGCTTGTTGATTGAAGAGGAAATGGGTGGAATCACATATTCCATTCAGTATGAATGTCCTTCCATGGCTCAGCTGGAGGCGTATCGGGAAAATGAAGCGCCCCGACTTATGGCCGATACAGAGCAAAGGTTTGGGGGTAAGTATGTGGCGTTTCGTACGCAAATGGAGGAAGTGGGCAGGTGGTGAGCGCCTTGGTAGTCCAGCCTTATTCGGATTCCTAAGTAGATTTGGAAAGTTGTTTTTAAAATAGGTGAACTCAAACTACAATGTAATTAAACAACGAAGCCAGTCTCTTTTTGTAGTTCAGATGGATACAATATCTATAATAGTCACCGATTATAAAATAATATAGAGGGCAAGCTGGGTGCCATTGGTCTTTTCATAAAGTTGCTCTCTAACGAGCTGCCCCCATTATCTTACAGAGGGTCTTAAGAGTTTGTGCTAAGTTATGGTTATCTTGTAATACGATAACTTGATTGTATGCGCGCGCTAATGTGTTTGTTTTGTTTTGTGTTTTATTCAGCGGCTTTTGGACAAGCCAGAAAAACCATTAAGTATTCACAGCTTGCTGAAGATATCTTCTTCAGCAAAAAGGATACATTGAGATATTATAATATTTTTTTCATCAATGATTTACCAGATAAAGGTGCGGAGGAATTTCTTTCTAAACATGGGGATGGTAAGATTAGGATTTATGGCGGATTTAAAAACTACCTTAAACTTCGCGGTGCCAAGAGGGATTCAGCGAATAGGTTTTTAACAAACTGCCAGAGCCTGTGGTTCGAGGGTTGCACTTTTGAGAATGATATTCGGTTTTCGAATGTTAGATTTCCGGGGTCAGTAACTTTTTCAGGCAATATATTCCCTACTCGCTGCCAAACCATAGCGGATAACGATGATGTAGGTGGTGCTATTCTGGTTGATTCTTGTGATTTTGAGCGATTACAGGTTACAGGAACCAAGAAAATTCTCTCCCAATTTCATTTATGGATTCATCACACTAATATTACCTCATCCATTGTGATTGACCTTGAGAATGCAAAAGTTGACTTGCTCCACAGTACTTTTTCAGCCAGTAATGGTTTTATAGTTGTTAGATTGCTCGACCAAGCTGAACTAAATATAGAGGATTGTTTGTTGAATGATGCGTACATCGAACTTCATGAAATTCCAAAAGTTAATATAACACGCTCGGACTTCACTTCATCTATTGACGGGTTTTTAACCTTAAAATTAGATGCTGAAAATATGTCTATTCATGATAATATTTTCAATGCGAATATAAATTTGCTTTTAGATAAAGGGTTCCTCTACATGTTTGGTAATTCTTTTCACAAAAAATTGGCTTTTGATTACAACGCCCTAGATAAGTCCAGTTATGTTCATCTTGGCTCGTTAAAGAACATGGATTTTGGTATGATTAGAAATGGGGCGTATTTTGATGGGACAACGAAAGAACAAATTGAAGATGATTTAGGGTACAGGAATTTCATTAGATTAAATAAAAGTCTCTACGACTTTTATAAAAATATGGGCCATTTTGAATCTGCCAACGAAGTCTATGTGAAAATAAGAGAAATTGAGTACATAAGATTAGCTATCATTCATGAAGATACCCCATCATTCAAAACTTTTTTTGACTTGAATTTAAATAGGTTACTTAAGTTTTATACAAACTATGGCACCGACCCTGCCAATGCGTTGGTCGTCTCTTTATATATTATTTTGATTTTTGGTTTTGTCTATTTTTTCTTCCCTTCTGATTGGGATGTAAGCAGTAAATCTCAGATAATTAGCAATTTCAAAGATTTTGTCTTGAAAAATGATAAGGGCTACGCATTCCCCTTTCTGAAAATGTTGTTTGGGTTGGTGATTAGTGTGCTTAATGCGGCTACTTTAAGCTTAAATGCATTCACTACTTTGGGTTTTGGAAATATACCAACAAAGGGACTGGCTAGATACATTTGTATAATTCAAGGATTTATTGGTTGGTTTTTGCTAAGTATTTTCACTGTAGCACTGATCAATCAGGCGCAATTTTAGGCCATCCTATGTCCCCTTTTAACGACCATCGGCCATCTATTTTTGGTGTGAGCTCCTTGCTTGGAGCCCCCATAACATTGGCCTTTGTTTTTTATTAATCCTGCGGTAAGGCTAAAATGGAAAACAACTCTTTAAGTACAGACACCTTTTTAATAAAAAAATAATCTGTACTAAAAACTCCCCCGAACCGCAATCACAACATTTCTCCCCGGCGCAGAAATGCCCGAGGAAAAGGTGCGGTAATTTTGATCCAATAGATTTTCCACCGCACATTGCAACATCACCTTTTCAATAGGTTTCCATTGCATCCGCAAGTTTAAGGTGTACCAGGCCGGTGTACCCAAAGGCGTGGCATAGTCCAAGTTGTCTTCCCCAAATAATCCATAATCTTCCGCATGCTTCCAACCATTGAAGTGGAGCCAACCTTCGATTTCCCAACGCGGAAAAGTACAGCCTGCACTGATTAATCCGAATACCGGGGGAATATGCTCCAAAGGAAACCATTGGTTCTGATGAAATTGCCGGCCATAGGTATACGTGATTTGCGCCCTGGTAAAACCATAACTTGACCACTGCCCTTTGTACCTCGCACTGGTCCCGATAATCCAACCTTGATCCAAGTTTTGCAAAGACAAGACTTGGCTGGGTAAACCATCGAAAACCATACTATCTTGGCCCAGCCATTGTTCAGGACGAAGCGATAAAAGCCCATGAATCCAAGTGCCGTAAGTACTTAAAGAAAGTTGATGGTCATGGTGGCCCATGGTCGTTCGGCCCTCCAAAGTATACACGTACTCCGGTCGGATGTCCGGGTTGGGAACAATCAGTTGGCCGGGACGGGAGTCAAATACTTTTCCTATATCATCCACATTTGGGGCCCTAAATCCTGTCGCCCATACCAAATGCACACTTTTCCAAAAAGGATGAGAAGGAAATTGTTTTCCCCATTCGATGCTTCCATTTCCACCGACACGCTGATAACCTGCGGTTTGAAATGGAAAACTAAAAAAACTGGTATCGGTAAATCGGGCGTCTAATCCTACATAATTTATTCTACCTGAAACAGATAGAGCGGATGTTTTTCTTAGCGCCCATTGATATTCTCCATAGATTCCCGCCAAGGTTTGAACGCTTCCTCCATCCGGATAACGGGTGGGACCCGCACTGGTTTGGCCGGTTTCAATTTGGGTAAATCGGGCGGTGGAGGTCACCGCGTTCCATTGCACGTCGATTCCGGCGCGCCATCGGTAGGATAGGGCAGGGCGCCCTTTGGCAGGCAGATGTTTCCGCAAAACATCCAACCGCCATTCCCCCACATGTACCTTTTCATGTTGACTTCTGCGTTGAATTTGTTGAAAACGACGCACATGCCTAGATTCTTCCACCCATTGCCACGCACCCAAAATGCGCCATTGCATTTTTGGCGTTTCTCGTTGACTTTGTGCCATCCACAAATGCCTGCGCTCCGGTCCATACGCCCATTCAGCAAACACCGGGATTTGTTGCTCATCCAGCATAGTAAGTCGGTCATACCTAGGCACATCGCTGGTGGTGCTCATTTGGTACTGAAGGTCATGACGCCATGCGCCTGTATGAAAGGCAAACTTTTGAACCAAATCCATTTGTCGGTAAGCACTTCCCAATTGAAGGTTAGGCTGCGGATTGGATAATAGGGTGTCTTGGCCGTTGCGCCGGATAACAAAAAAATTGCGTTTCCATTGATCGGGTAAAAAGGGACTTCTTAGGTTGCCTTGTCTCAAATCATTGAAATCGCTCAGGGTAAACGAAGTCACACCTGCCCAATTTTTCTGACCATATCGAAACATGCCATGGGTGGTTTTTTCCTGATTTGCACTGGAAAAGCGGGTGAAAAAACTACCTTTTAGATATTTTGTACCGGTGAGCTGAGGTTTCATCGTTTCTAAATGCACCACACCTCCCAAGGCATCGCTGCCATGCTGGGCGGTACCGGGCCCAAACAACACTTCCATTTGCTCGAGGCTATTTACATCGACCCTCAAAATATTTTGCAAGTGTCCTGAACGAAAAATGGCATTGTTCATTCGAACCCCATCGACCACTAATAAAATGCGAGACGCCTCAAAACCTCGAATTACAGGTGAGCCGCCGCCCATTTGGCTATGCTGAACAAACAATGCGCCGGATTGGGCCAAAGCCATGGCAGGAGTTTGGGGCTGATGTGCCGCGATGTAAGCGGCGGGCAAAACCTGAATTTCGCGCCCGGATTGCCTTTTATCACGTGGGAAAATGCTTTCAGAAAAGGTGTATTCCGGAATATGATGTACCTCGGAAAGGAGCATCACCCGCTGGTGTGTACCTTGGATTTGGCGCATCGTCACCGGCTGATAGCCTTGAATGTAAAACGTCCATGGCAGTTCCAACGAATCTGCCGAAAGCCGGAACCGTGTTCCTTGCACAGGCCATTGCCGTTGATTTTTATCTTGTACAAAGCCGGAAAGAGAAGGAATTGAATCCTCTAAGGCCTGGGGCACCAGCGTGATTTGCACGGTTTGGCCTGCAAGCCGGGTGAAAAGACCCGTGAAAAGACAAATAATCCAGTAGCGAAAGGCCATGTTCACAGGAAGTCTTTATACAGCATGCTCGGTTGTACCCCTTTGTTTTCCTGATATTTCCCCTTTTTATAAGGGACAAAATCACCCTCCAAGGTATGATAAAAGACTTGGCAAATCTGTACACCGGCATAAATGCGAATGGGTTGTACACAGAACATTTCAAGGGTCCAAAACCCTTTGAAACCAACGTCGCCAAACCCGGCAGTAATATGCACAAAGAGTCCAAGCCGACCTATGGAAGAACGGCCTTCCAACATGGGTACCAAATGCTGGGTTTCTGTGTATTCTACCGTTCGGCCTAAATACAATTTTCCGGTTTCCAGTACGAGCCCCTCCGGCGGTATGCGCATGGGTTGTACCGCATTGGGTTGTTTCATGTCTAAAACAGCGCCTTCATAGACCAAAAGGTCTTCGTGTAAGGTCAAATTATAGCTGTTGGGGTTGAGTTGTTCCGGATGAAAGGGCTCAAGCACAATGTCTTTTCCCAGTCTTTTCTGAATTTCTAGGCCAGATAATATCATGCTTAAATATAGTAGATGGGAACCAATGGTGCCTCATGGGAGGCGACGTTTTTATGGTCTTTGCCTGCCAATTTTTACCATCTACAGCCAACGTCATCTTTTCATAACGCCTCCGCCTGAAAGAACACGGCGCCGATCCGATGTGCTTCACGTTCCTTTTTCCCCGATATTTTGTAGACAAAAAGGAGGATATACCCCTAATTTTTACTCGTATTTTACCACTTTAAGTGGCTTCGGCGCATCGGATACAAGTAAAAAATAAATACCTGACGGTACATCTGCCACGTTCACCTCCGTGCCTGCACTCAGCCAACCTTGCTGTAGGGTGCGACCTTGCATATCCATGAGCACATAGGGCTGCTCCTCTGTCATTCCTATGACCCGAAATGAATGATGCGTTGGATTTGGATAAATGGCCCATTGCGTTACGTTTTCTTCGGGTAAAATGGCCATGGGTTGGTTATTGGCCATGAAGGTCGCAGTTTGCGGTGTCCAGCCGCCTGTTCCATTGGGTACACGTGCCAAAGCCACATCGGTGGTTTGCAGACCAAAATAAACAGAATCTAAAATGGTCCCGGTACTATCGGATAACATCAGCATTTCTCCCGCAGAACTTAATTTAAAGTTGCAATGATAGGTTCCTTGACTGCCTTGTTCATCCGCCCAAACTACCAAGTATCCATTGGCCGGAAGAAGCGTTCCCTGCGGGAAAACCCATTTATAGGCTTTATCTACTTTGTCGGTGAGGACATAGCCGGATAAATCCATGGTGACCTGGTTGTTGTTGTATATTTCAATCCAATCGTCGAATTCTTGGGCTTCGTCTCCCACCGTTTGCTGATTGGAAGCCATGAATTCGTTGATAACGACTCCGTTGGGTGAAAATGGCGCTACTACCGTATAGGCAAAAGCATCATGACTGGCACCCGTGGGTAAAAAACTGGCGGATTTTGGGGTGTTATTGGCCTGGGCTTCTACGTAAAACCGCACCAACGTATGGGCTTTTTTCCCCGGTAACGTCGCTCCATACCAACCATCTCCGGCCAAACTATCTCCATGTAATCCATCATCCCACATGGCGACACGCTGGTACATTTGATCAATGCCTTCCGTCACATACAACCAAACCTTGTGGATACCCGTGTTATGCTGTACTTTAGCCATCAATTGCACGGGTTGATAGGGTAGAGGTTGAGTTATGGAACCGCCTTGCGCGTCTTGCATAACCACCCCTGAAATAACAGGGCCCACCTGCGCTACTTCCGTTTGGTTCATGAGAAAATTTCTTCGATTGGTCACGAAGGAAATTAAACCTTGGGAGCTGGTATTGTACTGGTTGGTGGTATAAAGTTTTTTTGTGTCGGATGCCACGTGCGCACCAATTTGAGATTGGAGTCCATTGACTAAACTGGTGGCTTGGGCCGTGGTAAAAGTCTCTTGCAAAATGGTGCGATAATGGGCCAGGTAGCGCTGCCGCAATTCTGGAATAGCTAATAACTTATTCAACAAGGGATAATTGGCATTGCCTACATTTTTAAAAGGTCCCCAGTTGGTGCTGGTCGCTTGCTGCGACTGAAAAGATGAATTTCCATCATATTCCATGGAAAACATTTGTCCTGTTTCGGGCATGATGTAGAGCAGGTAGTCCATTTTTCCCTTCATCACATAACTATCATCGTCTGTGAAGATATTTTCAATGGCGAGATGCCAAAGTATGCGGTCGAAATCCAAAAATTTAGCCACGGAATCCAGGTTGTTGGTATCCAGACTTTGCAAAGCCCTACATGCATCGACTAATTTTTCCCAAGGGCTTACCTCTACATCATTGGATTTAAGGCTGTAATAGTTTTGGTAGGTCAATGTGTCATTGCCAAGAAAATTTACCGCAGCGGTGCCATCGCCCCAAGGTCCGGGATTCCCGCCGGTCGCAGAAATGGCACGAAACCTGGCACCATCATTACTTGGAAACCATTCTTCTAAAAAGGTTTTATCTACGGTTTGAATGTTCGGATACAAGCCCCAGTCTTGCTGGTTGATAAACAATCGGACATATCCTGTTTTGGCAATGGGGGTATGTCTGGCGGCCATTCTTCCAAACAACACCTCGCGCATAAAACTTGCATCCTGGTGGCCATTGTTCAGTTTAAGGTTCCGATACCCAAGTAGGTGTTGCCCCGGCCTCACAAAATCTGTTTCAATGGCAAATGATTTTTTCTGAGATTGGGCCACGCCCGTGTAAGAAGTGTTGCCTCGGAATCTTACCCCCACGCTGTCTAAAACCTGTCCTCTATACGTTAACTTGGCTGGAATCAAAGTCTCCGATGCATAGTTATTGGTGAGTTGGGTCCAATAATTGGCTTGTGGAAAATCCAAAAATAGGGTGTCGATGACATTGGGGTCATATAATCCGGTTGGGACAAGTTTCCCGCCGGTGTATAAGATTTTGCCATCCGGGCTGTACTGCATTTCTAAGGGCAGGTTTTGTCCCGTAACGCCAAAACAAAACATTACCGATAATGCGACAATAGAAAATTTAGTTGTATTCATGGGTTCCCGTTTCTAAGGCCGTATATCCTCAAATGTAAGGGGCTGCGCAAACCATTCAATGGATATAGGTCTATAAAATTTTACAAAATATATGTAAAATTTTATTTTCATTCATTGTTGTCCGATAAAAATCAGAATGTGTGTTTTTGGATTTCTAAGTATCTG
>CAZRHR010000027.1:0-30905 GCA_964599915.1 uncultured Candidatus Competibacteraceae bacterium | reverse complement strand
CTTCGCACGGCTTCGGTCAATTGACCGCCTTCATCGTAACCCACGTAGCCGGGAGGCGCACCGACCAACCTAGACACAGCGTGTTTTTCTTGGTATTCACTCATGTCTATCCGTGTGATGGCCTGTTCATTGTTGAACAAATAATCGGCAAGTGCTTTGGCCAATTCCGTTTTTCCCACACCTGTAGAACCAAGGAAAATAAAGGAACCAATGGGTCTTTTGGGGTCTTGTAAACCAGCTCGGTTTCTACGCACCGCATCTGCAATGGCTTGAATGGCTTCTTCCTGGCCGATGACCCGTTTATGCAGTTCTTCCTCCATGTGCAGAAGTTTTTCCCTTTCACTTTGGAGCATGCGTGCCACAGGAATGCCCGTCCAACGGGCCACCGTTTCTGCAATATCCTCTGCGTCCACTTCCTCCTTAATCATGGCATTGCCATGCTGCGACATGGCCAGTTCTTTCTGCGCCATATCTAAGGCCTTTTCCTTCTCTGCGAGCCGGCCATATCTAATTTCCGCCACTTTTCCATAATCCCCGGATCGCTCGGCTTGTTCCGCTTCAAATTTGAGCGATTCCATGTCGGCTTTGATTTTTTGAATGGCCTCTACCCTATCCTTTTCCTGTTGCCACCGGGCTTTAAGTTGAGAAAACTCCTCTTGAAGTCCACCCAGTTCTTCTTGGATTTTTTCAAGTTTAGGCGCATCATTTTCTCTTTTAATGGCCTCTTTTTCAATTTCCAACTGCATAATTCGGCGCTCAATCACCTCCATTTCTTCCGGTTTGGAGTTAATTTCCATGCGAAGTCGAGCGGCGGCCTCATCAATGAGGTCAATGGCTTTATCGGGCAGAAAGCGGTCTGTAATGTAGCGTTGAGATAACTCCACGGCCGCAATGATGGCATCGTCTTTAATGCGAACCTTATGGTGGGTTTCATATTTTTCTTTGATGCCTCGCAAAATAGAGATGGCGTCTTCTGTATCCGGTTCCTCTACCATTACTTTTTGAAAACGACGTTCAAGGGCTTTATCGGCTTCAAAATATTTCTGGTATTCGGCCAGTGTTGTGGCACCAATGGCCCTGAGTTCCCCACGTGCTAAGGCAGGTTTTAAAATGTTGGCAGCATCCATGGCCCCTTGTCCCCCGCCGGCTCCCACCAGGGTATGAATTTCATCTATAAAAAGAATGATTTCTCCATCTGCATCCTGCACTTCGCGAATGACAGATTTTAGCCTTTCTTCAAATTCACCTTTGTACTTGGCACCGGCAATAAGCAAGCCCATGTCCAAAGAAAAAATGGTTTTCGAGCGTAAGTTTTCCGGTATATCTCCTTTGATGATGCGGTGGGCAAGTCCTTCGGCAATGGCCGTTTTTCCAACGCCGGGTTCCCCAATGAGCATGGGGTTGTTTTTGGTTCTGCGACTAAGGATGTGCAGCACCCTGCGGATTTCTTCATCGCGGCCAATCACAGGATCTAATTTACCTGAACGCGCCAAGTCATTAAGGTTTTTGGCGTATTTGGCTAAAGCATTGTAGGTACCTTCAGCGCCTTGATCGGACACTTTACGACCGCCGCGAAGGGCAAGTGCCCATTCTTTGATTTTACCGGCTGTGAGGCCTTTTTCTTTCAGCCACCGACCTGTGGGATCAGGGGATTCGGAAAAAGCGGCTAAAAGGTGTTCCAAAGCGACATAATCGTCTTGCCATGTCTTCATTAGCTTCTGGGCCTCTTGAAAAATGGCATTGGTTTCCTGCGAAGGATAAGGTTGGCCGCCTGAGACCTTGGCATAGGACTGCAATTGCTTTTCGAGCCAGATTTCAGCCTGTGAAACATGAAAACCAGCTTTCTGGAAAAAATAAGGAATGACCTCCTTGTCGGCTTTTAGCATACCGAAAAGAAGGTGGGCGGGAGCAATAATTTGTTGACCACGCTGTATGACTTCTTGGGCGGCCTCTTGGATCGCTTCTTGGGCTAAATGAGTGAATGCATTGGGCTGCATAATGAGTAATTTTTCCTTTTTGTCTGCAAAGTCTTGTCCAAATCCCATTTGAAAGACAAAATGGCGGATTCATTCAATAAACAAGGACAAATTGTCTCAATGAAAATAAATTATGGAAAAAATGCCTGTTAGGCATGTAAATTATTCTTTAGAAAAACATATCTTTAAGTAACCTTAAGCCTTTGATTTTGATAAACCTATACCTAAAACGTGTTTGGTTGATTATACTTTTTATATGGGTTTTTCTAACCCCATATAATGGTTTTAGTCAGCTGTCCGTTAGTCCAACCAATAATGCTTCGACCCTTGTTCAAAACCTTGTTGGAACAGGCGTTTCCATCTCAAATGTGAGCATGGTTTGTCCTTCCAATGCGGCCGCCACTTTTACCACAAATAATTCTAATTTAGGTTTATCAGCAGGAATTTTACTTACCACAGGCGCAGCTACCACAGCGGTGGGACCGAATTTTTCAGGCTCAGCAGGTGTTTGTAACAGCGGGGGCGCTTATGCTCCGTTAACGGCCATTTCCGGCGTATCCACGCATAATTCCTGTTATTTAACCTTCAATTTTATTCCAACCAACAACACGGTTTCCTTTCAGTATGTCTTCGGCTCAGATGAATACCCTGAATTTGCAGGAAGTTTTTACAATGATGCCTTTGCTTTTTTTGTGACAGGCCCCAACCCTGCCGGTGGAAATTATAACAACCAAAATATCGCCCGATTGCCGATTACCAATCAGCCGGTATCCATTAATACGGTCAACCATTTTACCAACAACCAATATTATGTAAATAATGCTTGGGGAGCCACCATTCAATATGATGGATTTACCACGGTGCTTACCGCCAATTTAAACGTGGTTCCTTGTCAACAATATACCATAACCATTGCCATAGCAGATGGTGGGGACTGTACCTATGATTCCGGTGTTTTTCTTAAATCCAGTTCTTTCAATTCCGGACTTTTTCAAGCCAATGTAACGCAAATGACGCCTGCCACTTGCAGCCAAGGCGGAAGTGCGACCGTAACGGCTACAGGAGGAATGGCCCCTTACACCTTTACTTGGTCCAACGGGCAAACCGGTCCCACCGCCACCAATTTAGCGCCCGGCACCTACACGTGTACGGTAAGTTATGTGCAATGTAATACGCCCATTACCACCACGGTAAGTGTGGTCATTCCCGGTCCGCAGCCCATTCAGTCCTCGGTTGGAAGCATTAGCCATGTCACTTGCAATGGAGGAAACAACGGCGCTGCCAGTATTCAAATTTCCGGCGGTACTCCGCCCTACACGGTACAATGGAGCCATGGCGCCACCGGAACGCAAATCAACAACCTAAGCGCCGGGACGTACACCGCTACCATTACGGATGCCTCGGGTTGCACCACTACTCGCACGGTGACCATCAACCAACCCATCGCCGTGGTCACCCAACCCGGAACCGTAACGCCGCCCACGTGTCATAATGGAACCAATGGAAGTGCACAAGTGATTGTATCGGGGGGAACCTTTCCTTACAGCTACCAATGGTCACCTTCCGGTGGAAATAATCCAACAGCCAATAACCTCGGACCGGGCACATACACCGTTACAGTAACCGACCAACAAGGTTGTACCGCACAACGCACCTTCACGCTGGCGAATCCTCCTGCCATGCAAGTTCAAGTGAACCAAGTGCAACAAGTGAGTTGCAATGGCTTGAACAATGGAAGTGCACAGGTAGGTGTGAGCGGAGGAACTGGCAACTTGAGTTATTTATGGACGCCATCCGGTGGCACCGGGCTTACGGCTTCGAATCTTGGTCCGGGCACTTATACGTTCACCGTTACAGACCAAAACAATTGCACCCAAAGTGTGCCGGTGGTCATTTCCCAACCCGCTACCTTAAATGTGAGTGTACCCAACCCAACGCCTGTAAGCTGCTTTGGTCAAAATAACGGTGCCGCCACGGCCGTGGTCACTGGAGGCGTGGCGCCCTATGTGTATCAGTGGAACCCCGGAGGAGCGAACACGGCAAGCATCACCGGCCTTGCCCCTGGAAATTATAGTTTGATGGTGGCAGATGCCAATGGCTGCATCGCTCAGACTTCCACGCAAATTACCCAGCCGCAGCCTTTGGTGGCACAAATACCCACCGTGATTTCGCCCAGTTGCTTTCAAGGCACCAATGGTTCAGCGGCTTCTCAAGTGAGCGGAGGAACCCAACCCTATGCCTATGCATGGAATCCCACAGGACAAACGGGCGCAACAGCGACCCAACTAGGCGCTGGCACGTACACCCTTACCGTGACCGATGCCCGAGGCTGTACCCATTCGGCCACAGCCACCTTGGTTCAGCCGGCCCAAATCATGTTAACCCTTCCTCAAATTACCCAAATCAATTGTTTTAATGCCAACAATGGTGCGATAACAGCCCAAGCTACGGGTGGTACAGGTTCATTATCTTACCAGTGGTCACCTTCGGGCGGCATTCAACCCCAAGCGACCGGACTTGGACCTGGAACATATACGGTCACGGTAACAGACCAAAACAATTGTACCGCCACGCAAACGGCGCAAATTTCTCAGCCACCTCAATTGACCCTCACGACCACCCTTAACCAAGCGGTCACCTGCAATGGCATGAGCAATGGCGCGGCGGCAGTTCAAGCCAATGGCGGTGTACCGCCTTACACTTTCCAATGGAATCCCGGTGGCGTCACTACACCCAATATCACCGGACTGGCAGCCGGCTCCTATGTGGCTGCTGTCATTGACCAAAACCAGTGTACCACCCAGCAAACCATTGTGATTCAGCAACCGCCTGTACTTCAAACAAGTATTGTGCAAAACACCCCTGTTAGCTGTTTTGGAGGAAACAATGGTAGCCTTACAGCGGTGGTTTCAGGCGGAAATGGAAATTATCAATATGCATGGAGCCCAACGGGTGGGAATCAATTACAGGCATCCGGATTGACGGCAGGTTCCTACACATTTACCGTAACCGACCCCCAAAATTGTAGCGCCACAGCCACCGCCACAGTGGTAGAACCTACCGCCTTGCAACATGGAAATCCAGTGATGCAGCATATAAGTTGTGCCGGAGGAAATAATGGAAGTATACAACTTCCCATGTCGGGCGGAACAGCGCCCTACCAATTTCAATGGGGACCCGGTCTACCCAATCTGGCACAGATATCAAATGTGCCGGCAGGAAATTATGCTGTTACCGTTACCGATGCGAATGGTTGTACCCTCAGCTGGAATGGTACCCTTACCGAACCGCCGCCTTTGGTCTTGGGGGCCGTGCAAACCCAAAACATTTCTTGTTTTGGTCAAAACAATGGACAAATAAACTTACCCTTGACGGGAGGAACAGCTCCCTATGTGGTCCAATGGAACAATGGAACCTTCACAGGACAGCAATTATCTAACCTCTCGCCCGGTAACTATCAGGCCGCAATTACAGATGCGAATGGTTGTCCATTGAGTTATACAACGACCCTGACCCAGCCGCCCGTTTTACAAGCCGTTTTAACCCTTTCCGATGATTCGATTTGCGCGGGTGACGCCTTAGTCGTTTCTGCTGCGGCAAGTGGAGGAACCCCGCCTTATTCAGGGCAATGGAATGGTCTACCAGGACTTCAACAAACTTTTTTCCCGACCCAGCACCAGGTCTTTACCTTTACTTTGACGGACGCCTTAGGTTGTACGCTCGCTTTATCCCAACAAGTGAGGGTCGGCGACCTTCCCCAAGCCAGTATTCAAACCCTTCCTGCTTGCACCGGACAGCCTTTTTCGTTTCAAAGCACCTCCTCTGTGGGCGAAGGATTTATCCAGCAAACCGGCTGGGTCATTAATAACCAAAGTTATCAGGGCACACAGGTGCAACAGACCTTTCAAACCCAACAACCCATTTCAGCCACGCTATGGGTCGTGACCAATTACGGCTGTGTGGACACGTCAGTACTTCAAACCCAGGTGCATCCTTCGCCTCAACTCCAGTTTTCCGCAGGTCCAACCAGCGGATGTATTCCCTTCTGTAGCCAAATGGTGAATCAAAGCACCATTGCAAGTGGGCAAATTGTGCAATACCAATGGTCGGTTCAAGGACAAAGTGACCAAACCAGTACCGAACCTTTATTTTGTTTTAATGCGCCCGGAACCTTTGATGTTCAATTAACGGCAATATCCGACCAAGGCTGTCTTTCTACCTTGGTGATGCCTAACCTTATTCAGGCGTTTCCAACTCCATCTGCAGACTTTTTGCTTTCTAAAACTCAAGTAAACCTTACGGAAGCCTTCATTCAATTTAATAACCTTTCCGTAGGAGGAGAACTATTTACTTGGGATTTTGGAGATGGAAGTCCCCTTTCCAATGAAGAGGAACCGGAGTATAATTTTAGAGATACAGGAACGTATTGCATTACACTCACCGCCACAAACCTTCATGGCTGCGAAGATACGGTTCAACATTGTCTGCGCGTTATCCCAGAAGGTTCGGTGTACATTCCAAGTGCATTTACACCCAACAAGGATAAAATCAATGATGGATTCCGGGTGTATGGTATGGGGATTGTGGCTCAAGAAATGCAGGTGTTCGATCGTTGGGGAGGCCGGGTATTTTATTCAGATAAAATCGATGCGGTATGGAATGGTCGCAGGTATAACGAAGGCGATGTGCTCAAACAAGATGTATATACCTACCGAGTGCATGTACGGGTGGTTTCAGGGGTATGGAAAGAATATCATGGAAAAGTGAGTTTGATACGCTGAAGGGTGTAAATTTGTTTTTTTTCGCCCATGCGCTTTATTACCATTGATTTTGAAACGGCTACCTCAGCTTTATCCAGTGCCTGTGAATTGGGATTATCGGTTTACGAAGATGGACAAATCACACAAACCCAGTCTTGGTTGATTCGTCCTCCCGAGAATGCGTATTTACCATTTAATATAAAGGTGCACGGCATTTCTCCGTCGGATACAGCCTATGCGCCGGATTTTGCAGAGGTTTGGGAAGAGGTGATGCCCATCGTTCACCAACAAACTTTGTTTGCGCATAATGCCTCTTTCGATGTGAGTGTGTTACGCGCTTGTATTCAGCACTATCGGCAGCCCACACCCCAATTTACCTATGCGTGTTCAGTACGCGTTTGCCGGCAAATATGGCCAGATTTAGATGCCTACAACCTTAAATTCCTTTGCAATCGCTTTCAAATTCCTTTAAAACACCATAGGGCAGGCAATGATGCTGAGGCCACCGCAAGGTTGCTCCATTTGGCCTTTGAAAAAGAAAAAATTCAAAATTTTGAGACATTAAAAAATCAATATCGGGTAGGATTTGGGAAGGTGTATCCTGGAGGATTCGAGCCCGCACATTCCCCTAAAACGACCGGGCATCAACTGCCCTCTAAGCCCAATGCTGAGGCAAATTTTTTACCTACCCATCCCTTTTACGGCAAAGAGGTGGTTTTTTCCGGTCAATTTCAGGCCTTTAATAAAACAGCCGCCGCTCAAATGATATGGAATCTTGGAGGAAAAGTAGTGCCACAGGTAGGGCCTTTCACCCATTACATGATCGAAGGCATGAATAAAAAGGCATGGCTAGGCAAAAAAGAACGTTTGGCGGATCGGTTTTCTGCGCAGGGAACCCCGCTTGTACGTCTTACGGAAGAAGATTTTCTTGTTTTACTTGGCAAAGCGCAAGCGGAAAAATTGAGTAAGTAACCTTATCATTGGTGAAATTGGTTAATTTCGTGGACGCTTAAAACTAAGATGATGAAAACAGCTTATATCGTTGCCGCCGTTCGCACCCCCATGGGAAGTTTTGGAGGATCTTTGGCCGGATTTTCCGCCACCTCATTAGGAAGTATCGCCATTAAAGGTGCGCTGAACCGTGTAGGTTTGGCACCAACTGCCGTTCAGGAGGTGTTTATGGGCAACGTTATATCCGCCGGTTTGGGTCAGGCACCTGCGCGTCAAGCGGCTTTGGGTGCAGGCCTTCCACATGCAGTACCTTGTACGACGGTCAATAAAGTTTGTGCCTCCGGCATGAAGGCCATTATGCTGGCTGCACAAAGTATTCAATTGGGACAAAATGATGTGGTGATTGCCGGTGGCATGGAATCGATGTCCAATGTTCCTTACTATCTTCCCAATGCGCGGTTCGGCCAAAAACTAGGTCATGGCCAAATGCTGGACGGTTTGTTGAAAGATGGCCTTTGGGATGTGTACAACGACTTTCACATGGGCAATGCAGGTGAGTTATGTGCACGTGAAATGGGTTTTACCCGCGAGCAACAGGATGCCTATGCCATAAGTTCTTATGAGCGTGCCGCAAATGCCTGGAAAAGCGGAAAATTCAATGCAGAAATCGTGGGGGTAGAGATTCCTTCTAAAAAAGGAGACCCCATTCAATTTATAGAGGACGAAGAGTATAAAAATGTGAATTTTGAAAAAATTCCATCTTTACGCCCTGTGTTCGATAAAAATGGAACCATTACCGCAGCGAATGCGTCCACACTTAACGATGGCGCTTCTGCCTTGATTTTGGTTTCAGAAGAAGCTTTGAAAAAATACAATTTAACCCCACTTGCTCGTGTAGCAGGATATGCAGATGCGGCGGTAGCACCGGAATGGTTTACCATCGCACCTTCAGAGGCCGTTCCTTTGGCCATTCAAAGGGCTGGTATTTCCCAAAATCAAGTGGATTTATACGAGTTAAATGAAGCCTTTAGTGTAGTGGCCTTGGCCAACAACCAGAAACTAGGCTTAGATCCCGCTCAAGTAAATATTTATGGTGGCGCGGTATCCATCGGGCATCCCCTGGGTTCTTCCGGATCACGCATTACCACTACCCTACTTCACGCACTGCATCAGGAAGGAAAAACCTATGGGGTAGCTTCGTTGTGCAACGGTGGCGGTGGTGCTTCGGCCATTGTAATTGAAAAAATCTAAGCATGGGGAGGGGGCGGATAGTTCTGGCGGCCGTTCCCGGACGCGTTGAGCCTGACCACAAGGCCGAAATGGTGAACCAACTCCTGTATGGGGAGGAGTTTTCCATCGTAGCCCAGCAAGGTGAATGGATTCAAGTGATGACCAGCCATGATGATTATTTGGCTTGGATTCGCAACAACGTATTCCAACCCATTGATGATTTTTCATTGTCTTTTGGATGTTTCCATGAAACCTTGGTCAAGCCGGTTGAAGGTGTTGGGCTCGTGTCATTTGGAGCCATTTTGAAGGAACCTTTCAACCCACTGCTCGTACACCAATTGCCAGAATTGGCCAAACGTTGGGAGCACGTGCCCTATTTGTGGGGTGGCCGTACGCCCATGGGCATCGATTGTTCCGGTCTCACTCAATTGCTTTTTCGGGCAGCTGGCCTTGCCATTCCACGTGATGCGTGGCAGCAAGCCTTATGCGGAGAAGATGTTGGATTTTTGGAGGAAGTGCTTCCCGGCGACTTGGCTTTTTTCGGAGAAGAAGAAGGTCCCATCACACATGTAGGATTACTTACAGGAAATGGAAGTATTTGGCATGCTTCAGGTTGGGTACGGGAAGATCGCATAGACCATCAGGGCATTTTTAACGCAACCCTCAACCGCCACACCCATCAACTTCGTTTAATCAAAAGAATACACACCTCCACGGAGGAATCACTTTAAAAACTCGCTTTTATATGGACCACTTTGCTTATCCACTGGCTTTGAAATTCCGCATTGGAACATTGGCCAACGATTTCACCGCTACCGATGCGAATGGTCACATGGTGGCGTATGTGCGTCAGAAAATTTTGAAACTGAAAAGTGAGGTTGAGATTTTTAAAGACACCTCTAAAAAGGAATTGTTGTTTGTCATCAAAGCTGATAAAGTGATTGGCATCAACTTCAACTTTTTAATTTATGATGCACAAGGCCAAGAATTGGGACGTATTTTCCGTAAGGGTATGGCTTCCATTTTCAAAGCAAACTATGAGGTTTGGGTGGGAGACCAACAGATGTACACGATACGGGAAAAAAATCCATGGGTCAAAGTTTGGGATGCCTTATTAGGTGAATTGCCCATCATCGGAATTTTATCTGCCTATTTACTTCATCCCGCTTATGTGGTTACACGCGTGACGAATCTTGAAGAAGTGGCCATGGTGAAGAAGCGTCCGTCCTTTTTTGGAAGGAAGTTTTCACTTACGAAATCCTCCCCCAACCTTTTACCGGAAGAAGAAGGACTGTTATTGGTCGCCTGCATGCGCATGCTGCTTTTGGAGCGCCGCAGAGGTTAATTCATCGAAAAAGGGAGAAAACGACCTGCTTTAGGTAAAACTTCTCTATCGAAGATCGCATAATGAGGTTACGCCAAGTGGCTTTGCACTGGTGAATCCTTCGGCATAAGGTACGCCCATGGTTTTACCTAAATCTGCTGCTCGTCCGTGCAAGGATTCCATAAATTCTTTGGTGGCAATGGGCGTAATGGGCTCAGTGCTGTCCAGTTGGTAGAATTGTGAAGCATAGGCCTGGATGGCTTTCATTTTGCGCTGCATTCCATTGGAAATATCTACCAAAACATTGGGGTGAAGCATCTGGAATTGAATATAATGCAATAATAGCTTTGGCCGCCATGCCTCTTGGTTTTGGCCGTTGAGGGATGTTTTAATCTTTGATAATCCTGCTAAAAAGGCCGCTCTACTTACTAATTGAGCGCCTATGCCATGATCAGGATGCCGGTCTTCGATGGCATTGGCCAGAACCATATCTGGTTTAAATTGGCGAATTTTTTGAATAATCGGCAGAAGGTGGGCTTCATCTACAGACATAAAACCATCGCGAAAGCCTAAGTTTTCACGGAGGGTAAGTCCTAAAATTTTGGCGGCTTCTGTCGCTTCTGCTTTGCGAATTTCTGGCGTTCCACGCGTTCCCAACTCACCTTGGGTAAGGTCTATGATGCCTGTTTTCAAGCCCATATCTGCATGCACCGCCATGGTACCTCCGGCGCTGAGTTCCACATCATCCGGATGCGCACCAAAAGCTAAAAGATGGATTTTTACGTCTCCTTTCATGGCACAAAGGTAAAGATTAAAGCAGGCCTTCGTCGCAGAAACTATAGTAATGATTCCCGCCAAAAATCAAGTGGTCTACAACTTCGATGTCTAGGATCTTTCCGGCTTCCCATAGTTTTTTGGTTAGTTTTTTGTCCGCCTCACTTGGAATAAGGGCACCGCTGGGGTGGTTATGTGCCAATACAATGGCCGTAGCTCGGTATTCCATGGCCGACCGGAAAATCAACCGTGTATCGGCCAAAGTTCCTGTTAATCCTCCTCGGCTAATACACAAAGAGGTAAGGACGGCATTGGCGCGGTTCAGCAGCATAATCCAAAATTCTTCATGGGGCAGATCCCATAGTCGCCATTTTAAATGTTGAGCTACATCTGCACTGGATTGAATCACAGGTTTTGGCGTTACAGGTTGTGTGAAGCGCCTGGCACCGAGTTCAAATGCAGCCGCTATTTGGATAGCCTTTGCCGGTCCCACCCCTTTAATTTGAGAAAGGGAAGCCAAGTCAGCTTGTCCAAGTACCTGTAAATCTTGCTGATAATTGGATAAAATCTGCTGCGCCAATCCTAGTGCGGAGGTTCCTTTAAAACCGGAACCCAATAAAATGGCGAGCAATTCAGCATCGGAAAGTTGTTTTTTTCCTTGGGCTTGCCACCGCTCTCTAGGGCGATCGGCCTCTGCCCAGTCCCGAATAGAAACAGACTTTCCCGAATTTAAACGTTCATTCGTTTTCATTCGGGAAAGATACAATCCTGCAAAGGGGGTTGTCAAGCCCCCAAACGTTAAAAGTTAGGTTTCAAGGTGTAGCGTGAGTAGAAATCTACAATGATTTTCACTGCATCTTCTGCCGTATCTACAATTTTGAAGAGTTCAAGATCCTGTGGATTAATGTTTTTCTCCATATCTAAAACGGCCACTTTCATCCAATCGAGCAAACCTTGCCAGTAGCTGCTTCCGACCAATACAATGGGGAATTTCCCAATTTTAAAGGTTTGAATAAGGGTGAGCGATTCAAACAGTTCGTCCAAGGTGCCAAAACCGCCTGGCAATACGATGAATCCCTGGCTATATTTTACAAACATCACTTTTCGAACAAAAAAGTAGTCGAAATTGAGGTTTTTGTCCGGGTCAATAAAGGGATTAGGCTCTTGTTCAAAAGGGAGCTCAATATTCAGGCCTACGGATTTTCCTTTCCCATCTCTAGCGCCTTTATTTCCGGCTTCCATGATACCCGGTCCACCTCCGGTAATGATTCCAAAACCTTGTTGGGTTAAACGCAGGGCGATATCTGTAGCCAACGCATAATAAGGATTTTCAGGCTTGGTACGGGCAGAACCAAAAATGGAAACACAAGGGCCAATTTTGGACATTTTCTCAAAGCCCTCAACAAATTCACCCATGATTTTAAACAGGGCCCATGAGTCGTTGGTACGAATCTCTGTCCAATCTTTTTCTTTAAACGCCTCCTTAATTTTATCTTCCCCGGAGCGCGCGTAACTTTCCATGTCTTGCATGTCTATACTTAGGTATTAATTCATTTTGGTTTTCATCCAATCCAGTTCCCTGGCCAAATGGATTCCGGTGTGGTTGTCCTTGCGCAAGGCCAATTTTTCCGGTAATCCCTCAAAAATAATGTTTCCTCCGGCATTTCCACCTTCAGGTCCCACATCTATGATGTAATCTGCGCACTTAATTACGTCCATATTATGCTCAATAACCAGCACAGTATTCCCTTTGGCCACCAATTTATTGAGCACATCCAACAAAACGCGCACGTCGTCGAAATGGAGTCCGGTGGTTGGTTCATCCAATAAATACAGGGTGTTTCCGGTGTCAGGGCGGTTCAATTCAGAAGCTAATTTCACCCTTTGGGCTTCTCCTCCACTCAAGGTGGTGCTGCTTTGACCCAATGTAAGATACCCTAAACCTATTTCCTCTAAAACTTTAATTTTTCGAACAATCTGGGGTACGTTTTCAAAAAACTCGACCGCTTCACGGATACTCATGTTTAACACATCGGCAATGGAATGTCCTTTGTAACGAACTTCCAAGGTTTCCCGATTGTACCTTTTCCCATTGCAAGCTTCACATGGCACCTCTACATCGGGTAAAAAATTCATTTCAATCACCCGTAATCCAGCTCCACCGCAAGTTTCACATCTTCCTCCCTTTACATTGAAACTAAAGCGCCCTGGCTGATAGCCACGAATTTTCGCTTCAGGGAGTTGTGCAAACAAGGCACGAATTTCGGTAAAAACGCCGGTGTAGGTGGCCGGATTGGACCGGGGCGTTCGTCCAATGGGACTTTGATCCATCCGAATGACTTTGTCCAGATGCTGAATGCCTTTGATTTGCTTGTATGGCAAGGGAGGCATTTCCGCTTGGTGCAGCTCTCGGGCTAAAATAGGAAACAAGGTTTCATTGATCAGGGAAGATTTTCCACTTCCGGACACGCCGGTGACACAGATGAAAGTTCCAAGGGGAAACTTCACCGAAACATTTTTCAAATTATGCCCGGTACAACCCTTTAATTCCAGTATTTGCCCATTGCCCTTTTGTCTTTTTTCAGGCATTGGAATGGACATTTTACCGGATAAATAAGCGGCGGTGGGTGAGTCGCCCAATAAAAATTGCGTTGGTGTTCCTTGTCCCACCACTTGTCCCCCCAAACGCCCGGCGCCCGGCCCCATGTCCACAATATAATCTGAGGCCAACATCATGTCGCGGTCGTGTTCTACTACAATCACGGAATTTCCACCGTCCCGCAACTTTTTCAAGGCTTCAATGAGTTTCACGTTATCCCGCTGGTGCAGACCGATGGAGGGTTCGTCTAAAATGTACAATACGCCCACCAACTGTGACCCAATTTGGGTGGCAAGGCGAATGCGCTGGGCCTCTCCCCCACTCAGGGACCGTGTAGGTCTGTCGAGTTGGAGATAATCCAATCCTACATCCAACAAAAATCCAAGTCTTTTTCTTACTTCTTTCAATACTTCCCTTGCCACCGCTTGCCCGGAACGGTCCATTCGATCCTCTAATCCTTCAAAAAAGGCAAACAAGGTTGGAATATCCATCGCAGAAAGTTCAGCAATGTTTTTATCTCCCACCTTGAAATACAAGGCTTCCTTTTTTAAGCGAGATCCGTCGCATTCAGGACAGGGCATTTGTTCCATGAAGGAGTGGGCCCATTTGGTGGTTTGCTTGCTTTGGTCGTCTTCTGTTTGTTGTTGAATAAAATTGGCTAAACCCTCAAAAGAAAAAGTGGAAGAAACCCCTGTTTTCGGATTTTTAAACCGAATGGGCTCCGTGGTTCCATGTAAAAGGACGGCAATGGCATCCTCTTCTATATCTTTTATAGGCGTTTGCAAGGTGAAACCAAAAATCTGGCTTAGGGTCTCCATTTGCTTGAAGAACCAGTTTTCCTTATACGGACCAATGGGCGTGATGCCTCCCTTTTTAATCGAAAGATTGGGATCTGCGAAAATTTTATGTCGGTCGGCTTTTAAAACCGTACCCAAGCCATTGCAATGTGGACAGGCGCCATAGGGAGAATTAAATGAAAACAAGTTGGGTGCAGGCTCGTCATAGGAAATGCCGGTGGTGGGACACATCAAAAACCTAGAAAAGTGACGTACGGTACTTGTTCCAAAATCCAAGGCTAAAAGTGTGCCCTTTCCCATTTTCAAGGCATCATCGAGGCTTCTTCGAATTCTTTTTTCCTGATCTGGTGTAACCTCTACGCGGTCTATAAGCACTTCAATGTCATGGACTTTATATCGGTCCACCTTCATGCCGGCTTTTATTTCTTTCAACTCCCCATCTACCCGAACCCGGGTAAAACCTGATTTGGCAATTTTTTCAAAAAGTTCGCGATAGTGACCTTTTCGTCCTTTAACCAGCGGAGCAAACAAGCCCAATTCTGCGCCAGCGAAACCCTCCATAAGGGTCGAAAAAATTTGGTCATCCGTGTAACGCACCATGGCTTCACCCGTGGCATAAGAATACGCCGTACCAGCGCGTGCATAAAGAAGCCTAAGAAAATCGTAAATTTCCGTAATGGTCCCTACAGTAGAACGGGGATTTCTATTGGTTGTTTTTTGTTCAATGGAAATCACTGGACTTAACCCAGTGATACGATCAACATCCGGCCGTTCCATGCCGCCTAAAAACTGCCGGGCATAGGCAGAAAAAGATTCAATATACCTTCTTTGTCCTTCGGCATAAATGGTATCGAAAGCCAAAGAGGATTTTCCGCTCCCGGATAACCCTGTGAAAACCACCAATTGATGACGAGGCAACTTAAGGTCTAGGTTCTGTAAATTATGTTCTCGTGCCCCGAAAATTTCGATGTACGTGGTTGCTTTATTCATCATAGTAGGAAAAACCCCGGTTTTTCTAAATTGTTCTCAATGTGCAGGAAGAAGTACTTCATAGGATTTGTTGGCCACGGGACTAAATTTTCGGTCCCGAATCCAAGGGTTCAGCTCCCTGAGCATATAATAAGTGGTTTGGTTTTGAATGGCCCAATCGACCCAATCGACCGCTTCGTTCACCGCTACCTTTCGTACCGGAATTTGGCTGTAAGGTTGTTCCAAGGCTGAGCCATAGCCGAAGCTTTCTGGTTGGGTCCAAATCATTTTGATGGCGGCAATACGAAAAATATAGCGTGCCGTTTCCGCATTAAGTCTAAGCTGAAAATAATCCGTGGTTTTCTGCTCTTCTGTTTGCTTTTTAAAGCCGTTGGTTCCCATGTTATAAGCTGCAGCGGCTGACAACCAAGAGGCCAATTGGCGGTGCGCATCTTTCAAATAACGGCATGCCACACGGGTAGATTTCTCCAAATGAAAACGTTCATCCACCCTTTCATTGACCTCCAAGCCAAATTGGGTGGCGGTTTCAGGCATAATTTGCCAAACACCTGCCGCACCTGCGGGAGAGATGGCCGGTCCCAAATTACTTTCCGCAATAGCCAAATATTTAAAATCTTCCGGCAAACCTTCTTCTTTGAGGATAGGAACCATTTGAGCAAAAACCCGTGGTGTTCGTTTCAATGCCAACAAAGTGCTGGAATGTCGATAAAGGGTAATGAGCATTTCCTGGTCCAACCGCTCCTGTACATCTGGACGTTGCATAGGAACAGGCTCACCAAAAAGGGTAAAATCGGAGGGAAGTTGATAGGAAATTAAAAAGGAAGGCACTGTTGCTTTTACAAAACCGGGTGAAGCAGATACGTCTTGCACCAAGACGCCGCGCCATTCCCGGCTTGTTTTCAGTTGAAAAAAAAGCAGGGCTAAGGCCAATTGAGAAAGTCCAAGCGCAGCAACCCAAAAAAACCATCGGGAAAAAATTGAGCGAGAAAAAGTTTTAGGATTTTGGGGTAGCTGGTCCATGTTTTCCTTTGGTTGTAAGATATAGGGCTAAAGTTACAACCAAAAGACCAATGGCCGATACGAACCAAATCAAAGATTCATCGGTTTGGGTCAAAATGATGACCAAGGTGCTTCCTGCCAAAGAAAGCAAAGCGTATAAAGCCGCAATGTGTCGTTCTTTAAAACCGCGGTAAGCCAAGTGATGGGTGGTATGATCTCTGCCACCCACAAATGGAGATTTTCCGCTCAATATGCGATTGATAGAAACCGTGAGGGTATCTGCTACAGGCACCACAAAAGGAAGCCAAATAACCAAAAGATGTCCCGGAAGGGTGTGCCATGGGCCCGTAAAGGTGGCATTCCAGTGCAATTTGATGGAAAAAACGGCCAAAAACACCCCGATGAACATGGAGCCTGTATCGCCCATGTAAATCCGTGCAGGACTCCAGTTATAATACAAAAAGCCGAGGAGTCCACCTGCCATGCCAAGTAAAATCCAAACATCAGGTTGGAAGAAACCAAGTGGTCCCAGGGCTGCGAACAGCGCCATACCAAGGACAATCATGAGCGAAACTACGGTGGTAATGCCATCCATATTGTCTAACATGTTCAGCGAATTCATAAGGCCTGCCACCCAAAGCAGGGTTAAGGCAAAATCCACACCTTCTAAACCTGTAAGAGAAATACCGTTACCACTAAACCAAACGATGAGTCCGCAAGCGATTTGGCCTGAAAATTTCAAAGCCGGTTTTGTATTGTAAGCATCATCTGCAAGCCCAATAAGAAAGCCCAAGGTACAAGCCCCAACCAAACCTAAAAAAGGTACCATAGGGTTGTTTTGTCCAAAGGTTAGGGCAGCGGCCACCACGGATAAAAGGAAACAAAAGAAAAAAGAAAATCCTCCAACGGAAGGTTTTACTTGGGCCGACCAACGAACCAGACCTTCCTTGTTTCGTGTACCCAGGTTGGTAGAAAATTTCAAGAAAAGCGCATTGACCAATAAGGATAAGCCAATAGACAACACCACAAACACTAGCACCATAAGGTTCGCTTGTACCATCACAATAATTTAAAAAGGTGAGCTAAATCCAGAAAATGAAATTCCATTTACATCTTTTGCTGATAAAATAGGATTCAAATCCGGCCATTGGATGGCAAGGTGGGGGTCATTCCAGGCGAGGGAAACTTCTGCTTGCGGATGATAATATCCGGTGCATTTATATTGAAAAATGGTTTGGTCTTGAAGGGTATAAAATCCGTGTGCAAATCCGGGTGGAACGTACAGCATGGTTTTATTTTCAGCCGAAAGCTCAATGGCTATATGTTCACCATAAGTGGGTGAATCTTTGCGAACATCTACGGCCACATCCAAGACGGCACCTTGGACTACGCGAACCAATTTACCTTGAGCGTAGGGAGGATTTTGAAAATGCAAACCGCGCAAAATGCCTCGGTTACTCATGGATTCATTGTCTTGGACAAAAGAGATGGGGCCCGCAGCAGCTTCGAATACATCCTGACGGTACGATTCAAAAAAATAGCCTCTGTGGTCGCCAAAAACTTTGGGTTTCAATAGAACAGGTCCAGAGATAAAAGTAGTTTCAATTAACACAAGCCAATCATTTTAATTTTCTGAAAAATGACTTTAGTAAAGTACGCACTAGTTTAAAATACTTATTCTTACTTGAATCTTCTTCGTAATAGCCATACCCGTACCCGTACCCGTACCCGTACCCATACCCGTACCCATACCCGTACCCATATTTTGAGCGCGTTGGCATCATTCCATTTAAGACGGTAAGCATTTTAGTAATTTTCTTTTCTTCAATGAGACGCTCTAAAGTATGTAAGAAAGGCCGGGAACTAAAGTTAGCGCGAAACACATAGATTGGGAAATCGGCGTTTCTCAAAAGGGTAACACCGTCACTAACAATACCTACGGGAGGCGTATCGAAAATGATATAGTCATAGTGTTTTTTGAGCTCCTCAATTATATCAATCATATTTTGGCTCATAATTAATTCAGATGGATTAGGAGGAATGGGTCCTGCTGGTATAAAATCCATTCGGTGTTTTTCACTCTTTTGAATGGATTCTTCCAATGTGTTCTTTCCTATGAGAAGGGTACTAAGGCCAATTTGATTGGAGGAATTAAAGCCCAAGTGGATTTTAGGCTTACGCATATCACAATCAATTAAAATCACCTTTTTTTGAACCATGGACAAAATGCTGGCCAAATTAAGCGTAACAAATGTTTTACCCTCTCCTGAAATGGTACTCGTTACTGCAATTATTTTGGTATCCGGACTAGAGGAAACAAAATCCATGTTAGAACGAATGGTCCTAAAAGTCTCTGAAATCATAGATTTTGGATTTTTATCCACTACGATTTGTGATACTGGAATAGCATTTTTTATTTGTGTAACCACCCCAATAAAAGGGGCATCTGTGTATTTTGTGATATCTTGAATACCCAAAATAGTATCAAATAGAAGGTATTGGAGACCAATAAGAGCGAAAGAAAATAGGAAGGCCATGAAGATACCACCTAATATGATTAATCTTCGGTTAGGTGAAACGGGCGTTTCATTAGTAAAACCGCGATTTAAAATTCGGTATCCGGGTGTATATCCCTCACGAGCCAGAGAAAATTCTGCTTTTCGATCAATCAATTCCTTATAATACTTCTCGTTTACTTCATAAATACGCAGCAATTTTGCATACTCCATATCCATTTTAGCTCCTTCATCGTCCTGATAAAGTTCTGTATCTATACTTTTTAATTTATCTTTATAGGCTTCTATTTTTCGATTAAGAAATTGAATTTGAAATTGAATGGTTTCAATAATTAATTTTTGTTGAAGTTGAATTAGATGATTAATTTCTTTTATATCTGTAGAAGTTTCTGCAAAACGCATTCTCATAATATCACGTTCTTCCTGCAGGGATTGCATTTTTGTTAATAAGCCGGATAACATGGGCCCATTAGAAACAGATTGCACAGCTACAATGATTTCCAAAAAGTCAGGATTTTCTTTCTGTGCATTTCCTAAAGCTTGGGAAAGAATGCTAATGCTATAAGTATCTTCTTCAATAAGTTGTGATAGCTTATCCACTAACTCCAAATTATGCATCAGAGATACATCCATTTTAGGATTATCCTCGAGAGAAATGTTATTTCGCCTCCTAAAATCAGCAAGCATAGAATCTGATGCTGAAAGTGCGTTTTTAACGATTTCTACAGATTCATCTATATATAATAGCACTCTATTGGCACTTTCACTTTTTGCCTTGATATTAAATTCTTCAAAAACGGCAGCAACAGCATTTACTACATCCGAGGCACGAAAAGGGTTATAATCTGTCATTTCTATCCTCAAAAGCCGGGCTTCCTTGTTCCGAATAGATACATTTAATTTTTCATTCAAAAAAAGTTCAACCAGTCTTTGGGGATCATTGATTACAAAATAGTGGTCCTTTAACTCAAGTATAGACTCACCATCTTTGGGCGTAATCATTAAGTTTACGTGAGGTGTAGAAATAATTGTCCCATATTCAAAAGACTGAGATATGTTTTCACCCAAATAATCATAGGTCAATTCACCTTTATCGGTCGAATTATAATTTATAAAAATTGGATTTTGATAAAACTTTTGATGCTTGACTTCCAAAACTTTAACTGAGTAGGGCGCTCTATTATAAATATCTAGGTTTACAAAATTTCCCTTTTTATAATAAGTAATGTCTAAAGGTAAAGTTTCTAACACCTGAAGTAAGAAAACTGGTGAGCGCAATAACTCCAACTCCTTTGCCAAATCATCTGTAAAGTATTGTCCAGTTTGGAGATAGTCTAATTTCTCTTCAGAGGTCAATTGGATATCTGCAACGGCATAGTATTGGGGAGTAGCATATCTTAAATATAAAAATACTATCAAAAAAATGGTGGCAAAAATCAGGGATATTGTCCATGCATTTTTTTTAAAAATCAAGATAAATACCTTCGGGTCAAATTCTTGATTGTACAGCGGAATCGTTTTTTTGGCCATGTATTTATTTACCTAGACTAATTATTAAAATAACAGTTGTAGCAATGGAGATAAGTGGTGTAACCATTAAGGTATAGGGCATAACCGTAGATGAGAATATGGATGCAAAATTCTCTCTTGTGTCAACATAAATAATATCTCCAGACTGAAGGGCTAAATCTCCATTTTTCATTCCTTCAAGGGTAGATAAATCAATCTTTAAGACCACGGGGTTTTTTAAATCACCACGAATTAATTTTATACTATGTGCCTTGCCATTGGTGGTAATTCCACCTACCCTGGCGAGCGCCTCAAATATATTCATGTTTTCGTTTTCAAATTTAAGAACTTGGGCATTTGAACCCGTACCTGGAAAAACAATCACTTGCCTGTTTTCCAAAAGAACTCGGACAAAAGGGTCTATATAATACACTCCAAACCAAGATTCAAGACTATCTTCCGCAGCCCTACGCGTAAGCCCATTTAATGAAACCCGACCTATCACCGGTAATTTAACTTTACCATCATATTCTACCGGAACCACAAGGCTTCTATCGACCGCATTCGCCGTCATACCTAAGGCACTAGAACCATTACTAGCCAATACCCTTATCGAAAGTACATCATTGGGAGCAATCCGGTACAAAGAATCTGGAATAGCTGGGGCTGCATCAAATTGATAATTTCTGGGCACCCTAAGCATAATGTGCTGATTAAAAGTAGCACATCCATAAAGCAAAAATGGCAGTAAACCAATTAAAAGATATTTCCGAGGGATCATAAAAACATGTAACGAAACAAAGTTAATAGAAAATACATCCTTCTCCCCCCCCATTCTATGAATAGAGGGATGGATTGGACTTTATTTTCAATAATCCATCATATAGTTCCTTCATATCAGCAACCAATCGAGTATAATGGAATTTCTGCGACACCCAATTCCAACCTTCCCCACCCAAATCTTGACGTAGTTGATCATGGTGCACCAAATCCATCACATGGCGAACCATGGTGGCCAGATCATCGCGTTCACTAAGTAAACCTGTTTTTCCATGAAGTACCACATTTTCTATCCCACCTACGTTGGTGGAAACCACAGGTACTCCTGACGCCTGCGCCTCAATAAGACTCACTGGTGTTCCTTCATTTAAAGAGGTCAGACATACAATATCCAAACCGGCATTTACTACATCAATTTCTCTTTCCCAAGAGGTAAATTCTAAGGGTGCTTTTACACTGCTATCCATAACCGAGAAGGGTATGCCCAACTCTTCTGCTTGTTTTTGTAGCGGCTCCATTAATTCACCATCTCCAATGATAAAGGCCCTCACTTTCCTGTGACTATGCGCCAACACTTCCTGTAAAACTTGAAGGAAAAAAGCATGATTTTTGATGGGTACCAATCGGCCAATAATACCTATGGCCACTTCATCTTCATCCAAGTTGTATTTTTTCCGAAAAGCTTCACGTTTAGCGGCGTGGTTTTCTTGAAAACGCGATAAGTCAAATCCTAAAGGCACCACAGAAATTTTCTCCGGCTCACAAATGCGATGGACTTCGGACAACTCATACTTCTGTATATCTGAAATGGCAATAATCCGAGTTGACATTTTAGCCAACCGCCGTTCTATCTGCTTATAAATAGTGGTTTTGGTTTTACCGAAATAACTGTGAAACACGTGCCCATGAAAGGTATGAAGCACCACAGGCACCCCCGCACGATAAGCTGCCAAACGACCTAAAGACCCTGCTTTAGACGCATGTGTATGTACAATATCAGGTTTAAACCTGTCGATAATATTTTTAATCTTATAATAGACCCGCACATCGTTGTTATACGAAATAGAACGGTGCATTTCAGGAATTATAATGGGCTTTACACCAATTTTTTTAAGAATAAATTCCGATGATCCCTCGCTCTCCTCAGGCATTCCGCCCACAAGCAACGTTTTATAATCCGGAGTCAAATAGCGGGTTAAATAAGCTGCGTTATAGGTGGGCCCTCCGAGATTGAACCGATTTATAATTCGTAAAACTTTTGGCATAAAACTTCTTCGAGGTTGGCAAACAAATTTAGTGTGAAATAAATTAAAAAACAGAACAATTTATAATAGTTTCAATTTTACCTGTTCTTTTTATACCAATGGGCCCAAACCAATAGAGACCATATCTTAAAACTTACTTCTTTTGGCTGATTGCCATCGAGTTCCCGCAAAACCTCATCCAAAGCGGTACGATTGAACCATACAGGGGGAAACAAGGTCTCATCATTTAAAAGTGTAGTGATTCTGCTTTTCAAAGGCCCCCTAAACCATTTCAACAAAGGAACCTCAAACCCATGTTTAGGCCTATTATAAACCACTTCAGGAATATCTGCTTTGAAAGCGTCAATGAGCAGCTTTTTCTTTCGATGTCGGTCTATTTTATAGGATTCAGGAAGCTGTCCAACAAAATCTACCAACCTATAATCCAATAAGGGCGAACGTACCTCCAAACTATTGGCCATGCTCATCAAATCGACTTTTGTAAGCATATCGAAGGGCAACACCAAACGCATATCTGCTTCCAGCACTTGGTTCATGGTACCAGTATCCGTGATACCGGAAAGAAAGGGTGCTAAACGCGCGTTGTCCTCGTTACTATGATGGGTAAGCAGCCTAGAAATCCACGCATCATCTGTCACTCCTGCCAATTGGCGGTATCTTTCTCGCGGCCCTAATTGTTGCACACGGGCAAGTTTTTGCAGCTGCCTTACTTTATTTCCCAACCAATGCTGCCGTGAAGCAGGCAAAAAAGAAGTCAATGGGGCTAATCCCTTTGCCAGACTCATTTTCCAGCCACCTTGGCGAATGAGAAACTCTCCCATGTGCTTGTGGTAGCCACTAAAAAGCTCATCCCCCCCATCGCCGGACAAAGCGACTGTTACATTTTTTCGTGTTTTACGGCTTAAAATATGCAACGGTAATGCTGAAGAATCTGCAAATGGTTGGTCTAAATAATCCAACACATCATCTAAGGCGGAAAGCAAATCGTCGTTGGTCAGCTGAAAACTGGTGTGTTGGGTTCCAAAATGCTTTGCCACAGCTTCGGCGAATCGGGTTTCATCGAAAAACGGTTCGTCCGCATAACCAATAGAAAAGGTATGTAGCTGCGGATTTAAAGGAGCCGCGCACGCCACCACGACTGAGCTATCTACACCACCACTCAAAAATGCGCCCACCGGTACATCTGCTACCATCCGAAGTTTTACCGCATCGGCCACCAAAGAACGAACGGTTCGGCTGGCCTCTTCATAAGTAGGTAAGGGTTCTAAACTATGGTTTGGGTCCGGAAATTGATACCAGGGCTCCGGAGTATAAAGCGTTTCACCTTTTCCTTTTAAGGTATGACCGGGCATAAGGTGATGTACATTTTGATAAATGGTGTAGGGTCCCGGAATATATCCTTTCCTAAAATAAAGTTGCATGGAAACCGGATCCAAAGCCGGGGACGGAATCATGGCCACCAAGGCTTTCAGCTCGGATGCGAACACCAGTCTTTGGTCCACTACGGTGTAATAAAGAGGCTTCACCCCATAGCGGTCACGGGCTAGAAAAATCGAATTTTCCTCCTTGTCATACACTGCAAAAGCAAAAAAGCCATTGAGTTTAGACAGCATGGCCGGCCCTTCCAAAAGAAATAAATGCAAAAGTACCTCTGTGTCGGATTGGGTTCGACATTGGATACCATCTGCTTTGAGTTGGTTGCGGAGGGATTCAAAATTGAAAATCTCACCATTGAACACCAGATGAAATCGTTGGGTTTCATCTGAAAAAGGTTGATGGGCAGCCTCTGATAAATCTAAAATAGAAAGTCTGGCATGGCCCAGAGAGGCTCTGCCAGACGATAATTCTCTTTGTGCATCGGGCCCCCGCAGCCGCATGCATTGCACGGCGCGTAGGGTTAGTTCAGGAGAAGGGACTTGAGCGGTAAGGCTCCATTGCCCAGCAATGCCACACATAAATGGGCATCAAAGGTGAATCACCTCTCCGTAAGCTGCCGCAGCTGCTTCCATCACAGCTTCCGACATTGTTGGGTGTGGGTGGATTGCTGTAATGATTTCATGCCCTGTAGTTTCCAATTTTCTGGCCACCACCACTTCGGCAATCATTTCGGTTACGTTGGCACCCACCATGTGTGCTCCTAGGAACTCTCCGTATTTGGCGTCAAAAATAACTTTTACAAAACCATCTTTGGCACCCGCTGCACTGGCTTTTCCACTGGCCGAGAAGGGGAATTTACCCACTTTAATGTCGAATCCAGCTTCCTTTGCAGCCTTTTCTGTATAACCCACCGAAGCCACTTCAGGATAAGTGTAAGTACACCCTGGAATGTTATTGTAATCGATTGGATGCGGATTTTTACCCGCAATTTTTTCAATACAAACGATGGCTTCATGCGAAGCAAGGTGGGCCAATGCGGGACCGGGAATCACATCTCCAATGGCGTACACGCCCGCTACATTGGTTTGGTAAAACGCATCCACGGTAATTTTTCCCTTGTCTGTTTTCACGCCCATGGTTTCTAATCCAAGGTCTTCCAAGTTGGCCACAACACCAACGGCAGAAAGCACCACATCGCAGGTAATGGTTTCTGTTCCTTTAGCCGAGGAAAATGTGACGGTACAACTTTTTCCATCGGTTTCCACTTTTTCTACTGTGGTGCCGGTACGGACATCAATGCCTTGTTTTTTGAAAATTTTCTCCATGGTTTTGGATACTTCCTCATCTTCCACGGGAAGAATGTTAGGCATGTATTCAATGAGGGTAACTTTGGTTCCAATGGCATTGTAGAAATAAGAAAACTCAGAACCAATAGCGCCTGAACCCACTACCACCATAGATTTAGGTTGAACGGGAAGCGTCATGGCTTCGCGATATCCAATGATGGTTTTCCCATTTTGAGGAATGTTTGGAAGCGTCCGAGAGCGGGCTCCGGTGGCCAAAATAATATGTTTGGCTTCGTAAGTGGTGGTTTTTCCATCAGCAGCTTTCACTTCTACTTTGCCTTTTCCCACCATTTTACCATGACCGGAAAGAACTTCGATTTTGTTCTTGCGCATCAAGAACTGAACTCCTTTGCTCATGCCATCGGCCACGCCACGGCTTCGTTGGATAATATCAGAAAAAGCCACTTCAGCCCCTTGAACTTTTAGTCCATAGCTATCGGCATGCTTGATGTAATCAAACACTTGCGCACTTTTGAGCAAGGCTTTGGTAGGAATACATCCCCAGTTTAGACAAATGCCTCCGAGGTTTTCCTTTTCTACTACGGCTGCTTTCAACCCAAGCTGTGCAGCGCGAATGGCGGCTACATATCCGCCGGGACCACTGCCAATAACAATGACATCAAATTGCATTTCCAAGTTGTTTAGGCCACGAAAATAAGAAATATTCCCTCAGAACGGGTAATTTCGTTGCATGGATTCTGCACGTGTTTTTTATCGCATAACACCCAATGACCCCGGAGCGGGGATTTTTAAGGTGGTTGCTACCTTTCCACCCTCCTCTTCTTCCCACTTCTCTTTGCAATTTGCCCATTGGAGACCTGGACGTTATTTTCAAGGAAATTTCCTTAAAAACCTCCGCCACATCGAATTTTTTATACCTGAAGAAACGCAACCCATGAGCCCCGAGCAAATACGTAGGACAGATGCGCTTGGATGGGAGATTTTTTTAGAAAACAAATCCGGCTTGGAGGTCCATTATACGCTTATGGCCCACGAACTCAACGCCGGCACCTCTTATTGTAATCCCGATTTCATTCAAATTAATCCGGTCAATCTTTGTTTGGCCTCTCTGCATCATTTGCACGTGCCGCATGCCTACCAGATGGAAAAGGTGGCAGATGTTCCTATGGCCAATCCATTACAAGAGAAAGAAAAATGGTTCGAAGCGGCAGATTTTGACCGATTGTCGGATGCACCCGCATGGTGGCATAAGGCGCTAACTACCTCGCCCTTTTCTGTAAATGGTCATGATTTTTTCCTTCACCATACAAGTGGACAAAAGGATTTTTCAGACAAACTGATTCCGGCACTTTCGGCGATCATTCAAACCCAATTGGCGGTTTTCGAGCATTATGATCAAGTGCCTTTTCATTTTATGGTATTGGCAACCAATTATCCTAGTCATCATGGCGTGGAACATACCCATAGTACCATTTGCCAAATTGGACCGGATGAGCAATTGCTGACAGAAAAATGGGATGAGTTGTTAAGGCTACTTTCTCATGAATTTTATCATGTATGGAACATCAAGTATATCCGTCCCAAGGCTTACCTACCCTACCCGCTTTTTTCACAAAAAATTAGTCCGGAGACCCTTTGGGCAGAGGGTGTCACCACGTATATGGGAGATAAAATCATTGCCCAATCCGGACTTTGGTCTCCGGAAGAATGGATGCAAAAAATCCAGAACTGGTGGATTCGGCACCTCGACAGTCCCGGAAATGCCTTTGCCTCACTCATTCATTCCGCAGAAGAAACTTGGGTAGATGGGTATGAACCTGAACGCATTTTTCGCAGAAAATCCATCTATGTGGAAGGCGCTTTATTAAGTTTTTGGTTAGATGTGCAATTGGTTCATGCTTCCCGGGGGGCGATCAGTCTGCAAACTTTGATGGGCAGAATGCACCAAAAATCCATGCAGGGTATAGGATATGACTTGGAAGATATTTGGGTTGAAATAGCGAACATGGGGTTTCCTGAACTATCCAAACGCACCAAAGAGTTAATGCACCAAAGCGGATTTATGCATGCGCATATCGAAGAGGCGCTACACCTCCTTGGTATAGACTGTACATGGCCATCCACTGAAGGAAGTTGGACCAAAGCATTTGGCGCGCTTACCAATCTTTCCGGCCGGGTGCTTCATGTACGTGAACAAAGTCCGGCCATGGATTTGGGCATCATGGTGGGAGATGAATGGTTAGACGGCCCTTCCCTTTCGCTCAGTGCGGAGCAGGTTCCTGAGCAACTTACTTTTTTGCGACAGGGTAGAACCATGGAGGTGATGTGGCCAAAGCAGGGAAGACCCTCATGGAAAATACCTCAATTGCAGATTTTACACTTGGGAAGTCACCCCATTTTTAAAGCATGGCTCACCGCATTTTAAAATGAAAATTTACCTGTGTTGTTTACTGCACCAAGAAAAAACGAAAAAATAATAAAATCAAGTTTCCTGATTCCCTACTAATGAAAAGGAATAATTACTTTTAATGCGTTCATTAAAACCATCGAAACTATGTATAACGAATCGCAAGAACATTCTTTTTCAAGTACAATGAAATTTTTGTTGATTTCCTTAATTGTATTGCAAAGTCTGGGATTACTGTCTGGTCTTTTTGCATTGGTCAAGTCCTTTTCCCCCACCAATGCCTATGAAGAAGTGCTTCAAGCCCCGTGGATTGCCATTGTCACAGTCGTGGGAAAAGCGTTAGCGATTGCAGGAGGCGTGATCATGCTTAACCAGAAGGCCTGGAAAGGTTTTCATCTTTATTTGGCGGCAAAAGTTTTGTCTTTGGGGCTAATGGTCCTGTTAAACATTGTTTATATGGATACCATGATAGAATATTTTAGATTTGAACTTGCGAAGGAAGGTATTGATGTTACATACGATTTAATCCAAGGTGTGTTGATTGGTAGTACTATTATGGGTCTGGTTTTCACCTCTTTATGGCCCATTCTTATTTATAACCGCAGGTCTGAGTTTCCCTGATGCACTACATTTGGTTGGGCGTATTTGGCCTGGTTCGCCTTTCGCTGTTGCTCGGTTTATGGTGGGGTTGGAGGTTTATGGAAGCCAGAATTGATTTTTTAAACGCCAGCAAGGTTCAACTCCCCGGATTTGCCTTAATGCTGGTAGGTCTAACCACTTGTCTGACTTTTATTTCCTTGGTAAGGTTGGTACAAAAACCTCAGCCTAAAAGGTGGTACTTTTACCTTGGAATCAAATTTTTTGAAATCTTGGGCTGGTTGGTCTTGGCTGTAATGGCGGCAGAGCCTATTTTCAGAACAGTGATTGCTTTGGATCGTAGCGATGTGAAAATCATAAGTTTGCTCATGCTCCTAGGCCTTCATTCGGTGGGATTGTTATTGGCCCACGCCATGTATAAGGCAAGGAAAAAATGAGTATTCCCAAGGTTGCTATTTTCGACAATTACGATTCCTTCACCTGGAATTTGCATCATGATGTAGAAGCCCTCTTGGGTATGGATGTTCCGGTGATTAAAAATGATGAAAAGGACTGGAAAGCGGTGAGCGCAAGCGACCTCATCATACTTTCTCCCGGGCCCGGATTGCCTGAAACGTCCGGCCGATTAATGGAATGTATAGCCACTTTTGGACGGGAAAAAGCCTTATTGGGCGTTTGTCTAGGTCATCAGGCTTTGGCATTGCATACGGGAGGTACTTTGTTCAATTTACCCAACGTCTGGCATGGAAAAACCTCTATGGTAGAAGATGCTTTGCCGGAATTCACGCATGTTCTGCAGCCCTTTTGCCCAATGACGGTAGGTCGTTACCATTCTTGGGCGGTGGACCCTACCACTTTACCAAAAGATTGGAAGGTATTGCAAAAAACAACCGACCAAGTTATCATGGCCATGGAACATCGGGTTTTCCCTTGGATGGGTGTGCAATATCACCCCGAGTCCATTTTAACAGAAAGAGGTCGGGAGGCTTTGTTGGCCATGGTTACCCATTTGGGGCAAAGAAGAAAAAAGGCCTCTGATTGATTATTTTTCTATTAAAAAGGGGGTTGGTGGGTGGCGGGCCATTTTCCAGACGCTTGCAGAACTTTGCTCCATCCCAACACATCTTTTGTACCAATCAATCTTTTTTTTTCATCCCCAAACAACAATTTCACGCCTTGGCTTCCTGAAAGGCTCCAGGCCATGGCGTTCCCTGAAAAATTGTACCTCCAACCCCAGCCACCAAATTCCCATAAAGGCGAGTAACGGCCCACCCAAGCCACCTCTATTTGCTCCCATTGAAATCTTATGGGTTTTCTATGGAAAGGTGAAAATTGTAATAAAATGCCTTCTTCGTCCACTTTCACCGTAAGGCGCAGCTGATGGAGTAAGAAGGTAAACCCACTCCAAATAATCCAACTGATTCCAATGAACCAAAGGTCCACCTTGTCTTGGGTTTTCCATACGGCCGTGGCCAAACTCAAGTGGGTCAATACCAACAGGAACCAAAGCCAAGGTTGCCTCAACGTTTGTGTCTCTTGAAAAAGAGGCGGTGGGTTAGATGACTTGTCTTCTATCATGCCTAAAAATAAAAAACCCGAAGAACATGAGGCTCTTCGGGTGCTATCAAAAATTGTTAAGGCTTATTTTTCAGCCAGAATTACCACTTTATTGCTTTGCATTTCTACAACGCCGGAAGCAATGGCTACTTGGGTAGTTTCTCCTGACATTTCCACGACACGAATATTTCCACTTTTCAAGGTAGAAATGATAGGTGCGTGTAGGTTTAGCAATTCAAAGCTTCCACCTGTTCCGGGGAGTTGCACCAATTTGGCTTCTCCTTCGAACAACACTTCGTCCGGTGTGATGATTTCGACCCGCATGATTAACGCGTTTCAGCCAACATTTTCTCACCGGCAGCGATGGCCTCTTCAATGGTACCTTTCAAGTTGAAAGCAGCTTCAGGATATTGATCCACTTCACCATCCAAAATCATATTGAAACCTTTGATGGTATCGTCGATGCTCACCAATACGCCGGGAATACCGGTAAACTGCTCTGCTACGTGGAAAGGCTGAGACAAGAAACGCTGTACGCGACGTGCGCGGTGTACCACCAATTTATCTTCTTCGCTCAATTCATCCATACCAAGAATGGCAATGATGTCTTGAAGTTCTTTATAACGCTGAAGGATTTGCTTCACACGTTGGGCACAACGATAGTGTTTTTCACCGACTACGTCTTCGCTAAGAATCCGTGAAGTTGAATCTAGAGGATCTACCGCAGGATAAATACCCAATTCTGCAATTTTCCGGGACAATACGGTGGTTGCATCTAAGTGAGCAAAGGTAGTAGCAGGCGCTGGATCCGTCAAGTCATCCGCAGGTACGTAAACCGCTTGTACGGAAGTAATAGAACCACGCTTGGTAGAGGTAATACGTTCTTGCATCAATCCCATTTCAGTGGCTAGTGTAGGCTGATAACCTACGGCTGATGGCATACGTCCTAAAAGTGCAGACACCTCAGAACCCGCTTGGGTAAAACGGAAGATGTTATCGATGAAGAAAAGGATGTCTTTACCGCCGCTGTTGTCATTGGCGTCGCCATCCCGGTAATATTCTGCGATGGAAAGTCCGGAGAGGGCCACACGTGCACGTGCTCCGGGAGGTTCGTTCATCTGTCCGAATACGAAAGTAGCTTTAGAATCTTTCAATAATTCACGGTCTACTTTATCCAAATCCCAAGAACC
>CAZRHR010000026.1:0-31446 GCA_964599915.1 uncultured Candidatus Competibacteraceae bacterium | reverse complement strand
ATTTGTACACTAGTTTCGGCCTCCTCAAACTGACCTTGACGCACGACTCGTCCGGCCATATCACATAACGTCCACGAAAACAAACTAATATCCGGTGGATGTAACAACTGAAATTGATTGGTAAAAGGATTGGGATAAGCCAACCAACCAGGTAATGGCTCCTCCGGTGAAATGCCCACATTGGATACCACCACTTCCTGTATACTGCTATCTTTCCCGCAGGCGTTTTCTACTATTAGTTTTACCTCATATTGTCCATTTTGCCCGTAGCCATGCGTAATGGCTTGCCCTTGCCCAACCTGTCCATCGCCAAAAGTCCAAGACCATGTGGCGCCTTCTTGCGGTACCCCTTGAAATTGCATCTGTCCCGGCCCAACTTCTGTCCAACTAAAACTGGCCATGGGCATGCCAACCAATGGATAACGAAAATAAAAACGGCGATTGGACTGGCCGCCTGCCAGCACATAACCAGTTAGTATACCTGAACTTCCCGAGGGTACGAGGTGTGGACCGGGGCCGGATGCTTGCCAGGTTATACCATTCAATGAAAAAAACCATTGGTCTGCAAGGTCCCCATTTTTTCTTGTGAGCGTTCCCGGCGTCCATTGACACAAAGCCTCGCCCGACAGGGGTTGCAATTCAATGGGAAGGGTGTCCAAAATAAAATCATCTACGGCCACATCGCTCAAAAATCCGGCGCCTGTTTTTGCCCTTAAACGGAAAAAAACGGCCTCTTGATTGTGCATACGTACTGGGAATTGAGCCGTAAGCCATTGATTCCCCTGGTCTCCGGAAAGTTGTACCTGAGATGTAAAATCAGTTGAAGTCACAGTGGCTACTTCCAATTGCCCCATGTCTGAACCATTCATGTGGTAATGGAAGCGCACCCAAGCGGTATCTTGGGGGCCGGCCTGAAAAAGGGGCGACCACAGCACGGTTTCTTTATCCGAACAACCCGAGGCCTCTGTATAAATATAGTTTCCTATGAGGTTTCCCTCAGCATCACTAGTGGGTCCTGTTCCATTGGAGGGTGTAGATCCGCGATGGATAAACCAATCTGCTTCATCTGAAAATCCCGGTCCCAGATTCAACCAACCCTGAATGAAGGGACATGATAAATTTCCACAGGGTGAAAGGCCACCGCATACATTTTCTTGACTCCAAGTCATGTTATAGGGCCACGCCTCTCCCACCCAAGGTCGGCTTCCGGAAAATCTTGGAAAAACGAGGCTGTCATTCCAAAACACTTCATCCAAAGGGGTTTGTAACCAAAGGGTATAGTTTTGGGACGTGGTGTCTATGTACAAGAAATCATAAAATTTTAGGGTGTCTTTTTCTCCCGGGTTAGGAAGTGAAATCAAGGTGTCCAGCCCACGATTGGATTGGAGTCGTCCGGTTTCGCCCTGCGATTTTCCCCGATTTTCCACCAGAACCCAACCTGCCATTTTTCCCGGCCGCTCCAAACTGTCCATGCGGTAATGCCAAGGGCCGGCCACGGGAAAAATAGATGGGGTCAAGGCATAATCATGCCAGAAATCGCATGGGCCTAGTACTGAGGGTGCTTCAATGGCCAGACTTCGCATCCCGAAACTACCATCGGGGAATGCTACCGATACCGCCCACCAGGGATGTTGAGACGGATTCCAAGGATCAATCACCACTTGGTTTCCTTGTACTGGATTTCCCCATGGAACCATTTGGCTGCCTTGTAAAGCCCACATCTGGTATGAAGAGGCACCACCCACACCTTGCCATGAAAGCCAGGCGCGCGTTCCACAAACACTATCCAAGGTCAGTTGGGTGGGTCGCCCTGCCAAAACAGAATTTCCTCTGCTCGTAAGTGCTAAGGAGGGAGCCAACCTAAACAAAACTTCATGAGATAATGCCTGTGTAGGCAACCCAACGGTTACTTTTCCTTTTGATTCAGGAACTGAAACCCCTAAACCTTGCCAAGACTGCCCACCGTTCAAAGAAATTTCAGGTTGGAAAGTATTTGTCCCAGTTCCTGCATGCCAGAGCAATTCTAAGGAATCACCCGGCACCAAACAGGCTCCTGAATCTGGGTACCAAAGTTTAGGTTGACCACCATACGTCCTGTACACCAATACAAAGGGGAGCGGGCCGGCAGGCAAACTATGGGGGCTCACTTCCACCGTCCAAGTTCCTGACTCGGGCGCATCTACCGAAATTTGCTCTGTGTTGTTCACCCGATCTTGCGCACGCGTGGCTGGTGTGTTTACCGCACTGGGCTGACCAGAACATACCCAGGGCAAAAAAACGGTCCCGGAAGGGGAAATCAGCCGTAAATCTGCATCTTGAATCAGGGTTTGTAGGGCACCAGGCCCAGCAGCTACATCGTCGTAATGCAACATCAGCCGAAGTTGGGTGGCACCCGATGAAACCACCAAAGGAAACGTGAGGTTTCCGGAAGGCAGCAGGGTGTCTTGCAGGAAAGTTCCTTCATGTATTACCGCGTAGGCTTCGAAGGGTTGGGGACGACCGTACCCAAAGGAAAAGTCAGGACCGGGTAAGCCAAGATCTTCAGCCGTATTCATAAGTAGCGCACGCACCAGAGCGGCCGAAGGAAACTGACCCGTTTCTGACTTATATGCTTCCATAAGATTGGCTGCCAGTCCGGCTACCATTGGTGCAGCCATGCTGGTTCCGGATTTGGTTTGGTATCCATGCCGTGCCATAAAGGCAGAAGTGGAAGGGATTTGAACCCCGGGTGCCACCAAATCTGGTTTCAAACGGCCATCTGTGGCAGGACCACGACTGCTATTGGACGCCAGCTGTCCTGACAAAGTTACATTACCCACCACCAAGGCATTTTTGGCCTGCTTATGTCCGCCGGTGATGGTTCCAAAACCTAATCCTGCCCCATATCCGCACTGGGTAAGTCCGGCATTTCCAGCCGAAAAAACATGCACCAATCCAGGATGGCTGTTCACTTGTTCGTCTATCCAGCGTGACCAAGCGGTATAACCTGTGTTACAGCCATCACTGTAGGATGTATTGGAAACCCGCACCCCATGATGTGCATACAGGCTGTCGGCAATAAAAAGGCCAGAAGAAACGGCTGGGTCGGTGGTATAACCTTGGTTCCATAATAGCGCATGTGGTGCTACGCCCACCATTTTAGGGTCACGAATACCACCGCCGGTAGCAATTCCCGCCACATGGTCTCCGTGGTCTTGGGTAGGGACGGTTATATTCAGGCCATTTTCATTGAGGCGGCCGGAAAAATCAACATGTTGCTGCACGTCCCCATCCTCATTTATTTGAATCCCTACCCCTTGTCCCTGAAATCCGAAACCATTGGCACGAAGTCCCTGGGCATGAGAGGCAAAGCCTCCTGCAACGGTATCTGGTTGGGGTTTTCCTGAAGCCGGCTCCGCCCAAAGAAAAGGCAAATGCGCGCTTTGATTCAATGCTTGCCGGCTTCCTTTAAATTGGTACCAGCCGCCTTGTGATAAAGGCTCAAATTCTTTAACAGGAAGCGAATGGAGGGGTGACCAAACCCACCAAAGGGTAGCATCAGGGTCTCGAGCGTGAATGCGATGTAATGGCGATAAGGTAGCCACCCTAGCTTGCAGGGAGCCCAAGGTTCGACGCATGTTTTCTTCCCAAACCACCAAAGCCCAACCCTGTCCATAATAACCCAGCACCTGTAGATTCTGGGGAAAGGGAATAGCCGGTGGAATCCACAAAAAAACAGGCGCTCCACTTAAAATTTGCACCTCATTTAGGTTGAAGCTTTCAAAATCGCCATGGGCCAATTGGAGCTTTTGGGCCTTCAGAAAGCTAAAACCAGCAAGAAAAGTGAGTATGAATAAGCTTTGAAAGCGCATGCCAAAAGGTACGGCTTTCTTATGGCTTGGACAAAGCCATGGGATTAATAAAACTTAGGATTTTGCCAAAATCTAGGAATGAACCGGCCTACTTTGGAAATATACGCCTTGTAAAGTGGGTATTTTTCAGCAGAAATTCCTTCAGAAAAATCAGCTGAGCCTTGGAACAACACCAAAAGTAGAAGGGGGCCAGATAAAGTCCAATTGAACCATGAGCCTGTGGCAGCTACACCAAAGAAATAAAAACATACCCAAATGGCTTGTTCGGCCATGTAGTTGGGGTGGCGCATCCATTTCCAAAGGCCATGATGCGTGAATCCCACAGCATAAGCCGGTTCCATTTGCCCTGTAGCTTTTTGGCGATATTTTTCGTTTTGGTACACCCATTGTTGCTGGTCTGCAATGGTTTCAATCACAATAAAACCTAGCAAAGCGCCAGCCACTAAGTAATCATACATACCCAAGGGAGCATTACCCGCCTCAGCGGCAATCACAATAGGAAGGGTAAACAGGAGGATTAAAAATTGCTGATAAAGGGATATGAAGAACAAATTGAACAAAGTCCAACGCAGGCGACCAGACAATTCCGGCTTGGCACGAAGTACGGCCCAGCGATAATCTTCTTCTCCCGTCCAGAATTTCCAAGAATAGCCGCCTCTTCTGGAAAAATTGTAGGACAAGCGCAACCCCCAGATGGTTACCAAAACGGCCATAAGAAGAATTCTTGGTGCAAAATCCATTTGAACTGCCACGTACCAAACATACAACAAGGGCACCAAGCTCCAAAGCTTATCCACTTGGCTGTAATTTTTGGTCAACTCACTTAGGAAAAAACAGCCCATGGCCACGGCAAAACACATCCACAGCAAAGGTGTTAACAACGTCCATTGAGTTTCAGTAGGCATAGAGTCCAACATGACTGTAGCGACTGGAACAACGATGAGGGACACAATGAGAAGTACAATCGTCTTAATCATAGCGATAGGAAAATGGGTTTTTTCAAAAGCAAATCAAAGATAGTTTTTTCCATATAGGAAGCGAAAAGGACAAGAAAGATTAAGGTTCCACCTATGTAAAGGGGAAAAGATGAGGTCAAGTATTTTTGAAAAGTGGCAAAAATAAGCGCGAGTAAAGGACCCAAAGCTTGCTTTAAAGCAAAAAAAAGGCCGGTTCTACCGGCCTTATATCTTTGGAAAGAATGATTAATTGGTGATGATGCGCTCTTTAATACGAGCTGCTTTACCAAATACATTGCGCAAGTAGAACAAACGTGCGCGACGTACTTTACCTCTTTTGTTCACGGTAAGGCTTTCAATAAAAGGAGAAGCGATGGGGAAAATCCTTTCTACACCTACCCCGTTGGACATTTTCCTAACAGTGAATGTAGCGGTTAATCCGGCGCCACGGCGCTGCAAAACGACTCCTTGGAACTGCTGGATACGCTCTTTAGAACCCTCACGGATTTTGTAAGCTACATTTACAGTATCACCTGCTTTGAAGTCGGGAAGCTGGTTGTTTGTCAAATATTGCGCTTGAATGTCGCGGATAATCTTTTCCATGGTCTACCTTAAAAATGGGTGCAATGATACGGTTTTTTTTTCTAATCTTCAAGTTTGGATTATTTTTTTCTATAACCCAATGACCAATGGATCGGAAACAAAAGGTTTGCCATCCATGACCACTGAAAACCAAACTTCTACGGAGGGGACTTTGCCAGGAGCAGGGACCACGCCAGGCAGAGACACTTTTTTACCAAAACGCCACTCCATGTGCTCTGGAGGCGAGGTAAATCCCGAAATGGGAAAATCAAATACAGTCAGCCATTCACCTACAGGTAGTTGAATGGGCTGCATGGTTTTTTGAAATTCGGGCAAGAAGTAAAGTACATGGTTGCCCGGTTTGCCCCAACCTCTGGCATATAAATGAAACCGGAAAGCACCATTGGGCTGAAATAGCGTCCAGGATTGTCCACTGGTATTACGGGCCTCACAACGTATCACCGGCATATCGTCTTTTACCACGGTCGTAAGCCGTAAATCTACCTTTCCCTTGATTGATCTGGTTACCCAGCGGGATTTTCCTATCCACAAGCGTACAGGTTTTACTTGTTCCCATTTTTTGGCCACCGTGGGCTGTAAGGCCAAATCTATGTACGATATACCATCCCACCGTATGACTTTTCGCTTTCTCAAGCCGGGATCTACAGGGCGATGCGTAAACTTTCCACCACCAAAACTCACCCAGCGCAAAGTATCTAAAAAGAGAGCCGAGGCTGCCACAGACTTACCATCTGCATTGGGTCGAACCTCCTGCCAAGGCAGTCCAAAGTATTGACCAGAAGGAAGTCGCAGCAGAAGCCAAGCATCGTTTAAGGACAAAGGCGTGATGGATTGTATGGGCAGCGTGCTTGCATCTTCACGATAATAGGTAGCGCCTTCGGGCAAACTTAAAGTAGGCTGTGCGCCTTGCTGCCAAAGGGCAGGACGACATCCAATAAACAAAATAACCAGGCTGACTAAACCCAAAATACTAAAGACGCTTTGCTTCATGCGTAGTATGTTTTACTGCAGTAATGGGCCAAATATACATCTCTTCTGCTTAGAGATTCTCCTATTTTTGTTGAATGATAAAATCTTGGCTTACCCGAATCATGCTCGGCAGGAAAGGGCCGAACCTCCCTTTGGCAGATACACCTGAATGGCCGGAGGTTCCTTTTGGTATTGATAGTTTTTATTTTTTTGGCACATCCCCCGACGGTTCGGGTGGTGTTTTCCGGATGGCCTTTAGACCCGAACAACAAATTGAAACCTGGTGTGCTCTTCATTTTCCGGGCCTTGGCACCTACAGGGTTGCGGTGGAACAAGGGCAGGCTTTTCCACATCAATTTCGTATGAAAAGTTTACCCAACCATCATTTTGAACTTACCGCAAATGATGTCATGGAAACGCCAGAAGGGAAAACGTTCCAAGTGACGCTTCAGCTCACCTACATTCCAGAAGGGCCCATCTTTGACTTTTCCTCACTCAAAGACCATGCACATTTACACCTTGTTATTTCTAAGGCCCAATGGTCCAAGCGATTTTTTAAAGACTTGGCCTCTTTGTCCTCTCAACACATTGAGCAAAAAGGACGACTAAAAGGATTAATAACGCTCGATGGACATCAAATCCCCATAGACTGGGTGGGCGTAAGAGACCATTCCCGTGGATTCCGGTCTTGGGACAAATGGCAAAATCACAGCTGGTTTACAGGGGTGTCGGCCAGCGGAAAAGTGTTTAATGCGTCTATCATTGCATTTGAAGGACTACCCGTGCTACGCGCAGGATATTTTTTCGACGGCAAAGAGGCTTTCGCCATTTCTGGCGCTCCTCATCTGCCCGTAAGCAATGCAAGCGGAGAAATTGAATTGGCATGGCAATCCATCAAAGGGGTCCTAACCTATAAAACACAGCACATTTGGCCTTTTTTAATGGATAGCACCTATCCCATTCAGGAAGGGATGGGAACATTTGAATTTCAAGGAGAAACGTTCCTGGGAATTTTGGAGCGCGGCGGCGTCCAAAGTTAATCCCTATGCATAATCAGCAAAGGAATACGGGTTTGCATGGTCAGGCGCCGGGTGGTACTAGATTCAAATATGCGGTCGAATAAGTTGAGTCGGCGGCTTACCAAAACCAAAGCATCGACGGGATGGAATTCCATAAAATCTTCTAAGCCCTCAGCGGCAGAATCTGCTTTCATATGAAGTAAAGCGGGGGTTTGCTCGCCAAATTTCGCACGGATTTCATTGATGAGCGGTTCATCTTCCGTCTGATTCAATTGAAGGCTCGCATCTACTTTTAGTAAACTTAAATGAGCATCATAGGTTTGGGCAAAAGCAATGGCTTGGGATAAAAATGGGATTTCAGAGTCCTCCAACATGGCGGCGTAAACCATATCTTTAATTGGGCCGCCTTCCCATTGTTCTGGGATAAGTATTACAGGAACTTTTACTTTCCGGACAATATGTGCAGCATTGGTTCCCATGACCTGTGCAATAAAACCTGTGGCCCCAGTAGTTCCCAGCACTAAAAAGGTCGGTTGTAGTTCTTCGGCCCTGTGAACAACTTCTTCTGCAACAAAGCCATCGGCCAGTTCAGACACCCAAATCACCCCACGATCTTTATATTTTTCCTCGCGCTCGGCCAGTTCGGCTTCCGCTTTTTCCCGCATTTCTCTGTATGCATCGGCGGCGTAACCCAAAGGACCAGCTGCATCCATCATGGGCAGGTGGACCACATGCAATACGTGCAATTGGGCGTGCGTCCTACGCGCCAAATCAAAGGCAAAGGCCAGAGCTTTATCTGAAGTAGATGAAAAATCTACAGGTACAAGTATTGTTTTCTCCATGGCGATGATTGGTATTTTGATGTTTCAAAGTTACGTGCAAAGTCTACCATAAACAATGACAATTATCATAACCATGCAAAACTAAATCGGGGTTTGAATGTCAATTAGATAAGATTCTTGTCATTCCTTTATTTTCCATTTTCTTACCTAAAGAAGGAGAGATATCATGGAATAGGGTATATTTGTGCATCCCCGTGCGTTACCCGGGTCTTAATTTTATGTGGTATATCCTTTTATTCCTCGTTGCACATTGGTGCTTGTCTCTGTTCTTCCATTCTGCTTTTTTACACAGGTATGCATCCCACAAAATGTATCATACCTCCCCCTTGGTTGAACGCATTTTCTATTTCCTTACTTGGTTTTTTCAAGGAAGTTCATTTTTGAACCCCCGTGCTTATGCGGTCATGCATCGCATGCACCATGCCTATTCAGATACCGAAAAGGATCCTCATTCCCCTTGGTTTTTCAAGGATGTCTTCCAAATGATGTGGCATACCAAGAAAATCTACAAAGGTTTTGCCCAAGGCACCCTAACGCCTGAAAGTGAGTTTTGTGGAGACCTTCCGGTATGGAACCGCATGGATAAATTTGGAGATTTATGGCCTGTTCGTTTAGGTTGGGTGGCTGTGTACAGTCTTATTTACATTGGCTTAATTACGCATTTTGACCTTTCCTGGTTCTGGTTGCTGCTTTTGCCCGTTCATTTTTTGATGGGTCCAATTCAAGGAGCCGCTGTAAACTGGTGTGGACATAAATATGGTTACTCCAATTTCAACAACGGAGATAAGTCCAAGAATTCAGAAGCTTGGGGCGTTTTTCTCTTAGGTGAATTGTTTCAAAACAACCACCACATGTTCCCTGCAAGACTCAATTTTGCTGTAAAATGGTTTGAAATTGACCCGACGTATGCGGTGTTAAAAGTACTTCATTGGGTCGGCATCATCCGCATTATTCCAAACGCGGTTAAGGCATAAACCGTGAAGGACTTAAAGTCCAAAAATTACATAAAGCACACAAGCTAAGAAGAAAACGTAACGAAGCAATTTGTTACGTTTTTTGTTATATCTGGCGGTGAAAGTTTCGTACACCTCAGAGCGTCCCTCCATTTTTTCCCTCAAAGTTTGTCCATGAACCAAAGGATCCAAACGCTTTTCGCGTTGCGCTTGAAGCCTTCTTTTTTCAAGGATTTCAGGGTCTTTGGATGGATGATAATAAATCGGTTCATAATGAAACCGACGCGGTTGCTGAAGCGAAACCCATTTAAACGACTTAAACATGAGGACAAAGGTAAAAACTGTATAGGTCACCTGCAATACGAAAAGCCTTCCCACATGCGTTGTTAACAACTAATACTTCACCACAGGAAAGTCAAATCTTATTCCAAGTATTTTAGAGCCATCCATTTTACTATTATGTTGACAAACCGTTTCGCCTTATGGGCCGGTCTTTGGACAGGTCTATTTTCATGGTCACTTCATTCCCAAACGCCTATTTTCCAAACCCCAGCCGCAGGAAAATGGGCAGACTCCGTGATGAAAACCATGACCCTTGAGCAAAAAACAGCCCAGTTGTTCATGGTCGCTGCCTATAGTAAAGATGGTACCACCCCAAATCCGGCGGTAGAGAGCATGATAAAAAAACATGGGATTGGAGGATTAATTTTCATGAAAGGTGGCCCCGGGCGCCAAGTCATTCTTACCAATCAATATCAAAAATGGTCTAAGGTGCCCTTGCTCATTTCAATTGATGGAGAATGGGGCCTTGCGATGCGGCTGGATTCCACCATGGCTTTTCCCTATCAAATGACTTTGGGCGCCATTCAACAAAATGAATTGTTGGTGGAGATGGGAGAAGAAATTGCCAGACAATGCAAACGCATAGGTATTCACATGAATTTGGCACCTTCCATAGACGTGAATAACAATCCGGCCAATCCGGTGATCAAAGCTCGTTCTTTTGGGGATCAGCCTGCCAATGTTGCGGCCAAAGGCATTGCCTATATGCAAGGCATGCAAAAGCAAAACCTCATTACTTCTGCCAAGCATTTTCCGGGACATGGCGACACCGATACCGATTCTCATTTGGCCTTACCCCTGCTCCCCTTTTCCAAAGAAAGATTAGATAGTTTAGAACTTGCGCCCTTCAGAGCCTTGATTCAAGCAGGCGTTTCTTCTATTATGGTTGCGCATTTAGCTGTTCCGGCATTGGATGAAAGCCGGGTTCCTGCCACCGTATCCAGTAAGATGGTGTCCGACTTGCTTATTCAAACCATGGGCTACCAAGGTTTAGTGATTACAGACGCCATGAACATGAAAGGCGTGGCCGATAAATACCCGCCCGGAGAAGCAGACTTTCGTGCATTTATGGCAGGGAACGACATTTTACTGTTTTCAGAAAATGTGGACAAAGGCATACAGCTCATTGTACAGGCTGTGCAAAGCGGTAAGGTAACAGAGACGGAGATCAACCGCAGGTGCAAAAAAGTGCTGATGGCGAAATATTGGTCCGGAGCCCACCGCTTCACACCAATTTCATTGAAATCCCTTTCTCAAGACCTGCATACGCCTAGGGCGGAAGTTTTGCACCGGAAACTAACCGCCGCATCGCTTACCCTCATACGAAACCACCGGCAAATCATTCCATTTAAAAGATTAGATACCCTGTCTATGGCCGCCTTGAGTATTGATGGCAAAGCAGGAAATATGTTTCAAAAAAGACTGCAGGATTATGCCAATATTCCTAGTTACCAACTGAGCTCAGAGCAAACAGATCTCTCAGGACTCACTAAAATAAACGGCCAGGTCAACACTTGGATTATCGCTATTCATCAACCCAAAGAAAGTCCATTTAAAACACCGGTCATCAAAGAATCTGTGAAACAAGCCTTGGCCCAGCTAACCAAGGGAAAACAAGTGGTTTTAGTTCTATTTGCCAATCCTTACGCACTCAGAAACTATCCTTTACCACCCAATTTCAGGGCGGTCTTGGTAGCCTACCAAGACCATACGCATAGCCAAGATTTGGCTGCACAATTGTTATTTGGAGGCATTGGCGCAAAAGGAAAACTGCCTGTGGCCATTTCCGCTGAATTCCCCTCGGGTCATGGTTTGACTACAGAGGGTGGATTGCGGCTTAAATTCAATTTACCCGAAGAGTCAGGGATTGACAGGAAAAAACTTCAGCCGATTGAAGACATGGTGGAGCAAGCCATGCGAGAATCTATGTTTCCCGGTTGCCAAATACTCGCCGCCAGAAAAGGAGAGGTATTTTACCGAAAATCATTTGGATACCATACGTACGAAAAAACCCGTGCCGTAGAAGATCATCACTTGTATGATTTAGCCAGCATCACCAAAGTGGCAGGAACGTTACCGGGCATCATGTATTTGGTGGACCAGAAGAAAATCCACCTAGACCAAACCCTGGGCACCTATTTACCCGAATTACAAGGAACGGATAAGGCCAACATCGTCCTCCGAGATTTACTTACCCACCAAGCAGGATTTAAAGCTTGGATTCCTTTTCACTTACGAGGCTTGGATGCTTCTGGAAGTTGGAAAACCACGTGGTTCCAAAACCAGCCATCTGAAGCCTTCCCTTTTGAGGTAGCCCAAGGGCTTTATGCCATGGCAGGGGTACAGGATTCTATCCTTGCTGCCAATGTGCGGACCCCCTTGGGCGTAAAAAAAACGTACCTCTATTCAGATTTGGGTTATTATTTTCTACAACGCATCGTTCAAAAACAAACCCAACTTCGGCTAGATCAATTTATTTCGACCTATATAGCCAAACCTTTAGGAGCATCTTCCATGATGTATAATCCCCTTAAAACTTTTTCAAAAGAGGACATTGTTCCCACAGAATTCGACCAAATATTCAGAAAACAACTGATTCATGGGTATGTACATGACCAAGGTGCGGCATTAATGGGCGGTGTGGCTGGCCATGCAGGACTTTTTTCTAATGCTACGGACTTGGCCAAACTCATCCAATTGTATTTGAATTGGGGTCATTATGGGGGAGAAACCTACATACAGCCGGAAGTAGTGAAAACGTTTGCTAAGTGCCAATTTTGCGCCAATGGCAACCGTAGAGGTTTGGGGTTTGACCGCCCTACCCTTCAAGGCAAAGGAGGAACGGCATGCGATTGTGTTTCCTTTTTATCCTTTGGCCATGCAGGCTTTACCGGAACTTTGGCTTGGGCGGATCCGGAACACGACATGTTATACATCTTTTTATCGAATCGGGTACACCCCAATGCAGAAAACAAAAAGCTCATCCAATCCGATTTTCGAGCCAAAATTCAGCAAGTTTTCTATGATGCCTTGCATTCTTGGCCGGGTTAAAAGACTGTTTCAGCCGAGGAGAAGGGTATAGATGCCAAGGAAGAAGGGTCGATGACAAAAGGGAAATTCACTTTCATCTGCTACCCATTGGTCCCCAAAACCCAAAAGAAATGGACTGCGCCTTTAGTTTGTCATGAAAAAAACCTTTCCTTCCATGAATCGGTTATCTTTGTGCAGACCTAAAAAGGTGGTACCATGCGCGACGAAAAAATTTTCTCCCTCATTGCCTTAGAGCAAATTCGCCAAACAGAAGGCTTAGAACTTATTGCCTCTGAAAACTATGTAAGTCCTCAAGTGATGGAGGCCGTAGGTTCATGCTTGACCAACAAATACGCCGAAGGCTTGCCCGGAAAGCGGTATTATGGAGGTTGCGAAGTGGTAGACCAAGTGGAACAATTGGCCATAGATCGCGCCAAAGCACTTTTTGGCGCCTGTTGGGCCAATGTTCAGCCGCATTCAGGCGCGCAGGCTAACGCTGCTGTGATGTTGGCTTGTTTGCAACCAGGCGATAAAATTCTTGGTTTTGACCTGGCACACGGCGGACACCTCACCCATGGTTCCCCAGTAAATTTTTCCGGAAAACTTTATCAGCCTTCCTTTTATGGGGTAGAACCTGAAACCGGTCTGATTGATTATAACAAGGTGGCAGACAAAGCACGTGTTGAAAAGCCAAAGTTGCTCATTTGCGGTGCCTCTAGTTATGCAAGAGATTGGGATTACGCCAGACTACGTGCCATAGCGGATGAAGTAGGTGCGTTGTTACTTGCCGACATTTCACACCCCTCCGGCTTGATTGCTGCAGGGCATCTAAATCATCCTTTTCCACATTGTCATATTGTAACCACGACCACGCACAAAACCCTTCGTGGACCCAGAGGCGGACTCATCTTAATGGGAGAAGATTTTGAAAACCCATTCGGGCAAAAAACACCAAAAGGAGAATTGAAAATGATGTCTGCACTTTTAGATGGGGCAGTATTTCCTGGAACCCAGGGTGGTCCATTGGAACACGTGATTGGGGGGAAAGCCATTGCCTTCTTTGAGGATTTGCAGCCTTCATATAAGGTGTACACACAGCAAGTAATTGAAAATGCCCAAGCCATGGCAAAAGCTTTTACCAGCCGCGGGTACCATATTATTTCCGGTGGCACAGACAACCATCTTATGCTTATTGATTTGAGAAACAAGGGTGTTTCTGGTAAAGCGGCTGAACAGGCTTTGGTACAAGCAGGTATTACCGTGAATAAAAACATGGTTCCTTTTGACGATAAGTCACCTTTTGTAACTTCCGGTATTCGTGTGGGGACACCTGCCATTACTACTCGGGGAATGCAAGCAAACGAAATGGACCAAATCGTTGAATTTATCGATGAAGTTATCCAACACATTGATCAAAGCCAACGTCTTAAGGAAGTGGAGCATAAAGTGCAACAACTCATGAAACACCGCCCCATATTTAATTGGTAAATCTCCATAAAACTAGATTAAAAACAAAACAATTAAGTAGATGGTAAATAAACGTGAGAATAACAGGTATTTAAGAAGACTGACAACCAAACCCTAAAACAAAAACAGGAAAACTAAATGCAAGTTTGAAAAAAGCAGTATTCTTTTGTAAATATTCTTACTTTTGCCCAGCTAACTTTTATAAGGATTAACCCCGGTGGCCAATTCTTTCATCCATATGATAGGTGACAAAATCACCTACAAACAACATGCTGACAGCCTGCGCATTTTTATCCGTGCCTCGTCCAGAGGGGATAAAGCAAAAACGCGCACCATTCTTCAAAGATTAAAGTTTCTACTGGTCGGTGGTGTATTATTAATCCCTTTAGTGATTATTTCCCTGAATACAGATTATAGAATTTGGTCTCTGTCACTTGCCGCTTTTTGGCTCATTCTGTTTGCAAGAACATTTTCAATTTATAAGTACAGAGAGTCGGGCGAAGAGCAACTTTTCCTAACCAACAAACTGCTCCGATATACTGCGGTAGTCAAAATATTTGGTCTTAAATTTCATGTAGGACGTAAACATGTCACCTTTCCCATTGAGATTCTGGTGAATCCGAAGCCCGAAATCATGAACGGATTACATGGGATGGAAGATGACATGAATAAAGTGGTTTCCATTTCAGATTTGGGCAATAGGCACGTACTGAAACTAAGAATGGAAGAAAAGTCTGGTCTAGAACTCAAAAATTTGATACTAGACTTTATCGGGGAAGTAAAGCCCTCCTGAACAAGTTGGAAAACTTCTTGTTTATTCCCTAAATTGTCCCATGTTTTTAAAGCAACTGTTGCATTACATTAACCCTCTGACTCTTTTTAAAAAAGGAGAGGAAAAATCCAACGTTAACCTTCGCATGATGCATGGAATCAATAGAATTTCCATTTTCATGTTTCTTTTTTGCCTGGTTATGATGGCCATCAAATTTTTACGCTAGGTGGTCCCGCTACGGCCGTAACCCATTGGTCCGAACGGAAATATCGCTCGGCAAGCCTACGTAAATCTTCTGGCTGAACCTCCATCATTTTTTCTATGACTTCCCTGTCTTGGTGCATGCTTTCCCCCAACATCCAGGCATTTCTCACTTTGGCCGCCTGACGAAATGGTCCATCCAACGCCCGTAAATAACCACCGGACAAATAATTTTTTACAATATCCATTTCCCCAGGATTCACCAGTTCGTGACGTAACCTTTCCATTTCATGCTCTATTTCTGCAAGGGTAGCGCCTGTCACTTCTGCCCCTACCTCAGTTTGAATAAACAATAAGCTCCCACCACGTGTATCGGTCATACCTGACCCAATGCCATACGTATACCCCTTTTCCTCCCGAATATTTTTCATTAGCCGGGACCCAAAATAACCGCCAAATAGCGTAGTTAAAAAGCGAAAACCCGGATAATCCAACGAGGTTCTGGATGGCGCTTTCAATCCCATAACAATGGCTGACTGCAAGGCCTCTTCTACCGGAACAAAAATTTTATTTGCCGTAGTGGCTGCCACTTCTTCCTGCCGAATGGCAATAGAAGCTTGTGAACTTGGACGAAGATGCTGCAAAACAAAATCCACATCAGAATCGGAAAAACCGCCGCTTAGGATTAAGTCTGGCGTGGTTTTCAAGATTAATTCCTCCGCAGTTTTAAGGATGGTATCTCTATTGATCCCTTCAAAATCCTTTTCTTCTGCTTGAATACCATACGCATGGCCTTTAAATAAAAGCCTACGCGCCGCAGTTCGTGCTTGCCAATCTACCTGCTTTTGCTGGATACGAAATCCTGTAATTTCCTGTTCAACCACCCTGGCTATTTCCTTTTCCGGGAAAACAGAGGACCAGATCAATTCTTCCATTAATGGCAACAAAACCGGCAAATGGCGGGTTAAACCTGAAACAGCGACGGAAAGGTAATCTCTTGTGGCTTGGCGTTCCAAACGTGCACCCATGGATTCCAAAGCAAAATGAACCTCAGCAGCCGTGCGACCCTCCACTCCTTCACCCAATAAGGACATCATCACCCCCGGCCACACAGGATGACCAAAAGCGGCTTCACCTTTGGGAAAAAGCCATTCCAAACGAAAAACCTGTTCACGTCCTCCTTTTACTGCCCAAAGTGAACCATGGCCCTGAGGACATGGAAGTTGGATAGCCTTTAAAGAAGGAAAACGAGCGGGTGGTTGAATGAGGGGAGCAATATGTCGATCCATGAATTTTTTATTTTTTGGCACGGTAATACAGTGCAGATACTACATGTGGTTGAAGGGTTTGAAAAACGCGATGTATATCCTCTACCTGAACAGATGCATAGCGCTCTTCTTCAGAAAAAGCCAAGTTCATATCGCCGCGAAGCACAGATAAGCCTAACCGAAGGGCCATTTGGGCCAAATCGGTGCGCTCAAAGGTTTCCCTTGAGATGACTTGCTGTTTTACTTTATTTAAATGTGCTTCGGTGAGCCAGCTAGGAAATCCGGCCAAGGTTTCCCAAACAGCCGCCTCGGCTTGGGCCAAGGTATAATCTTGCTGAACGGGCCCCACCAGCATAAACATCCCAGCATCTCTGCTTCCTGAAATATAACAGGAAAGGTCATTAAATATTCGTTTATCTCGAACCAAGACTTCTTGCAAATAGCTGGAGGCGCCATTTCCGAGAAGATCTGATAAAAGATCATACGCATAATAAGAAGGGTCGGATTTAGCGACCATAGGAAAGCTCATGACCAATAAGTCATCCGGAACCGGCCTTGTCACTTCCAAAAATCTTCTTTCGGTTTGTGGCGGCTCTAAAGGTAAATTCCGCACGGGAACAGTCCTGGAAGGAATGTCCCCAAACCACTTTTTAATGGCTGTAAAAGTTTGCTCCACATCCACGCCTCCGGCTACAGTTAATATGGCGTTGTTAGGCGCATAATGGGTGTAAAAAAAAGATTTGACCTCTTCTAACGTGGCGCCCTCAATATGTTCCACCGACTGGCCAATGGTAGCCCAACGGTAAGGATGAACTTTATAGGTCATTTCACGAATCAAAAGCCAAGCATCTGCGTAAGGCTGGTTTAAATACCGTTGCTTAAACTCTTCGATAACCACCTTTTTTTGAATGTCTAACTTTTCCTGGGAAAAATCGAGTGCAAGCATTCGGTCACTCTCCAACCACAAGGCCGTTTCAAGGTTATTGGCAGGAAGGGTGCAGTAATAATTTGTGATGTCGTTGTTTGTGAAGGCGTTGTTCGTCCCACCCGCCATTTGCAAAGGCGTATCGAAAGAAGGAATATGAACACTTCCTTCAAACATGAGATGTTCAAACAAGTGGGCAAAACCGGTGCGTTCGGGTGACTCATCTGAAGCTCCTACATCGTACAAAAGATTCACCGCTGCCAGGGGAGTGGAATCGTCTGGCAAAATAAAAACGCGAAGTCCGTTGGCTAACGTGTCCTGATAAACAGGATATTGAGGCATATGCATGGTTAATTCCCTCCAGATTTACAAAGTTTTTCCAAGGTGGATTGGTATTCGTTTATCATGTCTTTTACAATGGTGGCAGCAGGTAAAATGGTAGCAAACTGAGCACTCACCTGCCCTATTTCGAGTTCTCCCTCGTCCAAATCTCCTTCAAACATCCCTTTTTTGGCACGACCGCGTCCCAGAAGCGCCTTGAGCTCCTCGAGCTTGGCGCCTTGGGCATAAGCCGCTTCTACTTGTGCAAAAAATGGATTTTTGATTAGGCGAACCGGTGTAATTTCTTTCAACGTAAGTACGGTACTTCCTTCAGCAGCCTGAATCACGGCTTGTTTAAATGCGTCATGCGCACTGGATTCCTGAGAAGCCACAAACCGAGAACCTACCTGCACGGCCTCAGCTCCTAAAGCCATGGCGGCCAACATCGCTTTACCGGACCCAATGCCACCCGCCGCAATCACAGGAATACGTACAGCAGCACACACCAAAGGAATGAGCACCAACGTAGTGGTTTCCTCTCTTCCATTATGACCGCCTGCTTCAAATCCTTCTGCCACCACCGCATCTACACCTGCAGCTTCTGCCTTTTGGGCAAATTTTGCACTGCTAACCACATGTATCACACGAATGCCGTGGGATTTCAGGTGAGAAGTCCAGGTGGCAGGGTTTCCGGCAGACGTAATCACCACCGGCACTTTTTCTTCCACAATGGTGGCCATGTGTTCCTCAATGTTGGGATATAAAAGGGGAACGTTTACGGCAAATGGTTTCTGAGTGGCTGCTTTACACTTTTTTATTTGGGTTTTCAATACCTCAGGATACATCGAGCCGGCACCAATCACGCCAAGTCCGCCGGCATTGGATACGGCAGCGGCCAGTTCCCATCCCGAACACCAAATCATTCCGGCTTGTATCAAGGGAAATGAAACATCTAGCAAAGTACAAACGCGGTTCAAAGCAAATGACATGGGATGTGAATTTGAATTTCAAAAGTAGTGAAAACCATGAATTACCTTAGAAAAATTGGTGTTTAAGGAGGTAAAACAAAAGACTAGAGGGAGCAACATCCGGACAAATCATCCTATGAATTTGGAAAAAAAAGACATTCTTCCTACATTAAACCATGGATAAACTTCCACCCCAAAGATTCGCCACGTTTACCATGTTTTATTGGTATTACCTTAGCGAGCATCGCCAAGGGCTTACCCGTACGTTTCATTATGTGGGCACTACAGGGTTGTTTGTTTTTCCACTTCTTGCCCTCATTTTTAAAAATGCTTTATGGCTTCCTTTCACCCCCATTTGGGGCTATGGCTGGGCATGGCTCAGTCATTTGTGGATTGAAAAAAACAAACCCGCCACCTTTCAGTATCCCCTTTGGAGCCTTATGGGCGATCTGATGATGCTGTATCACGCCATCACCGGCCAATTAAAGAAAAGACTGGCCATTGCACGCCAACTGTATCCTGATCTTTCATCAGTACATCCAACGGCGGAGCAACGGACCGATTAGCGGCGTTTTGGTAAAAAAAAACGAAGTCTATAATCTGCCTTGGCTTCCCCCTTACTAATTTTCTCCAGTTTGGATTTTATCATTTTTTTCCGAAGTGGAGAAATATGGTCAACGAACAAAATGCCTTGAATATGGTCGTATTCGTGTTGAATAATACGCGCCGCCAGACCGGTGTAGGTGTCTTCGTGGGTTTGAAACTGTTCGTCTTGGTAGCGAATGGTGAGCGAAGGCCGGCGAAACACATCCTCACGAATGCCTGGTATACTTAAACAGCCCTCGTTGAATTTAAAAGGCGTACCGGTTTCTTCAAGGATTTGGGCATTGATGAAAGTTTTCTTAAACCCTTCCAGCGCAGGTTCCTCATCGGCAAACGGACTGGCATCTACCACAAAAAGTCGAATGGCTTTTCCTATTTGAGGAGCCGCCAAGCCCACACCGCTGGCATGGTACATGGTGTCATACATGGAGGAAATGAGTTCCTGCAATTCGGGATAATCCGCATCGATGTCCTGTCCCATTTTTCGCAAAACAGGATCACCATAGGCTGTTATTGGTAAAATCATCAGTGCAAAAATACAACTAATCCTGCCTTTGCCAACGCTTAAGAGGGTCGAGCCAGCCAAGTTTGAAGTAAAATGGCTGCGGAGACTTTATCATAATTGCCCTTTTCTTGTTTTTGCTTTCTCGTGGCACCTGCCATGTGCATGGCCTTTCCTGCCATCACCGATGAAAATCGCTCATCTACCCGCACAATCTGAAGTTGAGGCCATACCGTTTGAATGGTTTTGATCCACTTTTGAATGGTAGCTTCCAAATCGTTCATTTGCCCGTCTAAATGCAGTGGTAAACCAATGACAAGGCCCTTTAATCCCTCTTTTTCCTGAAACTTTTTGAGAAAATCAAGGAGCTGATCCGGCGACACCACCTCATAAGGCTGGGCAAAAAGGCATAAAGGATCCGTTATAGCCACACCAATGCGCCTTAGTCCAATATCCAATGCCATCCATCTTGCCATACATCAAAGGTATGGGTTTTGGACATGCTTAGGCCCTGGCTTTCAACCAAACCTCCATTTTCTTGAACGCATGATGATAGCTGGCCTTTAATGCGCCCTCCGACAGGCCTGTTAAACTGGCCATGGCCTTATATTCCATTTGGTCGAAATGCCGCCAAACAAAAACCAAGCGCTGCCGCTCAGGTAAAATTGCGAGCCCTTGCAGTAAAAGATAATCCGGATTCCGAGTCCATTCGGTAGACTGGTTACTTTGGGTGCCAAGTCCTATCCATTGAAGTCTTTTTCGTCGTAATTGCTCTTTTCGGAGAAAATTGTAAGCCTCATGCAATGCAATCCGATGCAACCAAGTACTCAAGGAGGAATCGCCCCGAAAACCGGGCAGTCCTTTCCAGGCTTTAATTAAGGTCTCCTGTAAAACATCATCCGCGTCCGCTTCTCTGGGAATCAGTTTTAAAATATAATGGTATAAGGCTTCCCCATACGACTGCACCAACAAGGTAAGCGCGAGCTGATTCTGCGCCTGCGCCAGTTGTAGGATGTCTTGTTCTCTTTCTGTCAATGGGTGCATATGCCCTATTGGACGAAAGGTAAAGGAAAAAGTTTAATCTAGGTATAAAAGTTTTAAGGAGCGATGTGGTGTGCAGGAACTAAGGTATCCGATTGTCCTTTTCGGGAAAAGCGAATAAAAAGGGTGTCACCCCGCGTGAGGGTGTCTTTTTTCTTCCAAGATTTTGGTGGATAAAAGCGCACCGTGGTTTGACCAAGACTTACGGACGGAGTCGCAGCGCCGGCTGAACCATTCGCAGACATTTCATTGCGTTCATGGGTGGACACTACATTTTCCGAGGCAAAAGCGTCCATAGTGGCCGTAGCGGTTGTGGGGGTAGCCATTTGCTTCCGGCTGGCCACCACAGGTATATCCTGAAATTCTTCTTCGGCTTCCACATCTTCCTCTTTCATCAAAATGACTTCTTCAACAGGCTGAACCCGAGGTGCATGTTGAAAAGGCGCTCGATATGCCTGTTGTTCGTCATTTGCAACTTGCATTTGGGACGCTTCTTCCGGACTGGGAAGGTTACGCTCAGTGGTGTTATGCTGTGGCTCATAGGCCAATTCTTTACCTTGCTCAGGAACAGCCAACCACCACCACACACCAGCGAGGCAGGCCGCAGCCACACCCATCCATGGCCACCAGGTCCAGGACGATTTGCGTTTTTCTACCTTGGGTACAAAAGGAGGAACAATGGTCGCTTTGTCTTCCATAAAACCCTGTTGAGCAAAAGCAAGCAAGGCCCTTTCACGGTTAAAAAGCGTGGCGTCGTACCAAGGCGAAAGCGCTTGTTGATCCGCTGCAGACAAAGATTCCCATGGACCCGACTGCATTTTTTCTTCTACCCATTCCCAATCTGGTGTTTCCATGTTCATGAGCCGGTTTGCATTAAAGGTTCAAGATGTTTAAGCTGGCCTGAAAGCTGCCGTGTAATGTAAAACAACCTAGATTTTACGGTCCCCTCCGAAACACCTGTAATTTCTGCAATTTCTTTGATGCTTAAGTCTTGTTGAAAACGAAGAATGAAGGTAGTCCTCCGTTCTTCATCCAATTTTCCCAAGGCTTGGGTGAGTTCTTCCATAAAATCAGCTAAATCCACAGAGCGAGCCAATTCCTCTCCAGAAGAGCCTTTTACCCGAGACACATCTGCATCCGGGCGGTCGATCCGTCGGCGTACGGCCATCCGGCGATACTCATTTTTACAAAGGTTAGAAGCCACGGTATAAATCCAAGTTGAGAAGCGCCTTTCTACATCGAAAGCGCCGGGGTTTTCCAAAATTCGAGTAAAGGTATCTTGGGTGAAATCAAGGGCTTTCTCTGCATCGCCTCCCAGCATGCGCAGGAAAAATGCACGTAAACGTGATGCATATCGCCCATGCAATTCGGACAATGCGTCTGCGCGTCCGCCTTGCAATGCAGCCATAAGTTCCTCGTCACGTAACGTTGATTTCTCCACCTTTGGTCGTTAACAAAACCTTAATACACCTGGCTTTAGTCTTGGTTCAAACTTAACGAAAAAAAAGCGGGTACTGCGTACTTTTGGGCATGCAAGTAAATATCGGCATCCTTGGCGGCGGTCAATTGGGATGGCTTATCGGCACCGACCCGGAAGCCATGGGTCAGACCTTTTATTTTCTTGATCCACATAAGGATGCAAGCTGTCGCATGCTGCCCAATGCACTTTTTATGGGAGATTTTAAACAAGCGAAAGATGTGTTGGATTTCGGGGAAAAAGTAGATGTGATGGGCATTGAGATTGAGGACGTAAATACCGAAGCTTTAGAAGAATTGACTTTGCGGGGAAAAAAAGTTATTCCCTCTGCCTTACACCTTCGACAATTCCAGGACAAAGGATGGCAAAAAACCTTTATCCAACACCTTGGACTCCCTACCCTGCCTTATGAGTTGCTTGAAGATGGCCGTACGCCCGCAAAAATCAATTTCCCCTATTTTCTGAAGAAAAGACGGGGTGGTTACGATGGGTATGGCGTAAAAAAAATTGTCACGGAAACGGATGTGAAAGAAGGTTTCCCCCAACCTTGTGTTGCGGAAATGGGTTTATCCTCCCCAAAGGAATTTGCCATAACCATTGCCAGAGACCAGTTTGGTGGTATGGCCCTTTTTCCTGCGGTGGAAATGGTGGTTCATGAAGCAGCATTTCGGGCTGAAACGGTACTTTGTCCAGCAAATCTTTCGGAAGAACAAATGGCATGGATGGGCGACATGGCCCGAACCATTGTAGAATCATTAGACTACATAGGTATATTGAGTATCGAGTTTTTCCAAGATGATTCGGGACAACTATGGATAAATGAAATGGCACCTCGGGTCCATAACAGCGCACATCACAGTACAGACACATGTAATATCTCCCAATTTGGGCAGTATGTTAGGATATTAAAAGGACTACCTGTGGTTCCTGTAAATCTTGAAAATCCTGGGATGATGTTCAACTTGGTCGGTGCACCTGATGCTTCAGGATTGCCGGATGAAACCCAGCTAACCGCATTTCATGGCTTAAAGGGTGCTAATGTCTATTGGTATGGAAAAAAAGAGGTTCGGCCATTTCGCAAAATGGGGCATGTGAACCTTGTGGCACCCCATATAGAAGATTTAAAAAGAGCTGAGGAGGATGTAAGAAAACTAGGCCTTTTTATTCGGGGTGGCAATTCCCTATCTTTGTAACCTATGGAACAACAAAAGGCGCTGGTAGGCATCATCATGGGCAGCAGTTCGGATGCAGAAATCATGAGGAAAGCAGCGGATTTGCTCTCAGAATTTGGGATTCCGTTTGAGATGGAGGTCGTGTCTGCACACCGCACCCCGGACCGGATGATTGAATATGCAAAAACCGCATTATCAAGAGGTTTAAAGGTAATTATTGCAGGAGCTGGTGGTGCGGCTCACCTTCCAGGCATGGTGGCTTCCATGACTATTTTACCCGTGATTGGCGTTCCCATTCAATCCAAAAATTCCCTCATAGGTTTAGATAGTATTTTGAGTATTTTACAAATGCCATCGGGAGTTCCAGTAGCGACCGTAGCGTTGAATGGAAGTGCGAATGCAGCCTTATTGGCCATCCGTATCCTTGCAAACGACTCGGAAGAAATCCAAAAAAAATTGACGGACCACATGAGGAGTTTACACCAAATAGTGTTGGAACAAGCCAAAGAAATTCATTCTTTCGTATATCCAAACCAAGTGCAAAGTCCTTTTGCAAGCAGGAATGAATTGTAAGGTATGAGAAGATTTTTACAGGCCTTAGGTCTTTTTATTTTGTGGCCGCTCACCTTAGTTGCACAAAATTCCCCGTTTAGTGCGCGTTCTGCAGCCTTAGGGCATGCCTCAGTCGCACTAACAGACATTTACGGGTCTTGGAACAACCAAGCGAGTTTGGCCTTTTTAGAAAAACCCACCGTTGGAGCGTTCTATGAAAACAGGTATTTTATGCCTGAGTTGATGGGCCAAGGAATCGCTTTTGCCGCCCCAATTAAAAACAAAGGGACCTTTGGGTTAAACCTTTATCGCTTCGGATATAGCGAATACAATGAAAATAAAATTGGATTTGCTTATGCAAAAAATTTCGGCCCAACTTTCTCTTTAGGCGTACAATTAAACCTGCATTACATGCAGTTTGGAGACATTTACGGAAGTTTGTTTACCGCCTCTGGAGAAGTGTCATTTTTAGTTCGGGTAAGTGAAAAGTGGCATATTGGCGGGCATATTTTCAACCCAACGCGCACTCCAGTGGCCGATTTTAACCGAGAAAAAATGGCTACCATTTTCCGGTTAGGCATGTTGTATAAATTCAATGACAAACTGACCGCTACCGCCGAATTTGAAAAAGACCTTTTATACGAACCTACTTTCCGTGCTGGAGCGGAATATCATTTGGCAGAGCCATTGTACGTCCGAATTGGATTGAATACCAATCCCATGATGCCTTCATTTGGCATGGGCTTGCACTTGAAAAAGCGTCTCATTTTGGATGTTGCCGCACGTTGGCATCAAATTTTAGGCTTTGCGCCACAGGCCTCTTTAAGTTACGCGTTCGGAAAATGAGGAGTGGAGCAATTTGGTTGATCGGTGTATGCCTCTGGTTCATAGGCGTTGACGTTAAGGCTCAAACGGGTTCGAATCCGGTAAAAGAAAATGCCATTGAGCGATTGATTGAGACCATTTCTGAAACCACAGAAAACGAATTGGATTATACTGCCTTGGTGGAAGATTTGTACTATTTCTATGACAATCCCATTAACCTAAACCAAACCACCAAAGACGATTTAGCCAAACTTAACCTCCTCAGTGAGCCCCAAATTCTCGCACTATTCGATTATATCAAGAGAAATGGCCCACTGCTTTCCATCTATGAAATGCAGCTGATTCCGGGTTGGAATGTAGAAACCCTTTACGTTTTATACCCCTTTCTTACCGTTGCTCCCGTGGAAGAAAAGCAGAAAACAAGGCTTTCCAGCATTTTCAAATACGGGAAAAATGAAATCGTGACACGGGTGGTGGATTTACTCGAAGAGCAGGAAGGTTTTAGAAGGAATAAAGTAGACCCCACGGATGGATATCTGGGCAGTTCCTATCAATTGTTTGCCCGATACAGGTTTACCTATAAGGATAAGGTTTCTTTTGGTTGGGCCGGAAGAAAAGACCGTGGAGAAGAGTTTTTCAGAGGATCGCAGCCCCAAGGATTTGACTTTAATTCTGCGCACCTATTTATCAGAGATGTGGGCATTTTCAAAAAAATTGCCATTGGCGACTACCAACTTCAATTTGGGCAAGGCTTAACCTTATGGACAGGACTGGCGTTTGGCAAAACGGCGTATGTAATGAACGTAAAGCGCTACCCCGTTGGCGTGAGACAATATACAGCCACCAATGCCTTCAATTTTAACCGAGGTGTGGCGGCTGAGGCCAGACTTGGTCGTTTCGATGTAACAGGTTTTTTCAGCCATAAAAGAATTGATGGAACGGTGGCGCAAGGAGATTCACTCACAGGAGAAGAATTGGAGGTGGCAAGTTTACTGGAGTCAGGATTTCACCGCACCGTTTCGGAATTATCCAAAAAGGAAACCATTGGGGAAACCATGTATGGTGGTCATGTGACTTACAGGGGAGGGAAATTTAATATTGGTGCAACGGCAGTACAAACCATTTATTCTGCCGCTGTTACCCCATCCGACCAAGCGTATAACTTGTATCGTTTCAGAGGAACCCAATTGTTCAATGCAGGTGTAGACTATGACGTTTTACTCGGGAAATTTTATGCCTATGGTGAGTTTTCGGTAAGTGAAAATGGAGGTTTTGCCATGACCCATGGGGTGCAGGCTGCAGTTCACCCCAATTTCTCGCTGGCCATGCTATACCGCCAATTTGGAGAACGCTATCAGAACAATAATTCCAACGCCATATCGGATCGGTTGGCAGATAACAATGAGACGGGCCTATATGTAGGTTTTGAAACTACGCCGATTAAGTACTTTAAACTTCAGGGGTATGTAGATATTTTTTCCTATCCCTGGATGCGATTTGGCATTAGTTCGCCCGCGCAGGGCTATGAAGCCTTAGGGCAATTATCCTATATTCCAAGCCGAAAAGTAGAAGCTTATGTACGTGTAAGGCATCAGTTTAGACCCCTAGATGGAAAAGAAGATAATGAGTTTACGGACCCACTCATTCACCAAGGCCGCACCAATTATCGCTTTAACTTTACCTATGAGGTAAACCGACAACTTAAACTGAGAAGTCGCTTTGAATACGCCACCAACCGCCGTCCGGACCAAACCTTAGGAGAAGGATTTATGGTGTATCAGGACGTAGTGTATAAGCCGACGAAAATTCCAGTAGATTTTTCCGCACGGATTGCTTTGTTTCAAGTCAACGATTTTGATGCCCGCATTTTCACTTATGAAAATGATGTTTTATACAGTTTTTCCGTACCGGGCTTTAATGACAAAGGCATGCGTTGGTACCTCAACATGAAAATAGAACCTGTACGAGATTTAGATATTTGGTTTAGAATTGCCCAAACGTACTTTGAAAACCGCAATTCCATTGGCTCCGGGTTGGATCTTATCAATGGAAATGTTAGAACCGAATTCAAGGTACAGATGAAATACAATTTCCGTTTCATCAATTTTAAACGGAAAAAATAAGCAATCGTCCTTAGTCCCAGCAAGGTTTCGTTACCTTTGTTACGTATGGGGAAATCAGTCATGGATACGCCCATTGAGTTCCTAAAGGGGGTGGGCCCTAGAAAAGCAGAAATTTTGAACAAGGAACTTCACATCCACAAGATGGGAGACTTGTTGGCGTATTTTCCTTTCCGTTATGTGGATCGCAGCCAGATTCAGAAAATTGTAGATTGCAGACAGGCCGGAATGCAGGTGCAGTTTCGAGGGAAATTTTCTTATGTAAAATTGTTGGAAGGTAAAGGGCACCGCCAAAGATTAACAGCCCTTTTTGAAGACGGAACAGGAAGTGTGGAACTGGTTTGGTTTACCGGAGTAAAATGGGCCAAGGACCAAATTTACCCGGATAAAGAATATTTAATTTTTGGGCGAACCAGTGTTTTTAATGGCCAATTGAACATTGCTCACCCCGAAATGGAAGTCCTTGTGCCGGACAAGCCCTTGAAAAAGGGACTAGAGCCGGTGTATTCCACTACGGAAAAGGCTAAAGCCAAAGGGGTGGACACCCGATTCATCGCCAAGATGGTGAAACATCTTTGGGAATTATATCCGGGAAAAATCAGCGAAAATCTTCCTGAATCCTTGCTGCAAGCTTATCATTTACCCTCTCGTGATCAAGCCATTCGGGATATCCACCTGCCAGGTAGCCAGCAAGCCATGGAAAAGGCAAGGCAGCGACTGAAATTTGAGGAGTTGTTTATCGCCCAAATTCGTATGCTTCAAGCCAGACAAGAGCGTAAACAAACCTCTCCGGGACATTTATTTCCTGACCTCTCCGGAATTTTCCAGACTTTTTATAACCATCATTTACCCTTTACCCTTACCCAAGCGCAAAAGCGGGTACTCAAAGAAATTCGCTCCGACATTTTAACTGGCAAACAGATGAATCGTTTGGTTCAGGGCGATGTCGGCTCCGGGAAAACCATAGTGGCACTTTTGACCATGCTCATGGCCATCAATAATGGTTTTCAAGCGTGTATGCTAGCCCCCACAGAAATTTTGGCGACCCAACATTTTCATGGGATGTCAGCTTTGCTCCAATCTACAGGAGTAACCATTGCACTGCTTACCGGAAGTTCCAAAGTTGCGGCCAGACGAGATATTGATGAACGCCTGCGGGACGGAAGTTTGCATATTTTGGTAGGTACCCATGCCATTTTAGAGGAAAAAGTAGATTTTCAAAAGTTGGGATTGGCAGTGATTGATGAACAACATAAGTTTGGGGTAGCACAACGGGCTAGGCTTTACACTAAAAACACAGTTTTGCCACCGCATATATTAGTAATGACGGCCACCCCCATCCCACGAACTTTGGCGATGACCCGTTATGGCGATTTAGATCTTTCCGTGATAGATGAGCTGCCGCCCGGTAGAAAACCGGTACAAACCATTCATAGGTATCCTTCTGGAAGAAGCTGGACATTTGACTTAATGAGAAGAGAAATAGACAAAGGGTTTCAAGCGTATGTGGTATTTCCCTTAATCGAGGAGTCCGAAAAAGTAGATTATGAAAATTTAGCAGAAGGATATGAACGATTAAAAAATGCACTCCCTCAGTATAACATTGTGATGGTGCATGGACAAATGAAACCTGAAGAAAAGGAAGAAGCCATGCAGGCCTTTTTGGCAAAAAAATATCATATTATGGTGGCCACCACGGTGATTGAAGTGGGTGTAAATGTGCCTAATGCGACCCTTATGGTCATAGAAAGTGCGGAAAGATTTGGGCTAAGTCAATTGCACCAATTGCGTGGACGGGTAGGAAGAGGCGGGGATCAATCCTATTGTATTTTAATTACCGGAGAGAAGTTATCCGAAGAGGGTCGGGTGCGTATGCGCACCATGTGTGAAACCAATGATGGATTTAAAATTGCGGAAGTAGATTTACAACTTAGAGGCCCGGGAGAAATAGAAGGAACACGGCAAAGTGGCGATTTACAATTTAAAATTGCAGATTTGAGCACCGACCAAGCATTGTTATATCAAGCCAGACAATCAGCTATAGATATTTTACAAAAAGACCCGCATCTTCATCTGCCAGAACATTTTACCCTACATCGGTATTTACAAGTAAGAGCGAAATCCTTTTCCAACTGGTCCCAAATCTCATGATACAACAAGGTCTTCCGGCTGAACGTGCAGATAAATGGTTGTGGGCTGTTCGGTTTGCAAAGACTAGGACAGAAGCCACCCGGCTTATCAAAGCAGGAAAATTGCGATTGGGAGGAGAAAGTCTAAAACCATCAAAATATGTTTTTCCGGGAGATGAGCTTGAAATTCGTCTACCCGGAGGGTACCGAAAATACAAGATCCTCCTTATCCCAAGCCAAAGAATAGCAGCGAAGGACAAAATATTCTTTTTACAGGATCTGACGCCGCCAAAAATAGTAGTTCCGGGAAGCTGGCCTGCTGCACAATGGGGAAAAGGACGTCCGACCAAAAAACATAGAAGAAATTTAGGTTCACAAGAGCCCATGATGGACCCAGAGGATTGGGAAGAGATTTTGGCCGAATGGGAGGAACCCGACGCCGATGAAAAAAGTCCTGATTATGAACCATAGAAGGTTAAAAACTCAGTTCTTGGGATAACATAAACCAGGAAGCGTCGTTTTAAATTTGTAAGAGGTGAGTTCTAGCTAAATCCTACCAATTACAATTTTAAAGTAGACGATATGTTCAAGTTACTATTAATAAGTTTCACGCTATATGCGGGTACACCGGGAAATGGTGAAAAACTAAGTACGGAGCAATACATTGAAATCTACGCGCATGCAGCAATGGAAAACATGCGAATTACAGGAGTTCCAGCCAGTATAACATTGGCACAAGGAATCCTAGAATCCAGTTCTGGTAATAGTCCACTGGCACGAGAAGCAAATAATCATTTTGGTATAAAGTGTCATAAAGAATGGTCGGGACCTACCTATATTCAAGATGATGATGAAAAAGATGAATGCTTCAGAAAATATAGCGATGTTTTGGATTCCTATAAAGACCATGCCCACTTTTTAACCTCTCGTGAGCGATACAAAGGCTTGTTTTTATTGGAAAAAACAGACTATCAGGGATGGGCGCATGGACTCAAAGCAGCCGGTTACGCCACCAACCCCAATTATGCGCCATTACTCATCGGACTCATTGAGCGCTACCAACTCGCAAAATATGATAAAATGGTCCTAGAGGGTCAGCCTGATGAGGCCAGTAGAGAATTACAAATTATACAAGAGATTGAGGCTTCAACCTCAGGAGCCAATTCACCCCCCTCTAAAAAACCAGAGGCCGCAGTAGATGGCGGCCCATCACCTGTAACAGCATCTTCTCAAAGGAAAACACCGACCCAAAGTTCAAGCGCACTGCAGACTCAGGAAACAAGAAAAGTAGGCACATTTTCGAGCAAGCCAACCACGACTTCGCCAGTAAGAAGTCAAATCACATTTATTAATGGACTGAAGGTGCTTATAGCAGGTCAGGAGGATAATGAAGCAAGCATTTGTGAAAAGCACGAGCTAAGTCCTAGAACCTTGTCGCAATATAACGACTGGAGTTTACACACAGATATCAAGCCAGGCACGATCGTATTTTTGGAGCCAAAGCGGAATGCAGCAGCGAAGGGGATAGAAACCCATTTGGTAAAAGAAGGCGAAACATGGCATAGTATATCACAAAGCTATGGCGTTTCCTTAAAATGGCTTTTAAAGAGAAACGGAGCTGACCTAGGAAGTACGTTGACACCTGGCACGTATCTTAGGCTAAGGCCCTAAGAGAATCTGCAACCCTAAGGGCAGATCATCATCTGCCCATACCCGAACCTACGAAGAGCCGAAAGCGCTGGCGACTCAGCAGGGCAGATCATCATCTGCCCATACCCGAACCTACGAAGAGCCTAAAATACTGGCGAACCCTAAGGGCAGATCATCATCTGCCCATACCCGAACCTACGAAAAGCCTAAAACACTGACGAACCCTAAGGGCAGATCATCATCTGCCCATACCCGAACCTACGAAGAGCCTAAAATACTGACGAACCCTAAGGGCAGATCACCATCTGCCCTTACGCGGACTCGAAGAGGAAGGGACTCTACGAAGTTCCCTCGGGATAAAAAAAAAGCCCCGCATTACTGCAGGGCTTCTTGTGAAGGCGGCGACGACATACTCTCCCAGGTGTTACCCCAGTACCATCTGCGCTGTCGGGCTTAACTTCTCTGTTCGGGATGGGAAGAGGTGGACACCGACGCTATAGTCACCATAAAACCTTAAATAAGATATGTTGGACGAGAGAAATAATTTCGTAGCACAGAAGTGTGAGCGTTTAAAGAAAATCTTGGGCAATTAGTACTACTCGGCTTTGACATTACTGCCTTTACACCTATAGCCTATCAACGTCATAGTCTTTGACGACCCTCAAACGATAACTCATCTTAGGGGCGGCTTCGCGCTTAGATGCTTTCAGCGCTTATCCGTTCCAGACATAGATACCCTGCGATGCAGCTGGCGCTACAACAGGTACACCAGAGGTCTGTCCGACTCGGTCCTCTCGTACTAGAGTCAGCTCCCTTCAATTATCAACGCCCACCACAGATAGGGACCGAACTGTCTCACGACGTTCTGAACCCAGCTCGCGTGCCACT
>CAZRHR010000025.1:0-32340 GCA_964599915.1 uncultured Candidatus Competibacteraceae bacterium | reverse complement strand
GCTATTTTATTGATGATGAAACGCATGAAGCGGCCAAACACCCAGCCTAAAAGAGTCCCCAAAGCCATTTGTTTTACAAACAGGGGAACGATGGTGGTCCAATCACTGTCTTGATTTTCAACCAAGGTTATAAAAACAAGGGTGAGCTCATATGCCATGGGATCGTTGCTTCCACTTTCCAGTTCAAGGGTTGGTCTTATATGATCTTTCAAACCCAATTTTCTGGACCGAAGGATGGAAAATACGGCGGCTGCATCCGTGGAAGATACGATGGCGCCAAGCAACATACTTTCCCAAAGGGTAAAAGACGTCAGCACATAAACAAATCCACCAAGACTTACCGCAGTAAGTACAACCCCCACAGTAGAAAGCATGAGTCCCGGCTTTAACACGGGTTTTACGGATTTCCACTGCGTATCTAACCCACCCGAAAACAAAATGAAATTTAAACACACCACCCCAATAAATTGGGCCAACTGAGGATCGTCGAATGGAATTCCTCCCAATCCTTCCGATCCTGCTAACATTCCTACGCCCAAAAAAAGCAACAGGGTGGGTACACCAAATCGATGGGAGGTTTTTCCCAATACAATACTTATCAACAATAAAAAAGAACCAATGAATAAAATATTATCAATGGTAATGACCATAACTTAAAATTGTATGTGGTGTAAAATACGCATTCGGTCCACGAAAACCTGAACCTTCATGAAGTTTTAAGTCGCATTAACCAAATAGAAATGCACCTTGGTTTGCGCCTTCATGAAGTAGGAGAAATGGTTTTTACCGGTTAAAATGCATCTTTCCTCATTTTTCATTTTCTTTATGTCCATGCTACATCCAATCAAGGATTATATCCCTTTTCTGCCATGACCAACGTAGACATTGCCTTACTTGTTTGTTGCGCCATCGGTGCCGGCTTGGGTTATTATACCGGCTTGGCCGGCATGCTGGTGTATCTCGTCTGCCTTGGTTTGGGCTACGTGGTCTATCCAGATGTGTATGGCTGGACCGAAGCAAAAATTGCCACCCTAGGGCTTACCGATTCCCAAACAGGAACCATCGCGTTGTTTCTCACCTGGATTCCCCTTTTGGTCATGGCCGGCATTTTAGCCAGCCTAAGCCGGAAAATTTTCCGCGTCATGATGGTCAATTGGCTCAATCAATCCTTAGGCGGACTTACCGGATTGGTCATTGCGGTGTTGGCCCTGATGCCCCTTTGCCTCTTTGCCGCGCATTATCCCGTGGAGGATCCTTGGGTGTCCGCCGACATGAAAGCCGAAAGTCCTGTTTTTTCCGTTTTCTATGGAATTGGAAAATACCTGTTGGGTAGATTGTTAGAAAACTTCCTGCCCGGCCTGCTCCCCTAAAACCTTCATCCGCCGGAAAGTTTGTACGTTTGCACAAATTTGAAGACATGGCTCAACCGGACGACCTTTTAAAAGCCCTCATCGCTCATACCAAAGAGTATGGATTTATTTTTCCCTCTTCGGAAATTTACGATGGATTAAGTGCCACGTATGATTACGGGCCTTATGGCATTGAGCTAAAAAAAAATATCCGTGAATACTGGTGGCAATCTATGGTACGCCTCCATGAAAACATTGTAGGCCTTGATACCGCCATTTTTATGCATCCTACCACCTGGAAAGCCTCCGGACACGTAGATGCCTTCAATGACCCTTTAATTGACAACAAAGACTCCAAAAAGCGCTACCGTGCCGACGTTTTGTTGGAGGAACACATGGAAAAAATACGGGAAAAAGCCCGTAAAGAAATCGAAAAGGCAGCCAAGCGGTTTGGCGATTCTTTCGATGCGGCCCTGTATGAACAAACCAATCCACGCGTTCAAGGATATTTGGCCGACATTGCCTCCATTGAAAACCGGATGCGCACCGCCCTTGAAAGCAACGACTTACCCGCACTAAAGCAGTTAATCCTAGATTTAGAGATTGCAGACCCCATCAGTGGCTCAAGAAATTGGACCGATGTGCGACAGTTCAACCTCATGTTTTCCACCGAATTAGGTTCTGTCAGCGGAGAAGCCGCCACCATTTACCTTCGCCCGGAAACCGCCCAGGGTTCTTATGTGAATTTTTTAAATGTGCAGAAATCCGCACGAATGAAGATTCCATTCGGCATTGCCCAAACCGGAAAAGCCTTTCGGAACGAAATCATTGCCAGGCAGTTTATTTTCCGGATGCGGGAATTTGAACAAATGGAAATGCAGTTTTTTGTGCGTCCCGGCACCGAAATGGAATGGTATCAGTATTGGAAAGAAGCCAGAATGCGCTGGCATGAAGCGTTGGGCATGGGAGCCAACTACTACCGTTTTCATGACCACATCAAATTGGCCCACTACGCCAACGCCGCTTGCGACATAGAGTTTCAGTTTCCCATGGGATTCAAAGAATTGGAGGGAATACATTCCCGTACCGATTTCGACTTGGGTGCGCATGAGAAGTTCAGCGGCCGCAAGCAACAGTATTTCGATCCAGAATTGAACCAAAGTTATGTGCCTTACGTGGTAGAAACCGCCATTGGTTTGGACCGCATGTTTTTGGCGGTGTTGTCTGCGGCGTACCAAGAAGAAGTACTTGAAGATGGTTCTACCCGTACTTTGTTGAAAATTCCTGCGGCCCTGGCGCCCATTAAGTTAGCCGTGCTTCCTTTGGTGAAAAAAGACGGATTGCCCGAAAAAGCCAAAGACATTGTGCAGGCTTTAAAATTCGATTTTGCCCTTCAATATGACGATAAAGATGCCATTGGACGTCGTTACAGAAGGCAAGATGCCATTGGAACACCCTATTGCATTACGGTAGACCACCAAACCTTAGAAGACCAGCAAGTCACTTTGCGGGAGCGCGACACCATGGTACAAACCCGCATTCCCATCGCCCAATTGGCCCAGGTTTTGGAAGAAAAAACGAGTCTTCGTAGTTTGCTTCATGCACAATAAGTGTATTTTAGCCAAATGATAATGGGACTTCCCAAATGGATCAATTGGCTGAGTATAGATGTGGCATTGGGCACGGCATTATTGTCTGTGGCCATTGCCAAAGAAGCGGGTCAAACCCCGGAACCGATGCCCTATCTGTTGTTGGGATTTTTCGTGTGGATCATCTACACGTTCGACCATTTGTTTGGTCCACAGTCCCATGCCTATGAAAGACATCGGTTTCACCAAAGGTATCGCGGTTTTTTTAAAGTGATTTTTTACCTGTCGCTTCCCCTTTGTTTGGTGGCAGCGCTGGTGTTTCTTGATTTTTATGAATGGCTTACCGCCGGGATTTCCCTATTCATCTTAGGGAATTATTACCTGATGTATTTTTTATCCCGTCATTTTCGCATGACTTTCATGTCCAAGGAATTGATTATTGCTTTAGGCTTTACGGCAGGGGTATTGACCTTACCTTTGGGGCAGAAAGCAGATGCTTTGTCGTTGGACACCCTTCCGGCCGGCGCGGTGGTATTTGGTTTAGCCTGTTTGAATTTGCTGTTGCTGTCTATGTATGAGCAGTGGCGTCCTGTTCCAACGGACGAGGCGCCCTCGGGCGGTTGGTTATCCGGTGCTTGGCGTGGTCCTTGGTTTTGGATTATTGGCGCCTTGGTTTTTGCCTTAACAAGTGTAGGATGGTGGCTGGGTTGGTTCCGACCCGTTTTTTGCGGAAGTGTGTGGTTGTTTTTATTGGGTGCGTTTGTGATGTTTTTGTTCCCTGATGTGTTTAAAAAGGCAGAGGGATATCGGCGGTGGGTGGATGCGTTGTTTTGTTTGTTTTTGTGGCCGGTATGGGTGTGAGGGCGGTGTAGGTGGAAGAAAGGGATGGCGTATTTTTTTATGTTATGTGGTAAGAAATAAAAAGGGGAGGTTTCCCTCCCCAGTTGTCATTTTTTGGTTGCGGGCGGATTATTATCGCGCCCTTTTCCGGAGGGGTTACCCGTTGTGGAGGGTTTGCCCGCTTTGCCTTTGGCCATGATGCTAAGGATTAAAGGTGATGCCTACTGTAATGCGTTTCGGCTTTCGCACCACGATTTTGAATGGATCAAGGAAACCATAAAACATAGAAGAAGAGATAAGGTCTTTAGTCTTTTAAATTCATCGGTTGGACTTATGGAAAGACCGCTTCATATTCTTTGTTATAATTTTGTAAACAACTGGAAATGAACACTTAAATGCCTCAAGGTTTTCTTTTTTTAGTTGTTGTTTTTCCTTTTTCTTTGAAAGTGAATGCATTTCATCTTGAATATTCCAAAACTCATCGCAAGCAGGTTCTAGGAGCTTATTTTTATTATAACCTGCCACTCCCAAAGTTTTGATTCCTTTGGATTTAACAAATTGAATAAGCTGTAAATAATCGATATCCCCAGAAATGAGACAAAACTGGTCCAAAGGAGTTGTATGAATGGTATCTATCGCATCAATGATTAATCCGATGTCTGTATTGTTTTTCCTTCGGGATAGTCTATCCACTTGTTTAAGCGCTAGGTTATGCGTTTTTGCCACGTTGATCCAAGGTTTTAAATTGTCTTTGTTAAAGTCTCCATACACCCTTTTAAGAATAACATGGCCTTTTTTATTTAACTTATTCATTATAAAAGGTATAAAATCATGGCTTATGTTGTCGCCATCGATAAAAACCGCCATATTTCTGAAGCTTTTCATGCTTGAGGTGTTAGGATATGAAGAATGTGATTTACTATTTCATCTGCACTGTTAAATTCCTCCACATCAATAATTAAGTCGTAATGTTTCGGGTCTGAGTAGTCGATGTTATAGGCTTGTAAAAATTGATTTCGGAACGTCTCATTTCGTTTTATAACCGTATCAGATGATTCAGACTTACGCTGGGCCTTTTTGAGGCGTTCAACGGCTTGTTCATTTGTTATGTCTAAATAAATATGGAATGCGTCCTTAATAAAATTGAATCCTAATCTGTAATCGACAATAAGTTTATTTTGCTGATTACACTCATTGGTAAAAGACTCGTCAATCTTTTGGTCTAATCCAGGCTCTTTTAAACATTTCTCTTGAAATTCCACGATGGTGTACCCTTGAGATTCTGCCAATTCCCTTGTTTTATTTCCGATAGACAAAAAGGAGTAATTAAGATGTTCAGCCAGTTTTCTTCCTATGGTTGATTTTCCTGAAGCTACCGGACCAGATAGGGTTATCCTTTGGGGAAATGTTTTGTTCCTCTTCCAGTTGAATCGCCCCCCCCGTTCTTCAAACTTTTGCAAGTCTAAGTTTACTTGTTGAATCGCAATTCGTGTTCCGACTTCAAGAATGGGATGGCTGTAGGTGTGTGTACCTTTCGAGTTGTCGAAAAATCGCCCTGCAGGATCCACCATAGCATAAGAACCCCTCATGGCCTCATTGTTTTCCGGAACAACTGTTGTAACTGAAGACAAATGTTGATGCCGATGAAGAAAATCATTAAATGCTTCTGAGGTTATGGTCAATGCTTCAATGTTCTTATCATTTTGCCCCTTTACGGGTAAAACTTGGAAGATTTTCCAACGTTCTGGTTGGGCATATTCTATCAAATGGCTCATGTCCTCATCTTGATTTAACTTATTAACTACGGTGTTGATTTTTAAACCATAGCCATAAAACTTGATTCGGTCAATGAGCGCCTTATAAGTGCTTAAATGGATAGGCTGCTTGCCTCGTTCTCCGCGGCCTATTGCGATATTTGTTGCATCATTTAAGCTGTCTATGCTCAGCGCAATCCAGTCTAACCATTTAGCGTTTTCCGATAAAAAATTCTCAGAAAGTCTACTTCCATTGGTTACGAGCATGGTCGTAAGACCTCCCTGTTTTGCCGTAGCCATCAGTTCAGTTAACCATGGGCAAAGTGTTGGTTCTCCTCCAACAAAAGTGATTTTTTCAAACCCAAAATCCACAAGGTGGCGAACCAATTCAATGGCTTTTTCTTTGGGGAGGTGGCCCTTAGGCAAAATGGTGCCCTTCACATCTTTGAAGGTGGCAAAACAGAACTTGCAACGCATGTTGCAGGGTTCCCATAAATGAAAATTAACAGCTGGTATCATTTGCTTTAGATTTATAAAGCAAATGTGATACAGTAAGTTATCTATTCATTGTTCAGGGAAACACTCCCGCTAGAAAGGGAATACTTGCCGATTTTGGGGTAATAACTCCCGGAAATTAATAACGCTTTATCCTCACATATTTTCGATAATCTTCAGATACTGGCAGCGCGATCCTCTCCACCCTATTATTCCCGCTCATGGCATACAACTCTACCTTATGGGTGCTATTGTTATAACATTCCATTTTATCGATGTTAATGACGTGTGATGTTCGAATCTTTACAAATTTTTCACTAGGAAAACCTCTTTCTTGCATTTTGGAAAATGAGAAGTTATAAAGTGTTTCTGGTGGACGATGGGTGAAATAAATGGTTTTATTGTTTGATCTTCCACTTTGCCCTTCACAGGTCTCAATATAAACGATATCGTTGATTTGAACTTTTATATTTTTCCCTTCTGGAAGGTCAAGTATCACAAATTGAGACTTTTCTCTAGCCTTGATCTCCTCAATAAACTTTGGTAAAATCCGAGAAAGCTTTAGCTCTGTAATAGGTTTTGAAATATGGGAAACCGGCACAGATAATTCCATGTTTATGTCCTCAATATGGCTTGTAAACTCTGGAGTTTTTCCACTTACAAAAAGAACGGGCAGTTTTTTTATTCGTGCAATGTCCAAACCTGAAATATGCTGTCCATCTAGATCAATATCCAAAAGCAAAGCATCTGGTAAGGCAGATGATATTTTTTCTAAGAAAACCTTATGATCCGTTTCAGCCACTACCACTTCCACCAACCTTGTTTCTTTGACCATCTCAATTAAATGGTTTAAGAGTTCTTGGTTATCTTCAAGAACGGCCACTTTCAATTTTTTCATGATAAAACTTGAATTTTTAGATACGCATGATATTCGTATTCATTACAACTTTGTAGTATTTGGAACCTACCAGGAACCATCAGCTCCAGTCTTTTCTGCATGTTTTGCAAACCAACACCTCTTGATGTAATTGATTTTTCATTTTTAATCCGATTAACTACGATGTACTCAAATGCCTTCGGGGTGAGCTTAATGGAAATCTTTAAAAAGTCAGGCTGCTGAACATCGCCATGCTTAAAGGCATTCTCGATAAAGTGTGCTGTAATGAGATGTGGTATGCATGGCCTAGAAAATGTGGTTAATTTTTGGTCTACTTGGGATGTATCTATTTAAATGGCTTCTTTTTTGGGCAAGTAAAAAGATTGTAAATACTTGTAGCTTTCCAAGAAATCCAATTCCTCTTGGACACTTACTAAGTTTGTTTGTCTTTGTAACAAAACATAATCAAGGGCATCTGCCAAAGCCTCTGAACCACGGTATAAATTTTTTGCAGCGGCGTGAAGTGTGGCCACCATGTTCCTTAATGTATGGGGTTGTAATTGAAACTTTAAAGCCTCAGATTTCAACTGAGTATTTTCTTCATCAAGTTTATTTACCAAAAGGCTCAGACGCTTTTTCTTTCTTCTTTCATCACTAAGATTGATGTATAGATATAGGCAAAGAAAAAACAATACCGCAAAAACAAGTACAACAATAATGATTTCCATAAAAACTTACATGTGTATGTATATAAATCACTTACTATTCTTTTTCAGTAAGAATTCTATAATAAAATTGAATGAATTTACTATTATTTCACGTTTAAAGTGGATTTATAACCCCAACACCCTCAAAACCCCCACGCCGCATCATCCCCTCGCGGATCCGCACCTGCCTCCAAACGCCCATCAAACTTACGCTCTATCGCATTCGCTCGACCAATGGGCGGTCGCTCCTTCAAGGTATATCCCATCTTTTGTAAGGCGCGCTGCACCGATAACGACCATCGCCCCGCCTCCAAATACACCACATCCGGCTGCCACTGGTGATGAAATCGGGGCGATTGCTGCCACGCCAATACGGATTTTCCATACCATAAATACGACACCAGATGCTGCAATACCGTCGTGATAATGGTGGCGCCTCCGGGCGTTCCGGTCACTAAAACGGGTATATCGCCGCGAAAAACTAGGGTGGGTGTCATGGCACTCAACATGCGCTTGCCCGGCGCAACGGCATTGGCCTCGGCGCCTAATAACCCAAATTGATTGGGAATACCGGGCGCTACACTAAAATCGTCCATCTCATTGTTGTACAAAAATCCGGCCTCGGGATGCGCAATCCGCGCGCCAAAGGGGGAATTAATGGTGGTGGTGAGCGCAATACACATGCCGTTGGGATCCACAATGGAAAAATGGGTGGTTTGCTCTGACTCCTCCGCCGGTGGTTCGCCTGGAAATACTTTGGCGGAGGATCCGGCTTTCCCTGCCGGTGGCCAAGCGTTTAATCGCTCCTGCACGTAAGCCTCGCTCAATAAAAATTTTGGCGATGGCGCCCAAAAATCGGGGTCGCCTAAGTGCTTGCTCCGGTCTGCGTAAGCCAGTCGCTCGGCTTCCACCAACCAACGAATGTACGCGGGCGATAACCATGCCGGTCGAGACACGGGCGCATGCTGCAACAAGGAAAGCATGTGCAATAGTATGTAACCGCCGGAAGAGGGCGGCGGCATGCTCACCACGCGATGGCCCTGAATCATGGCTTCCACCGGGGTTCGAAGGATGGTGCGATAGCTGGCAAAATCGGATTCGGTATGTAATCCCCCTCGCTTTTTCAAGTCGCGGACCAGTATATCGGCCAATGGGCCTTCATACCAAGCAGCAGCGCCTCCTTGCTGGATGATTTGCAGGGTACGGGCCAATTCGGGCTGCTGTAAGGTGTCGCCGGGTTTCCAGGGTTCCTTTTTCCAAAACCTTGGATAATCGGGGTTGCCTTTCATCAAATCTGAACGGGCGGCATTAAATTCTTTGGCGTCTTTTTCGGTAAGGATAAATCCTACGTTGGCGCACCGAATGGCAGGCTCGAGTAAGACGGACCAAGGCAGTCGTCCCCACTTTTGGTGAAGGGTGTATAACCCATGGACGGAGCCGGGAATGCCTACGGCCCAACTGTGTTGGGTGGAGCGGTCGGGAATGGGCTGTCCGTTTTCATCCAGAAACATCCGGGAATGGGCTGCTTTGGGCGCAGTTTCTCTGAAATCTAAGGCTTGTACAGGTTGTCCGGGCACATGCACCAATGCAAATCCTCCGCCACCAAGGTTACCTGCTTGTGGATAGCAAACGGCCAACATGAAATGGGTCACCACGGCGGCATCGGCGGCGTTTCCTCCGGCGGCCATGCACCATGCACCGGCTTTTGAGGCTTCGGTTCGCGCGGAAACAACGGCGGCTCGGCTAAAATGCGCGCCCGGCTGTGGGTTTTGTGCGAACACCACGGAGGCCGCGAGGCTCCATAGGATCATCCCAAGCCCACGCGACATTTACGCGGTGATTTTGCGAATGAGACCGGTCAATACCTGCCCGGGTCCCATTTCTAAGTATTCCAAGAAACCGTCGGCTTTCATTTGTTGCACGGTCTGGGTCCATCGCACCGCGCCGGTCAACTGGTTCACCAAGTTTTCACGAATCTCATCAGGATGCACATGGGGCTTGGCGGTGACATTTTGATACACCGGAATTTTGGGCGTGCGAAAATCGGTTCGTTCTATGGCCGCCTGTAGCTCAATCTTGGCGGGTTCCATGAGGGGAGAATGAAACGCACCGGCGACATTGAGGCGCAAGGCCCGCTTGGCTCCGGCTTCTTTAAGTTGTAGGCAGGCGTCGTCGATACCGGCTTCTGAACCGGAAATAACAAGCTGTCCGGGACAATTGTAATTGGCGGCGACCACCACTTCATGCGTGATACCGGCGCAAATTTGTTCTACTTTCTCGTCGGCTAACCCTAATACAGCGGCCATGGTTCCGGGAATGGCTTCGCAAGCCTTTTGCATGGCGTTGGCGCGGGTTTGAACCAGCCGAAGGGCGTCTTCAAAATGGAGGCAATGGTTGGCCACCAGCGCAGAAAATTCCCCTAAGGAATGTCCGGCTACTGCCGCCACGTCTTTTTCCCCGGCTACTTGTGCCGCAATGACTGCATGTAAAAAAATAGCGGGTTGGGCTACATTGGTGGCCCTCAGGGCTTCTTCTGTACCTCCAAACATGGTTTCCGTGATGGAAAATCCAAGGATTCGGTTTGCTTCATCAAACCATTCACGGGCTAAACCGCCGGCTTCATACAGGTCCTGGCCCATGCCGGGAAACTGAGAACCTTGTCCGGGAAAAACCAATGCGCGCATGTATTCAGTGTTTTAGTTCAATGGACCGGGTAAACCGGCAGGTAAAATTAATATTTTACCATATCACGCAGCGTTTTTACACTGGCAAATAGGGCCGCCTCATGATATCGGATGGTTTGCAGGGCGGGTTCTAAAGCTTCTTTTTGCGCCAAAAACGCCGGCATGTCCGCAGGTGCAAGGGGTTCCGTAGATTGGGGTGTTTCCCGAAATGGATCTACCTGCTTACCATTTTTCCAAAACCGATAACATAAATGGGGGCCGGTGGCAAGTCCTGTACTTCCTACATAACCAATTACTTGTCCTTGTTGCACGCGCACGCCCCTTCGAATGCCCGGACCAAATTTACTCATGTGCAGGTATTGGGTGGTGTACACGTGGTCATGCCTAATTTTTACAAAATTTCCATTTCCACCCCGATAAGCGGCTTCTTCCACCACGCCATCTGCCACCGTAACAATGGGTGTGCCATGGGGCGCTGCGTAATCCGTTCCCAAATGCGGCTTGTTTCGTTTTAAAATGGGATGATAACGGTTCATGGTAAACCGGGAGGAAATGCGGGTAAACTCCAGAGGCGCCTGTAAAAATCTGGATTTAAGGCTTTTCCCTTCTGCATCATAATAACCCGTTTGATCGGCCCGGGTAAACCGGTAGGCAAAAATGGTTTTTCCATGATGGGTAAATTCCAAGGCTAAAATATCTTCGACACCGAGGGGTGTACCTTCCAACATGTTGGCGGTGTAAAGGGCGCGAAATTTATCACCGGGCTGCAACGCGAAAAAGTCCACACTCCAACGAAGCACCTCGGCCATTTCCATGCATAATGCTTGGTCATAGCCCAAATCTACGACTGTTTGGTATAAAGAATTTTCAATGATACCGGCAGCGGTGAGGGTATCCAAGGTTACCGGTTTTTCGTGCTGGTACACTTCAGGTTTTCCATTTCGCCCGTCGAAAACCACATATTTTGTTTTGGACTGTTCATACACAAGGCAGACCGGCTTTCCCTTTGGACCGCGGGTACAAAACACCGTGTAAGGTTGTCCGGCCCGAATATTCGACACATCAAAATCATGTTGGGCGGGGGCCAGCCATTGGGCAATCAAAGGGTCATCAAAACCTTCTTTATACAAGACTTCGGCCATGGTTTGTCCCGAGGAAATGGTTCCATTTCGCTCCGAGAGCGTATCAATGGGAATGCCGAAGCGCGTATTTTCTGTGGAGTCAGAGGCGTTGGTGTTCTCCGTCGGATTCGATATGACTTCCGCCTGGGGTTGGGGCGACGAACAAGCGCAAAGGAAGAGGAGCGCGGCCCACAAAGGAAAATGCCTCATTGGGGGGTAGCATATTTAGATTGACGACCCCATTGTTCCAACTCTTCTTTGGACCAAAGTTCCGGGAAAAAAATCCTGAGTTGAAACCTGGGCGGAAGGTATTTTTGCCAGTTGGTTCCACCCGTAGCTTGGATATCCACGGGATCCTTTTTCAAGTATCGGGCGGCAGATTTCATGTGGGCCATGGGCCAATCCACATTCACTTGGTAATCGAAAATCCGTAAAACCTCCCGAAGTTCAGGATGGGCCTGCTCTTCCGGAGAAAGGGCCTTGAACATGGCATACATGGTTTTTCCCCGTAACGCCGTGGCCCGATGAAAAAGTTTTTCCCCATACTTGGCTTCAAACTGGCGCAATGTCAGGGTCTTTTTCCCCGAGGCCAGTTCGGTGGCACCGGATTTCCAATAGATATGTTGAAAAAGCGTTTCAGGTGTTTCCTGTCCGGTGAGTTGGCTGCGGTATTCGGGATGGGTCAGTTGTTCCAGTTCTGTGGCGTAGATTTCAATTTCGCGGTATTGGGCGCTTTGAAATCCTGAAGCGGGCAGCAAGGCCATGCGAAATTTCAAGAATTGATCCAATTCCATGCCATCTACCATGACCGAGAAAGACTCGGTTAGAATTTTAAAGTATCGGGTGACCCTGCGCATTCGTTCCAGCAAAAAGGCGGCATCTCCCGGTTTTTCAACCACCTGTTGAAGCTCATGTAAGGCCATTTTAAAGTACAATTCCGTGACCTGATGGTACATGATAAACACCGATTCATCCGGAAACGGGGTGCGCGGATTTTGAAGGCTAGTGAGCGTATCTAATTGAATATAATCCCAATAAGTTAGATAGTCTGCATACAGCAACCCATCTAAATAGCTCACCATATCCTGACCCATGGCGTCGAACTTTTGCTCCAATAACGCCAAACGCTCCAGGATGGCAGGTGAAATATCCATGATTCCTTGATTTGCCTCAAAAATACGGCTTTAAAAACATTTTTCCCGACTGTATGTTTTTCCTATCAAAATTGGAAATGGCCCTTTTGTACGTTACGAGAAAATCCCACTTTAATGCAGCCCATAAAATGGCGCATCCCGCGTGGTCGGATGAAAAGAACAAAGAAGTCTTTGGAAAATGCGCCAACACCAATTGGCACGGGCATAATTATGAATTGTTTGTCACAGTAAAAGGGACACCGGACCCAGAAACAGGCTATGTCATCGACCTAAAAGTATTAAGTCAACTCATTGAAGAATCTGTCATTGAGCCTTTAGACCATAAGAACATCAATTTAGATGTACCGTTTATGGCCGGAAAATTGGCCAGCACCGAAAACTTGGCCATTGCCATTTGGGAGCAGCTGCACGAACAACTCAAAGCTTTCCCTCAATGCCAACTTCATGAGGTAAAACTCTACGAAACGGAAAGGAATTTTGTAACCTACTACGGGGACTAAGTTGCTTTATCTGGGCCTTCTACGGTCCGACTTTTTATCCTTTCTAGCAGGTTCATCCTGTTCTTCTTCCACCGGTTCTTCCACATTCACATCCACATTCACGTCCCCCGGCCGAGTGTTTTGCATGGCATCCGTAGTCACCGGAAAACGGACAGAATTGACGGGAATTGGTTTTTTGCCTTTACAGGAACCAAGGGTCAATCCCAGAAACAAAAACAAAAGAAGGAAAGTAACGCAGCGTTTCATAGTCGTTTTCAAGCGGTAAAGGTGCAAAGTATTCACGAAGTTAATCTCAAAATTTATAACTGAAAATTTTTTTTGGGGCAGGGGCGAATTATTATTCGCCCCTACCGCCCAAATTTTATGGATATTTGCATAATCACGTGAGGAATATTTACAATGCTTACCAACAAACGATTAAGAACCATCGCTTTTCTCGCTGTCTTGTCCCTCGGGGGGCTGGTGCTCATTCAACTTTATTGGATTCGAAAAGCGCATTACCTCACCTCCAGCCAGTTCGGAGACCGCGTTACCCTTGCGCTTACTTCCGTTTCAAGTCATATTAACAGGTTTCATCAAGACTCTACTTCTGTTTTTGAACCCGTTAATCGCATGGATGATGCCACGTTTTCGGTCAGCGTGAAAGGGCTCGTGGGCGTTGATTTTATGCGGAACTTGCTGCAAGTGGAATTTAGCCGGTTCGACATTGAGCAAAGTTTCAGCTTCGCTATGTACGACTGCTTTACGGATTCCATCCAATGGTATTGGTATAAAAACATTGAAACCAACGACCCTGAGTTCTCCGGCCTGGTGGCCCGGCCGCTCCAGTTCCCACAAGACGCTTTTACCTCAGACAACCACTTTTTCGTGGTGCATTTTCCTCATTGGGACTCATTTATCTTCAAACAAATGGGGCTGATGACCATCACCACACTGGGCATTCTGGTGGTCATGGGAATTTTCGCCTACTTGGTTATTCTTATCTTTAAACAAAAGAGGCTCAATGAGATTCGGGAAGATTTCATCAACAACATGACCCATGAATTTAAAACGCCTATCGCAACCTTAACGGTGGCGGGTGAAGCGTTAGGTCGGGATGCGGTGAATACACAACCAGAAAAGGTGAAAAAATATGGAAAAGTGATCCTGGATGAAAGCAATCGACTTAAATCTCAGGTAGAAAACATCCTGAAAATGGCAGTTTTAGATGCCAATCGAACCAAAATGGACATGGAACCGATTTCCATGCATACGTTGATTGAACAGATTCGCGAGCCGTTTTTGGTACGCATCCAAGCGGCGGGAGGACAGTTCATGGTGCTAACGGCTGCCACAGACCCCATGGTGATGGGAAACCGCGACCATTTGGCCAATGTGCTGTTCAATTTATTGGACAATGCCCTGAAATACAGTGGTCCGTCACCTGTGATTCGGTTAGAAACAAGAAACCACGGGAAAAAAATTGAAATTAGCGTATCCGACAATGGCAAAGGTATTCCCAAAGAGGCACAAAGGCACGTGTTTGAGAAGTTTTACCGGGTTCCCACCGGAAATGTCCATAATGTGAAAGGGTTTGGTCTGGGATTGAGCTATGTGAAAAAGATTGTCCAGTTGCACGAAGGGAAAATACGTCTGGTGAGTAAGCCGGAGCGGGGTACTTCTTTCATTATTCAACTTAAAACCTTGAAAAACGTATGAAAAATCGCATTTTTTATGTGGAAGACGATGCCAATTTGGCCTTGGTGATTTCAGATCGGTTGGAAGAAGAGGGTTATGAAGTGCTGCATTTTGCAGATGGAGCTTCGGCCAGAGATGCTTTTCAGCCCGGCATGGCAGAAGTTTGTGTTTTAGATGTGATGTTGCCTCAAATCGATGGTTTTACTTTGGGCGAATGGATTCGGAACTGCGACGCCCATATTCCTATCCTTTTCCTTACCGCACGTGACCAATCTAGCGACCGACTTACAGGGTTAAAAATCGGAGACGACTATTTGGCCAAGCCTTTTGTAACCGAAGAATTGTTGCTACGCATTGAAAACCTACGAAAAAGACAAGCCAAAGGAAACCAAGAGGCCGTAAGTCAGGCATTTGTTTTAGGAAAATACACCTACGATGCGCAAAATTACCAATTGACCGACCCGGAAGGCCAAGCGCGAAGACTTACTGAACGCGAGGGGCAATTGTTGCTCAACCTTTTACAAACCCGAGGACAGGTGGTGAGACGTGAAGATTTGCTTCGGGCGGTGTGGGGAAAAGATGACTATTTCACCGGCCGGTCCATGGATGTGTTCATTTCCCGGTTACGCAAATATTTATCCGCCGACCCCCACATCAAAATCCAGGTGATTCATGGGATTGGGTTTATGTTGGTGGATAAATAGACGGAAAAAAGCCGATGTTTAGTTCCAACTAATAATCACCTGACCCTGTCCGCTTCTTACCCCATTTTGGCTTTGTCCATTGGTGACGCCACCGATGTAATTGCTTCCGCCACCACCGCCACCACCCGCGGTCGTGTTGTTTCCGTTCGAGCCTGCGCCGCCGCCATACCAACCGCCACCACCCCCGCCGCCGCCACCGGGACCTGAGCTACTTCCAAATTGGGTGCTGCCATTTCCTCCCAAACCAAAACTTCCCGGATTTCCATGCATCACCGTGCTGCTTGTACTACATCCCGTTGGATTTAATGTACCACCGGCGCCTCCGGCCACTTGGGTGCCAGGCTGTCCGCCAAATCCGCCACCATTGGCGCAATTACATGCGGAAGAGGCACCATTGCCTCCGGCCGCTCCTCCGCCAACACCACCGGCTCCTCCTGTTCCTCCCGGCTGACAACCGGTCCAAACCCCTGCATGACCGCCACCGCCGCCGCCGCCAGCGACAATCACTCGTGTATTTAACGCTGCCGTTGTGCGTACATCTGAAGCTCCACCACCGACTCCTCCGGAATCTAAACCGATGGGGCCACTGCTGACTTGACTGCCATTCGGCCCAGGCGTTCCGCCACCATTATAGCCATTTCTACCGCCAACATACACCTGAAGCACTTGTCCGGGTGTTACAGCCAAAGTTCCTGTGGCATATCCGCCTAAACCTCCTGTTCCTCCAATGGTGGCATTGTCTCCCTGCGCACCCCAAACCTGGATTGTTACCTGTTGTTTACAAGCAGGAACCGTAAAGGTTTGAACCGTGCCGGTAAAAGCAAATGTCTGGGTTCCTGCGGGTGGACAAGTGGTCACTGTAAGGGTGTCGGACTGGGTAGATGTGCATCCGTTGGCGTCCGTTACTGTGAGGGAAACTACATAGTTTCCGGGCTGGGACCATGAAACCGAAGGTTGCTGAAGGCTTGATGTAGCGGGTGTTCCTTGGGCAAAACTCCAAGCGTAAGAATACCCAACGCCCGAAGGCGCAAGAAAGGTTACGGATTGGGCAATGGAAGCGATACCACCCGCAGGACCCGTGAAATTCGCATTCGGAAATGCTTGACATCGGCAAGAAATGTTTTGCCAGCCTTGGCCCGTATAATAGATTTGAAGACAGTCGGTATCTGTATTGTAGATCACCAATCCATTGGGCGCAGCATTAATCGCGTTCCGCTGGGCGGTGCTCATACGGGGAAACAAAACCCCGCCTTGTACGGATTGAATGTCCAGTACAGCCGAAGGATGTGGTGGATTGGGATTACCTATCGTTACGCCTTGCGCTTGAAAAGGATGCACAAGCAAAAAAAGTAAAAATGAAAGGAGAAGCCGATGCATGGATTGAGCGTTTAATTGACGTGTTGAACCGATAATATCCAAATTAAATCTACAAAATTTCCGTTTAAAATGGGTGCTAGGACTTTGCCGCAAAGAAAGACAGAACATTATAAAGTTCGGGACATCCACTGTTCCACCGCCCGCACATCTTCCGGCACATCCACGGCCGGACCGGAAGGAGGCAAGGTGACCAAACCAATAGAAAATCCTGCTTCAAGCCAACTTAATTGTTCCAACTGTTCGGTTGCTGCAAGTACACCCGGAGGACAAGCCTCAAGCCTTGGTATGTCCTGAACTTTAAAACCATATAAGCCCAAGTGGCGATACCAAAGGTGCTGGTTTGAACGCTCCTGAGCCGGAATGGGACTTCTGCTAAAATATAAGGCGTGGTTTTTTTCATTCGCCACTACTTTCACTACATGCGGCGATTGCCAAAGGTCATTTTCCCCTTGCATCTTGACCCTTGGTGTAAAAATAGGGGTGTTCAACGCTGTGCCTTCAAGGATGAACTGCTTCAAATGGTTGGGGTCGAGCGCCGGCTCATCGCCTTGCACATTTATGAGTGACGTGATGTGCGGATAATCTTTCTGAATGCTTTGCCAAGCAGAAAAGCACCTCAACGTACCATTGGGCAGATGGGCCTCCGTCATGACTACCTTGGCGCCATAGGATGTCATGGTGTCCGCGATGGTTGGATGGTCTGTGGCAATAATCACTTGCGCTTGTTCTACCACTTGAACACAGGCATGCCAAACATGCCAAAGCATGGGTTTGCCTAAAATGGACACCAAAGGCTTTCCCGGGAACCGGGTGGACCCAAACCTGGCCGGAATACAAATGATGGTATTGGACATGTGCAAAGAAATGTAAAATACGAAATTACCGGACGGAAATGGGTCATGCAAAGATCAAGGTGTCCCATTATGCGCCTAGTGGTTGTAACGATTTGGTTGAAATCGAATTACGGGATAATTTGCGGTTTAAAAAATGACGTTAAAGTAACTGCAAGGAGAAACGAATGAGGAGATTACCAGTACACTTCGCTTTACCTTATGAATTGTCGGCTTTTTCAGGTCAAGCTGGAAAACACCGTCATGGTAGGACAATGATCCGAATGATGGGCTTCCGACAAAATATTTGCATCGATTAAATGGGGCCGCAATTCGGGTGTGAGGAACTGATAATCAATTCGCCAACCTTTGTTCTGGGCGCGGGAATTAAACCGATAGCTCCACCAAGTATATTGATGGGTTGCAGCATGAAATTCCCTAAAACTATCGATGTACCCCAAAGCCGCAAAACGATCCATCCATGCCCTTTCTTCCGGTAAAAAGCCGGTGGTGTTCTTGTTGGAAACAGGATTGTGAATGTCGATGGCTTTATGGCAAATGTTCACGTCCCCACAAATAATCAAAGACAAACCTTGGGCGCGGAGCGATTGGACATGGGCTTCAAAATCATCCAGGAAACGATATTTTACCGCTTGGCGTTCTTCCCCTGAAGTACCGGAAGGAAAGTATACGGAGATCAAAGAAAAGCGTTCAAAATCTAAACGAATAACCCGTCCTTCTGCATCATATTCAGGATGTCCCATGCCTTCGACCACACGGATGGGCTGCTTTTTACTTAAAATGGCCACGCCACTATAGCCTTTTTTTTCAGCGGGAAAAAGATGAGCCGTATAACCCAAGTCTGAAAATGCAGCATGTGGAAACTGTTCAGATTGGGCCTTGATTTCCTGCAAACAAACAAAATCCGGCTGGTGAGAAGCCAGCCAGGTATCTAAGCCCTTTTGTAAAGCGGCACGGATGCCATTCACATTGTAAGAAATAATTTTCATCGTAACCAAGGATATTGGGCGTACAACTGTTGCTTTTTATGGGAAATGGTCTCTTGAAGCGCCATTATACCAGATGCTTGTAACGGGCGGTGGTGCTCCATTTGCCGAATTTTTTCCATGGATTTCAGGGCTGCTTTCACCTCCGGTGTGACCCAATGATCCAACCATTTTTCGCGAATAATGCGCACCGCCGTTGTAGAGGGATGGGCCATATCTTCTTCAAAAAAGCGATAGTCTCTTAGTTCTTCGGTCAGAATTTCGTAGGCAGGAAAATACTGAATCATTCCGTTGGTTTCCAAAGGATGTAGCGCTGCCCGAAGAATCGCTTTTCCCAAAGCGGATGCCGCCAATCCATCCCGCAAATGTTTCACCGGACTTATGCTGACCACCCAGGTATGCTGGGGATATGTTTGGTTCCAGCGTTGGATGGTTTCATGTATTGCTTTGGTGAGAACGGCCGTGTCGTATAATTTTCGCTCAAACTGTGCTTGGGGAAGTTTATGGCAGTTGGCCACGGCTTGTCCTGTGCTTTTTTCCTCGAAATAAAAGGCGGTTCCAAGGGTTAAAAACACGTGGGACATTTTCGGTAGAGCGGCACGAACTTGGTCTAATGATGTCATCATGCGTGTTCTGGCGCTGTCTGGGTCGGGTGCGCAAAAATGTCCATGGAATCGAACATCTACCCAGCCTTTGGGCGTTGAAATCACGTTCAATTCCGGTTCTGGTTGTAGCAGAAGGTCCAAGGCCGCTAAACAAGCCGCTGCGTCAAATAAAACACCGGTTGGATTGACTTCCACGGGAAACCCGTGCGCTTGTAAATGTCCACCTATATGGGTGGTAAAGCAGGAGCCGAGGAACAACGCACTTTGCTCCGGTGACCAAAGGGGTTGGCCGGGAACCAAAGATACATGCGTACTTAGAGGTATCATTCTCGCAAAAGGTTGCCAAATCCGGCGTGAAACCGCGACAGGGTGCGGTCATACAATCCAAAATAGCAAAGAAAAGGTTTGTTCCGGTCGAGTTCTTCTCCGGTTAGGGTAACCAAACCGCCACCGGCTGGAATAAGCGCGGTTTGTTGATGGACAATTTGTCGGTATTCATCTACAATTGCCACCCGCAATCCTGCAATGGAGTCGGTTTTTACTTTGAGAACAATAGGCCCTGAAAATGGATTTCCGACATAAGGATAGACCGCCGGATCTTCTGATGCGGCTGCATCGGGGAAGGGCGTATTGGACGCAAATGCCAGTGCTTTTGACGCTTCTAAAGGCAAGTTGGGCACATGCACCCATTGTCCATCATTACAACTGCGAATGCGTTGTCCTGAAGCATTGAATTTTTCGAAACAAGAAAAAGAAATGCGGTCCTCCGAACACCCGAAAAAAGTGAAGGTGAGCAAAAATGCACCTAGCCAAACTTTCATTCCCTTGGTAATTTTTGTTTCAGGTCCAACAGAAAAGCTTTCATCTTTTGGAGGGTCTCCGTGGTGGTGTCTGTAGGTGGCAAAGGCGCCAAGGGCTGCTGCTCTTTTAATCGTTTTTTTGCGCCCTCTAGGGTAAATCCCTGCTCTTTCACCAATTGATAAATTTGCCGGAAACTGGCCAAATCTTCACGGGTAAAAAGCCGGTTTCCCTTCTTATTTTTCTTGGGACGGATCACGTCGAACTCCTTTTCCCAAAATCGAATGAGGGAGGTGTTCACATCGAATAAACGGGCCACTTCTCCAATGGAGTAGTATAGTTTAAGGGATTCGTTGTCTTTTTCTCGGTATGGCATTAGGGGAAAGATACAATTTTTTACAATTTATGGGGCATGTATCAACTTGGTAACCCATTGAATCTGTTGGTTTGTTTCGCCCATCATCCAAAGCACGCCGGAGGGTAAATGTTCTAGATTCAGGTTGATTTCCTGCTGTCCGGCCGGCCACGCCAAGGTCTGAAGTTTTTTTCCTTCCATGGACAAAATGTGGAGTTTTCCTCCGTGAAGGGCAAAATCCGGAACGCTAAGTCGGGTGGTATTTCCCGCAGGATTGGGATAAAGGACGGGAGTATGGCTGTTCTCTTCTAAGCCAAGGGCAAAATCTACCACGGGAAAAATGGCAAAATCAATATCCAAGCCCCAGGTATGAAAAATGGGACGCCATGCGCCATTCCAAAATTCCCAGCTTTGCGCATGTCTTGGGGCATCGCCGGTGGTGCTGCTGTATAACGCGATGGTGTCTCCCGCGGCCAAGCGTTCAAAGCGAAAACCTACGGCATGGTTTCTATTTACTGTTCGTGGGGTAATGTTCCATGCGAATAGATTCGGCCCAAATACCGCACCGGTATCGAGGTCGTTTAAAAGAAAAGTATCTCTTGCCCAAGTAGTTCTTGGAACCACGCGGTTGGAATCGTATACGGTGGCGGCAGAATCCATGTCCATCCAAACCATGATGAGGCGAGAGGAATCCCCTGGCGCTGAGTTTTGTGTTTTACGGGCAAACCAGTATAGGAATCCGGTGACGGTATAACTATTGTTTTTTAGATGAAATTCCTGAAGTTTAGCGGTTTCTCCGAAGCCGGAGTTTCCACTTACATAGCCTCCATTCGGCGAGGCATACAAGGTCGGCGTGGCTTGGATAAAATGGGAGTCTAAGGTGTCTTGACTGGTTTTTTGAAAATGGGAAGGAAACCAGCCTGCAACAGGTAGTGGTAAAGCTTGCTTCTGTCCCCAAAGACTGGCGCTAAAAAGTACGCCGATTAGAAAAAGTAGGTATCTCATGGCCATAGGATGTAGGTCCGGACTTGTGTTCCAGCCCGTATGAAATAAACGCCCGAAGGCAAATGAACCGGTAAAAGGTAACGCCCCGGTTCGGTAGGCGTGGCGAAACCGGTGATGCGTCCATGCACATCCGTAAATGTGACAGGAACGTGGTCGGTTAAGTTCCAAACAAATTCGCCGTGTCCCGGATTTGGAAATAAGAAGGAAGCGTCCTCGGAAAGCGCTTGTTGTTGTAAAGAAGGCCCTTGGACAAAAAGGCGCATGTTCCAGGTTTGCACCGGACTGGCGCCATCCACCAAACTATCAAATAGGTTGTTTTGGTTGCAATCGCTATAAAATTCGCCACCACCATTATTGGGCACCAAGAGTTCAAAACCGGCATAATACGCAAAGGCTTGTGGGAAAAAACGACTCTTTACAGGCTTGGGAAGACCGGGCAAACAGGCACCATCGGCATTGGCTCCCGCCAAAAGTTGGAGGGTATCGCCTTGGGGATTACCCCAGAAGCGCACCCGAATACCTATGGCGGTTTCTGCCGGAATGGTTTTTTGTTTTAAAAAGTAAAAGGGCGAAAAGGTGCCGGAGGAGAGGCTTTGCGAAACGACCAAGGTATCGGCATGCAACACTTGAAGCGTTGGAAATCCGCCATTGTCTAGCGCCAACACGTCTACAATCAGTGTGTCATTTGACGCGGAGGTATGTACATGCCGTAGCGTAATTTCTACCGAATCCAAGGTAAAAGGCAAGGGTTGTTTTCCCTGAAAATGACGTAAAGTATCCGCAGAGACTAAAGTGTCGAACCCCGCCACCGCATAGCGCATACGGGCGCTGTCTGCGGGGAATGCCATGTTCACTTCGTAGGCGCGAACAAAGAATTCATTTTGGTTTTCGGCAGCAAATACATCTACGGCCCAGGCATCTCCGGTTTTTTCAGTGGGCAGGGTTTGGCTCGTCACTCGTCCATGGGCTGGAAAAGGCCACGTCTGGGCACCTAAACCTAAGGTTAAGGTGCAACTCCAAACCATGCTAAGGAAAAATCCTTTCATCCTCGGATAAAACGGGTATTTTTCAAAATGGTTTCGATGCCTTCTGCCAAAGGTTTTCTGGGTCGTTGAAGTAAGGCGTCCATTTTGGAAACGTCCGGCAACCGTCTGGTCATGTCGCCTTCCGGTAGCGGCGGCAAATGTTGAATCTCTGAAGACGAACCAGTGGCTTTAATGATGGTTTTGGCCAGTTCTAAAATGGTGATTTCTTGGTTTCCACCCACATTCACTACATCATTGACAAATAGGTTTTTGTCGAAGGCATTGAAACAAGCATCCACATTGTCATCTACAAAACAGAAGGTGCGTGTTTGTGAACCATCGCCATATACGGTTATGGGCTCATTATTCAAGGCCAAATTTATAAAGCGGCTCACCACAAAATCGCGGCTTTGCTTTGGGCCATAGGTATTGAAGAAACGGAAAATGGTATAATCCAATCCGTATTCTTGTTGGTAAGATTTTAAAAAGGATTCCCCTACATTTTTCACCACCGCATAAGGTAGGCGCGAGTTCAGGGGCGTGGTTTTTTCATTTTGAGGAAACTCTACAGGTTCTCCATACACCTCGGAAGAAGAGCTGAAAAACACGCGTTGTACGCCTGTATTTTTTGACAAGGAAAGGATGTTCTCAATACCACGGATGTCTTCTAACACACTGACCGGATTGGCCAAGGTTCTTTTTACGCCGACCAATGCGGCATAATGAAACACAAAATCAAAGTGATAGCCATAAAATACGGCAGAAATATCTTTGAAATTGTTCACGTTGCATTTGATGAAGCGGACATTAGGACCGGAAGGACATTTTTCCATGTTTCCGGTTCTTAGGTTATCCACAATCACCACAAGATTGTCTGGGTCGGCAGCCAATTTATCTGCCATACAGGAGCCTACAAAACCGGCACCACCGGTGATGAGGATATGTTTTTTAAAAGCCGTTTTCATGCGTTTTGTAAGATTTTTTGCAAATACACGCCATAGCCACTTTTCATAAGTGGTTGAGCAATTTTCTCGAGTTGTTCAGTGGAAATGTAGCCCATTTCCCAGGCAATTTCTTCGATACAGCCAATTTTTAATCCTTGTCTTTCTTCGATGACTTGGACATATTGTGAAGCTTGCATAAGAGAGGTAAACGTGCCGGTGTCTAGCCAAGCGGTTCCTCGGTCAAGTACTTCGACCCGAAGTTTACCTTTTTCCAGATAAATACGGTTTACGTCAGTGATTTCATACTCTCCTCTTGGGCTGGGAGAAAGTTCCTTGGCAATTTTCACCACCTCATTGTCATAGAAATACAATCCGGGAACCGCATAAGAGGATTTAGGCTGGGTGGGTTTTTCTTCAATAGAAAGGACTTTTCCATCGGGTCCAAATTCCACCACGCCATAGCGTTCAGGGTCACTTACATGGTAGGCAAACACCACGCCGCCATCTGGTTGCTGCAAGGTTTGAAGTTGACGTCCTAGTCCGGTTCCATGAAAAATATTATCTCCAAGGACCAGTGCTACAGGGTCGTTTCCAATGAAACTTTCGCCAATGACAAAGGCTTGGGCCAATCCGTTGGGAACTTCTTGAATTCTATATTCAAAGGTGCAGCCCAAACGGGAACCGTCGCCCAATAACCGCATAAAACCGGGTTGGTCTTCCGGCGTGGTAATGATGAGTATTTCCTTGATTCCGGCCATCATGAGCACGGACAAAGGATAATAAATCATGGGTTTGTCATAAATAGGCATAAGCTGCTTGGAAATCCCTTGGGTGATGGGATACAATCGGGTGCCTGACCCGCCGGCTAAAACTATTCCTTTCATAGATACAGTTGATTCATTCAGGGTTTTTATCCATGGTGGGTGGGGCGTCTTCCTGAGGAATTTGGTCGATTTCGTCTTCTACTTCTTCCAGGGTATTGTAACTCGCATATTGGTTGTCCATTTCCTTTTTCTGCAGGGAAATCAGCAGGGCCGGCAACAGCGTGAGGTTGGTGAACATGGCGACCAATAAGGTCATGGATACCAAAATCCCAAGCGCTACCGTTCCACCGAATTCCGAGCCAATGAATATAGAAAATCCAAAGAAAAGAATAATAGAGGTATAGGCCATACTTAAGGCGGTTTCATTTAATGCCTGATAAACAGCAGGTCGAATGAGCCCTTTGGTGAGTTTAAGTTCTTGGCGGTATTTGGATAAAAAATGAATGGTGTCGTCTACGGAAATACCAAAAGCTACGGAAAAAATGAGTGAAGTGGAGGCTTTGAGCGGAATGCCAAACCATCCCATGATGCCCGCCGTGAATAAAAGCGGAATAAAATTGGGTAAAATGGAAATCAAGGCCATTTTCACACTTCTGAACATAATGGCCATGATAAGTGCAATGAGTAAAATGGCCAGCAAAAGACTCATCACTAAATTTTTAACAAGGTAGTCGGTGGCTTGAAGCATCACAATGCCGGCGCCGGTTAAAATTACCGTTTCTCCGGTTTCCCCGAAAACACTTTGCGCCATGTTCATCATTTGGGCCTTAATGGCGTGCATGTCGTAGGTCCCCATGTCTTCCATTCTGGCCTGAATCCGCATGATTTGTTTGGTGGAATCCATGTAGGTTCTGGTCAATGGATCCAATTCAGGACGTTTTGCACCGGAAAGGTAGCGGCTCAGCAAAGACAGATCTAGGGAAGAAGGCAACACATAGGCTTCTGGTAAATTGCTGTACAAAGCCTGATTGCCCGTTTTCACCATTTCAATCATGCTCATGGGGCGGGATAAGGCCGGCAGGGTTTGTAAGCTGTCTTGAAAGGCCTCAATGCGCCGCCAAAATTTTAAATCTCTAGCGGCACCACCGGGTTTTCCGCAATCTACCATGACTTCTATGGGCATCACGCCACCAAAATGGTTTTCGAAGAAACGCAAGTCGTCGAAAGTTCTAGAGTTTTTGGGGATGTCATCGGACACTTTTCCACTCGGAACAATCCGCAGCGCACCCAACAACGAAAACAGGGTCAAACCCAAGATAGAAAGATAAATGGCCTTTCTTCTGCGCGCTACATGAAAGGTCAGCCAAGCGGTAAGCATGCCGCTGCCTTTGCGCTTTAAATGATGAAGATGCCGGTGTTTGGGCGGTGGAAAAAGGGAAAATAAAATGGGAATGAGTACAATGGACAATAAGAAAAGGGCAAATACGGACGCAGAGGCCAACAAACCGAATTCTAAAAGCAACCGACTATTCGTAATGACCAAGGTCCCGAATCCAATGGCCGTCGTCACATTGGTCAGAAAAATGGCCCGGCCTGTCTTTTGAATGACCCTGGTCAGTCCCCGCATTTTATTGCCATGCTGCAAAAACTCCTGATGGAATTTGGTGATCATGTACACTGCATTGGGTACACCAATCACAATCATCAAGGGCGGAATCAACCCAGTGAGGGTAGTGATTTTAAACCCGAATAACACCAATAATCCACTGCTCCACGCGATGCCCGTACCGACCACCAACAGCGGAATAAAAATGGCAATGGCCGAGCGGAAAAACAGAAACAGCACCAAGGAGGTCATAAGTGCGGCAAGCAATGTAAACAAGAGGATTTCCTTTTTCGACCTTCGGATGGAGTCGGTACGAATAAAAGGAAGGCCGGACAAATGAAGTACTGAGCCAGTTTGATCTTCAAAATAGGCGATTTCTTTTTCAATTTCAGAAATAAGCCCCTCACGCGCTTTACTGTTTACCGCAGCAGGATCTAAACCCGCCATCAAAACAAAAATGCGGCGGTTTTTGTCCCATAGTATGCCTTCAAAGGCAGGGGAAAGCTGAAGCCTTTGATTCAGTTCGGATTGATTTTGAATTTCTTCCGCTACGAAAAGTGGCCGGGTCTCGAAAGCACGCAAGCTATCATTGCGGTGAATGGTTTGCGCCGTTAACGCAGATAAGGTCCACTGGACAGAAGGAATGGCGCGAAGTTGTTCTTCCAAACGCTGCCAATCGGCGGCGCAGCAAGACATAAAATCATCATTTTCCAACGCCAAAAAGACCACATTAGCCTCTTCTCCAAAACGCTGTTGAAACACCAAATAATCCTTGGCCACGGGTTCTGAAGCAGGTAAAACCTCCCCCGGTTTATAGCTCATTTCGGCACGGGTTGCCAGCAGTCCTAAAACCGCGGTTAACAAGCCCGTGACCACCAGCAAAGGAATCCGTTGCCGGAGAATGAATGATGCGACCTTACTCCACATGAAATTCTGGCCACGAAGGTACATAAACCAAGGCTTGGATTTCAACCAAAATAATTTTCATCTTTACACCATGGGCCGTTTTCTATTTTCCTTGCGTTTGGCCTGGCGGTATTTGGTTTCCCGAAAGTCCAGAAATGTGGTGCACATGATCACCGGACTCTCTTTGGGCGCCATTTTTGTGGTTTCCGCCGCCTTAGTTGTGATTTTGTCCGCCTTTAATGGCTTGGAAGATAAAATTGTTTCCTCACTCAATGTCTTAGATCCGCCTTTGTTGGCGTTGCCGGCGTCCGGAAAAACGGCCCAAGTAAGCCAGGAACAATGGAACCAAATTCTCGATTTGCCACAGGTAGAAGGTGGTGCTCAAATCCTCGAGGAAAGCGTTTTGTTGATGTATGGCAGCGAGCAAATGGTCGCCGTAGTGCGTGGCGTGGATGCAAACTACCTGAATCTATTTGAGTTTTCAAACCACATGGTGGAAGGAGATGCGGCCTTGAATGACCGTGGCCGCCCCGGTGTTCTCATGGGAGAAGCTTTGGCGGACCGGCTTGGCCTTCGCATGGACGATCCTTTTACCCGCGTACAATTATACGCGCCAAAATCAGGGAAAGTGGACCTTTTTCAACCCTTTCGTGAATTGGTGCTGCCCCCGGCCGGTGTCTTTTTCATTCCCCAAGAAGCCAACCGAAACCTTTGTTTAATTCCTTTGGAGGCTGCGGCTCAATTGTTTGGCAAACCAGGCGAGGTTTCCGCTTTACACCTCGTTACCCGCCCCGGTATTTCAGCCCAAAAACTAAAACCCGCAGTGGCGGAGATTCTTGGAGAAGGATGGTTGTTGCAAGACCGCTTGGAACAACACGAAGCCATTCATAAAATTTTACGGGCCGAAAAACTCATGGTATTGCTTATCGTTGGATTTATTCTTCTGATTGCCAGCTTTAACCTGATTTCTGTTCAAACCCTTCTGCTCGTGGAAAAGCAAAAAGATTTACGGATTCTCTGGTCCATGGGCGCAGAATGGGCAGATTTGCGAAAGGTATTTACGTTGTTAGGTACTTTGGTGAGTGCCTTAGGCGGATTTTTTGGGGTTGTCTTCGGTTTGGCGGTGGTGGGATTACAATGGTTTACAGGCTGGTACCGGCTCAACGAAGCAGAACCTTATCCTGTGGTGGTGAAAGGGTTGGACGTTCTTGTGGTGCTGGCCATGGTGATGTCTTTGGGCGCGTTGGTGTCTTGGTGGCGCATGAGAAAAGTAGATTTATCCTGACCTGCCCTTTTTCCCGAAACAGCACAGAATAAAATCAACGGAAAAAAGAGATACTATTAGACAATGTGTATCTTTATTTTATGAATTTCTTTCGTGCATTGCTTATCGGCGGATTGTTTTCTTCCGCTGTTTTAGCCCAGCAGCCTACGTGGTCTGAGCAGATTGCCTGTATTTCTTTTTCCCGTTGCACCCCTTGTCACCATCCGGGAGGCCCTGCGCCATTTTCCATGATGACTTATGCGGATGTTTTCCCTGCGCGGTTTGCCATTCGCAATGCGGTACAATCGAAATTTATGCCCCCATGGCCTCCCGACCCGGCGTATGCCCGCCATGCCTTTGAGCGCGCACTTACACAAGATGAAATTGATGAAATTGTCCTTTGGGTGAACCAAGGTGCTCCGGAGGGAAATCCCGCCAATTTACCTACACCGCCCACCTACAATAACGCTTCACAACTTGCACAGGTGAGTTGGACCGGAAGAATGCCCGTGTACACCAACACCATTTCCGGTGAAGATTATCGGTGCTTTCTTATTCCAGTGAACAATGCTACGCCGCAAACCATTACGGCTGTAGAAGTGGTGCCCGGCAACAAGTCCATGGTTCACCATGTGTTGGTGTATCAAGACAATTCATCTACGCCCGCCCAGTTGGATGCAGCGGATCCGTTGCCCGGTTATTCTAATTTTGGCGGCGTTGGAAGCGCCTCAGCCAAACTTATTGGGGCTTGGGTGCCCGGTTCTTCCCCTATGGTTTTTCCGGCCAGCACCGGCATTCCCATTCCGGCCAATGGACAAATTGTGATTCAGGTGCATTATCCTGCGGGAAGCATCAATAAAACCGACTCTACCCGCATCAACCTAACCTTCGGCAGTGGCGGATTGCGCGAAATTGCTTTAGATCCGGCACTGAATCATTATACCAATCTAAATGAAACCTTGGCGATTCCACCCGGACAAGTCAAATCATTTTATGCTGAAAGAACCTTACCCGTTCCCGTAACCTTATTGTCTGTGGCGCCCCACATGCATTTGTTGGGCAAATCCATTAAAGTGTATGCCGTAAAACCCGGCAACGATACCGTTCCATTAATACACATCCCGAAATGGGATTTTGCTTGGCAGGGCGCCTATGAGTTTAAGCGAGCCAAAACTTTTCCTGCCGGAACCAAGATTCGGGCCGAAGCGGTGTATGACAACACCACCAGTAATCCATGGAATCCGAGTAATCCGCCCCAATGGGTATATGCAGGAGAGGCGACTACGGACGAAATGATGGTGGTTTACTTTTCTTATCTCGTTCCTTCTTTTGCCGCCGACACCAACATGGTCATTGATCCCAATGATGAGCAGCCGACTTGGTTAGGCTGCGAATTTTTGGCGGTGCCGGGTTTGTCCGAATTTTCCGGAGTAAAAGTGTATCCGCAGCCCGCGCGTTCGGAAGTGCATATAAGCGGCTTACCGGCCGGATTATCCACCGAAGTTCAGGTGTATCACATGTTGGGTCAAAAAGTATGGGAAGGACAGCTGGAGGCAGATGATGCCGGTGTGGCTACGCTTCGTTTTTCAGGAGTGTCTTCCGGGAAATATGTGGTGTGGCTGGCGAAAACGGGTCAAAGGATACCGGTTTTGTTGGTGGAGTAGGGGAGTAGGGGATTTGAGAAAGAGAGTTGATTAAATCAGGTATTCATGCATACTGGTTATTTTAGTTTTCGCAGATTATGACCCTTGGATGATTTTCTGTTCCGACATGGGTTTCTGCAAATTTATACGGGGATTGGTAAACGCACATGGATAAGAATAAGAGATTGATTCAAGTAGCAAAAGAAAATAATGTAAGTGTACATAAACTGCTTCTATATTGTGAGCAACTTGGGTTAACCCATTTTTCATCTTCGTCTAGAATAGATGTAGATACAGAGGAACAGTTGTTGGCCTTTTTGGTGCAAAGCTCATTTAAAAAAAAGAAAATAGAATTAACGCCCTTGAAGCCGACCTCCCCGAGTGCGCTGCCGGAATGGTTTTTGAAAGAAAATCCATTTGAAGGCGAGCAGGTGAAATTGATAGAGACGGCGGATGTTTTTTCTGCGAGGGTTGAGCGTATTCTTTCAACTGTTTACGGAGAGTTACCAACAATTTTTACTGACTTTGAAGCATGCTCAATTTGTTTAGGGTTGGATGACTTGAATGGAAAAAAACTCGCCCGCAATTTTTTAAATGGACTAAAGTCTCCACCAGAGGAACTTTTTGAGGCCCATAGGCTCGCAATGGAGGCAAGAGAGAAATATGGAAATCAGCTTTTGGCCTATGTAATGTCATTGCCACCGTTGCCCTTCAAAGCCTTAGATGCGAAGCAGATTTTTAGTGTTTTAGACAAACGTAAAAAAGTAAGGCACCACCCAATCATCAGGCTTGTTTTTAAGAACGCTCACGGGAGGAATGAAATCTTACAAATTACTTATTATGCAGAACAAACTCCTAATGGAAGAAAGCGATTGGATAATGTTTTGATGGTCAAAAACAAGACCACCAACACTCGTCTTTTCGGTGTTTCAAGACAGGGGGAAGTTGTTCCATTCAAAAAAGCCAAAAATATTGTTCCTGCTTTACAATTATTTATAAGAAATGCGCAGGACACAAATGGTGCACTTATTCATTATGGACTCGAAACGGGGGAATGTGCCATTTGTGGCCGGGAGCTTACAGATGCGGAGTCAATAAAAAGAGGGATAGGACCGATTTGTCAAAAGTATTTAAGTTAATCAAAGAACAAAGAATTTTGTTTTTTGATTAACTTGTAATAACTTTGTATGTACATAAACGGCGACATGGAAGTTTCAATCATCAAAATTGGCAATTCAAAAGGACTCAGGATAAGTAAAGAGTTGCTTAAACGATACAATATCACAGACCGAGTAGAGCTCATTCTAGAAGAAGAACAGATGATATTAAGACCTTTGGTGCAACCTAGAAAGGGGTGGGGTGAAGCGTTTAAGGCCATGCACGAAAACCAAGATGACAGGCTGTTAATAGACGATGTTTTTGAGGACGAAGAATTTGAGGAATGGGAGTAAAACAATATCAAATTGTTTTGGTGAATCTAGGTTTTACCCAAGGCAGTGAAATCAGAAAGATACGGCCATGTGCCATATTGTCTCCAGATGAAATGAATGAGCATCTAAATACCGTGGTCATTGCGCCATTAACCACCTCTGGAAAACACTATCCATCGCGCATAAAGGTAAGACTCGATGATAAAAGAGGACTGATGGCTCTTGATCAAATTAGAGCCATTGACAAAGTCCGTATTATAAGAGAATTAGGCCACCTTTCTGACAAAGAGATTGGAGCATGTAAACGCCTTCTTCGAGAAATATTTGTGGAATAACTTCTATAGTGATGTCGGTAGAAACCAAAAACTAAACCCTATCCGACGAGCCATTTAAAATCCTTAATACCTCGATATAAAACCACCTCTTTTGGAAAGAGAGGTGTAAAAAGCCTCTGTCTCGCCCCTTCCCTTTCCCAATCAGAATCCGTAATTTGTACCAAATTCTTATGTATGCTACGCATTTTCTTGGGAACAGCCCTGTTGCTCTGGGCTTGCGGAGGGCCTGGAACCTTTAAACCCACCCCCATCACCCTTTCTGAGGACTCCTTGACCTTGGTGAAACACCGACTTGCTACCTACCAAACCGTTCCCCTTACCGCCGACCTTTCCCACCTTACTCCCGAAGAAAAACAGATTATTTCCCTGTTCATTCAGGCGGCAGACATCATGGACAGCCTCTTTTGGGAACAAGCTTACGGACCCGCCGAACCCCTTTTGTCCCGCATCACCCAACCGGAAGTTCGTCAATTCGTAGAAATCAATTACGGACCTTGGGATCGCCTCAATGACAATGCGCCCTTTCTTCCGGGTGTAGGCCCCAAACCGGTAGGCGCCAACCTGTATCCGCCGGATCTTACCGCCGATGCCTTTGCGGCATGGGAACATCCGGATAAAACCTCCATGTACAGCATGGTGCGCTACCTGACCAACGGCGAAAAACAAGTGATTCCGTATTCCGAATATTTTAAGGCCCAGCTCTCTCGTGCTTCCGCTTTACTAAAGCAAGCTGCGGCATTGTCCACCGACCAAAGACTAAAAACCTACCTCGAACTTCGGGCCGAAGCATTTTTGTCTAATGACAATTATGCCTCCGAGTTGGCCTGGATGGAAAAAGGCGGAAACCTCGACTTGGTCATTGGTCCCATTGAAAATTATGAGGATAAATTATCGGGTGCCAGAACGTCTTTTGAAGCGTATGTGTTGGTAAAAGATCCTGTGTGGAGCGCCCGGTTGGAAAAATATACACCCTTGTTACCGGTTTTGCAAAAAGG
>CAZRHR010000024.1:0-32961 GCA_964599915.1 uncultured Candidatus Competibacteraceae bacterium | reverse complement strand
CCCCGCTGCCACAGGTAAGCCCACCGCTTTAGCCTGTGTATCTTCCACACAATACACCTCACGTTTTTCATTTCTTTCCCACCACTCATTGGCTACAATGCCATGCACCGCTGGAATACTTCCCGTGGCAATGGATGCATGTCCGGGACCTGTGTAGGTAGGTAAGTATGCATATTTTGTATTGCGGTAAGAAAATCCGCTGTTTATCAGTCTTTTAAATCAATAAGGAGAAAAAATAGGCATGAAACTATCGAGATAATCTGCCATCATTTGATCAACCACCTCCATCACCACCAATTTGGGACGTTCTTGTGCATGTAAAATCTGGCTCAGGCATAACACCATCCAACAAAGGCCAAAAGTCAATCGAGTCATATATGAGGATTTGACCAAAAATAAAGAAAGCAAGCGACATGAAGGTCAAGTTATCATGAAGCCTTTGCCTATTTCGTCCTTGCGATGAGTGCCGGGATAGATCTTACAGGTGAAATCATGATGTGCTAAGGTAACCTAAGGAAAAAGCAGAGGAAATAGCGCAAACCATATGAGCACATCCTTTACCCGCTCAAGCTAGGGATTGGCCCAATGCCATTGTATAAGCCTCTTCCGGAGCAGGTTTTATCTCATCGACTTTAACCAGCCAATAACATTCCCGCTGGTTCCCATCGCAGGGGAAAAAAGCGCATACCGTATTTACAATGGAATTATCACAGTATTTATTTTCCTGTTATTCTTTTACAAGCCAATAAAATTGGTTTTTGAACAAGGACAATAATTAAGAATTACCCAAGTTTACCGCTTGGGCTTTTTCTTTTCATTCTCTCGCTGCTTCTCAGCAAAAAAAGGGAGGCAAAAAAATGGTGTGGCATTGCCACAGCTTTAAAAAATCCTGCTCTTTTTCGTCCGTTTTTCCTTTTCCTGCCCCTGCAATCCAAAAAAGTTTTCCACCATTAGGGTTTAGCTCTTCCATCGACTGGACTCAGCGCGTAAGGAAGCCAACGAAGCCGACAAACCCCATTTCCACCTGTAACCTCCCTATTGTTCATTCCGGCGATATTGACCCCCTATTCCGGGGAAATTGACCCCCTCAGGTTTTTAGGATTGTTTATCAAAGAGCGATTATAAAATTAGATTTATTTTCTCAAAGATTCGCCTTGTAAATCTACTGATGAGCTTTCGCAGTTAAGCGATCCATTATGGCCTCACTTAGCATTGGCTCGGCAATGATTTCATACCATAAAGCCACGGGTAGTTGGGAGGCGATAAGGGTTGATTTTTGCCCATGGCTATCCTCGATAATTTCCATCAGATCTAGTCTCTGCATATCATCGGGTTTCTGCAAGGCTAATTTGCCTTGTAAAAGTAAATCGAATTTGGCCATCGTTTGCATGGGCTTTCGATGGGTTCCATAAACACTTTTTATTCATTACTAAAATGAAATAATTTATTTTAGTAATATAAATATTTGTACTTTTGAAGCGTTAACTAAGTGTAATGGTACTAAAAGCTGACATAGAAAAAGCCTACAAAGCACAGCAACAACAATTAAAGGCTGATAAAAACAGCATAAGTAGGTTTTTTTTGAAAGGGTACAAGCCCAATGAAAAACATATTGAGGTAATAACGGGTATAAGGCGTTGCGGCAAAAGCACCCTTATGAAACAGATTATCGGTGAGTATTATAGCAAAGCGGCATTTTTCAATTTTGAAGATTCTCGAATTTTCGGCTTTGAAGTACAAGATTTTCAGAAACTGGATGAAATCATACCCCAGGGTGCCGATGCCTATTTTTTTGATGAAATTCAAAATGTTGACTCGTGGGAAATATATATTCGGCAATTGCACGACCGAGGAGCTAAAGTATTTATAACCGGTTCCAATGCATCGCTTCTGAGTAAGGAATTGGGTACGCGCCTTACGGGCAGGCATTTGAGACACGAAATGTTTCCTTTTTCATTTCCTGAATTTCTGCTTTTTACAAAACAAAAGGTCTCAGTAGGCAGTTGCGAGCAGTATATGACGGCAGGGGGGTTCCCTGAGTATCTAACTACCAAAAATCCGGAGGTGCTGCAAACCTTGCTTAAAGATATAGTGCTACGTGATATAGCCATACGCCACGGCATTCGCAATACCAAGGCGCTGATGGATATTACTTTGTTTTTATTGTCTAATATCGGTAAGGAATCTTCATATAACAGTTTGAAAAAGAAATTCGGAATTGGTTCTGCCAACACCACTTCGGATTATCTAAGCTGGTTGGAAGATGCTTACTTATTTTTCTTTCTTCCACGCTTTAGCTGGTCGGCTAAAAACATCGCAGTAAACCCGCGAAAGGTATATGCCATAGATAACGGCATGGTAAATGCCAACTCTCTTAGTTTTACAGATGATAAAGGACGTTTGCTGGAAAATGCCATTTATCTCTATTTACGGCAACAGAACTATGACCTTTATTATTACCGCGAGGAAAAAGAATGTGATTTTGTGGTTTTTGAAAATAAAAAATGTACAATGCTGATACAGGTTTGCTGGGAAATAAATGGTGACAACAAAACGCGCGAGACCGATGGATTACTAGATGCCATGCTATTTTTCAAGAAAGATGAAGGAACAATCATCACTTTTAATCAACGTGATACGCTGCGCGTCAATGGCCATACCATATACTTAATACCTGCATATGATTTTTTAGCAGGTCAACCCAATAATTGAGTTTTGCAATATTGATAGACTGTTCAGGCTTTATAGCCGTTTAACTATTGAGATGGTCTAAAAACTAAAAAGTAAAATTAAATATCTAAATGTCAGACCAACGATAAATGAATACAGAAAATTCAACGTCGCCTTTTAAACCGCGGTGGCTTTAGTAGCCATTCATGAATACCTACCGTATTTGACCTCACCCAAAACCACGAGGTGGATCCCATAGAAATGCCTGAAAGTAAAAGAAAATCTGTTAGTTGCATCGCCCAATTCCTTTGAATGAACAACACGTTCCAACAGTTGAATTGACAAAACACCAACGGGCAAGACAAAACTTTTTGCTTTTGACATTACCACTTTCAATTCAATTTTTTATGTTTGACGTATCCATCCATATCGTTCTTTCAACCTATCAACCAAATCCATCTTTATATCATGCGTTATTCAACCATCGCTATGTTGTTTATGGCAGGAAATGCCATAGCTCAACCTGTTTTAGACAACAGTGTATCTACACCTCAAGGAACAGTCGCTGACTTTTTTCAAGTGCCCGTACAAGCGCTTCTGACCGCAGGAACAGGGGCCAACCAAAATTGGAATTTTTCCAGTTTGGACACGACCAATGCCAACACATCTACAGAAAGCTACATTTCTCCCAATGGCCTTCCTGGCGCAGCTAACTTTCCTACGGCCAACGCGGCGACCAATCAACAAGGAGCGGTTACATTTTATTTAGTAACACCGCAGAAAATTGATTTGCTGGGCTTTCATACTGCATCCATTCAAATGGTATATTCCAATCCGGAGGAAAGATTCAGATTTCCATTAACTTTTAACCAGTCTTACACCGACGCATTTGCAGCTACTGACCTAAGCCCCAATGGTGTAGTCCGTTCCGGAAACCTAACCAATACATTTGTGGGCTATGGTAACCTAACCATGCCGGGCGGTCAGGTACTCAATAACGTTATTCGAATGGATCAACAATACACGGTAAATGATACCTACGGTGCAGGTGGATCTTCCTTTACCTTCACTTCCAACTTGAATACGCAGTATTACTTGGTTCCCGGTATCGCCGCACCTGTTGTCCTTGCGATTTCCTCCACGTCGCAAGGCCAAACTTCCAATAATTACTTGGTTCGAAGAAATTACACCTTGAACACGTCCGATATTCAAGCAATTGCGGCCACCTTATATCCTAACCCTGCTACCTCTCAATCCCACGTTTTGTTTACTGCCCCAGAAACAGGCCCTTACAACGTGATTGTTACAGACATCCAAGGAAGAACCGTCCAAACCTTGAACGGAGAGGCTACCACCGGTGAAACCATTTTGCAGCCCCTTTCCCTAAAGGACGTGCCAGCGGGAATATACCAAGTCCATCTTTCGCAGGGCAACCTCAACGCGCAATATAAGCTGGTGGTCCAATAAATCACCACCACGCCTCTATCGCGTCCCTCGCTCCATGCATCGCGGCCCAATCGCGGGCTGAGCGTAATCTTACTTCCCCGAGCGTAGCCTCCAATACCCTAGGTTTCGGCTACGCTCAACCACCCAAGGATAGGATCACCCCATGGCAACTCAACCTTTCCTTTTTTTCAGATCATAAGCTTTGAAATACCAATACATTCAATACAAAGAGTTTTCCTACGACCTTTATTGAAAATAAACAGCAACGCTACCCAAGGTACCCAAGGACACCGAGGTGCCCGAGCGTAGCCGAGGGCAGCCGAGGGCAGCCGAGTCACCTCGGGCCCACTTCAACAACCCACTGCCGTCATCCCGCCCAACTTTCTTAAAGCCTCCGGTCCGGACACTCCTCCGGATAGCCATAAGGCCGGAGCAAACACATTATAATGCGCCGCTTCATTCACCACCACATCTAAAAATCCATCACGATCTAAGTCGCCCACAAACAATAGGGATGGGCTTTGATCGTCCATGGATTCAATATGCCATAAGGGCGTGCATCGCTTACCTTCATTGGACACAACACACCACCAAAAAGAATAATCAAGGGACATGGGCTCCGCCCGTAACATGGCCTCCCTGTTTCCTGTGGCATACCACAGGTATTCTTGTTCATGAAAACTAAAGCGAAGGCTGTCCCCGGGCAAAAGACTGCTGTTAGGGTGTATCCAATATTGGACTTCTCCCGGACGCACTCCGGTGCTGGGAGAAACCAAAAACAAACAGGTTCCCGGCCTCTCCGCCTGAACCTCCCAACCGGTTTGCATCCCCGCCGCGTCTAAAAGAGGGTCTTCGACTTGTTGCTGCAAGAGTTTGGTGGGAACCAGTTCAAAACGGTCACCCTCTTGGAAAAGCCCCAACCAAGCACGCTGATAGGCACGAGCGGGTACTTCATCTCCATGGTAGGTCCCGGGGAAAAGGATGGGCAAAGGAAACGCCAACGCTTGGGCCACAAGGGCTCGCTGACCCAACGAAAACCCGACAGGGTCAGGAAGCATGGAAGCCTCCGCTTCTTCCTGCACCGGCTGACTACAACCTATACCCACCAGAAAAATCCCAATCCAACACTTCCACTTCATGATTGAGGGGTCTCAGTAGATAACGACCAATCAATTTTCCGACTGAAATACATGATAATGCCCAAAATGAGGAACATACCAATGGACCCCATCAATAAAGCATAATCTTCTTGTTGCAGGATGATGAAAATAAAGGTGTATAAAATGGTCAATATACCGGACATCATGGCGGATAATCTCGTAGAACTTAGGATTCCACGAATGTAACCTCCAATGAGCGCCACCGTGGCCAAGGAGGAAACCAAATAGGCCCAATTAAAACTCCAGTGCTCGGACAAGGCGATCAACAGCGAGTAAAAAATGACCAAAGCCAATCCGGTCAATAAATATTGCATGGGATGGACAAAAACTTTTTGCCACATTTCCATAAAAAACAAGGCAATAAAGGTCAAGACAATAAACATATAGGCATATTTCACGCTGCGATGCGACTTTTGGTAATGGTCCACAGGAGAAAAAAGCGATAGGCCAAACACGTCTTCGGACACATCATAGGTTTGGTCCTTCCAGGTTTCCGGGAAAGAACGGTTTAAATGAAGAATTTTCCACCATGCGGCAAAAGATTTTCCCACTTGAGAGGAGTCGGGCAAAAATTGGCCATTAAAACTGGGAGAAGGCCAAGCACCTTCAACATGGACTTCGGTGGTTCTACCCAAAGGAACAAAAGATAGGTTTTGGCTGCCATTGACGTCCAATTGAAGGTCAAAGGACAGGCTCATGTCTTGTTTTAACCCGTCCATTTTAGCGGATATGCCTCGCTGGTTATTGGGAATTTCTCCCGATACCAAGGACAAGTCTTGGTCATTTACATGTAATTCGGCGGTTTCAATGCCTTTGGGATCAGGCAAAGCAAAAATCCAGCGGGCCTTATTCCAATCCACCAAAGAGGAATCAATGCCTAAATCTCTGGCCGGCGGCATGGTAAGGGTACCTGTGAGTGAAGCCTTAGAACGGTACACCACCACTTGATAAATTCCGCGTTTGCGAATTTCAGGCATCACCTGCACATGAATACGAAGTAAACGGGGTAAAACCACCCATTGGTGCTCATCGTAGAAAATCTTTACCTCTTTACGCACCGCTTGCTCCCTATTGTCTTTGATTTCTTCCCATTCCTCTCTTTTTTCTTTGTAAGGAATGGAAAGGTAAGGTCCACCTAAGACTTGTTCTCCACCCCATTTTTCACTTACTTCGGAAATGGCACTTTCCTGTACCGACTGTCGCTCCCAAATCAAGGAGGAAACCATCCCCTGTGGAATAAGCAACAACAAAGACAAAATAAAAACCAGCAACACTTTTACAAGCATGTTGCGTCGTGGATGCAGTTGAGAAAAAGCTGACATAGGTGATTGATATTAACTGGTGAAATATAGGGCTTTTGCTTTTAAAACCATTTTTTCATGAACCTAAAGGCTTAAAAATGAAAAGAAACCCCCATGGAAGGCGCGAATATTGGCGTGCCAATTCAAAAATCCATGTACATTTGGGCCAGAACTTTGTGTATGGACAAGATTAAATTTGGCACCGACGGATGGCGTGCCATTATAGCGAAAGACTTTACTACCAACAATGTAAACCGTGTTTCTACGGCCGTATCGCAGTGGCTTTTGGACAGTGATTTACCCAAAAAAGTGGTCATTGGGCACGATTGTCGTTTTGGTGGACGCCTTTTTCTCGAAGAAGCCGCACGGGTGTTTTTGGCCCACGGCCTTACGGTGTATTACGCAGATGGTCCCGTGACCACGCCCATGGTAAGCATGGGAACCCGCCACTTCGAAGCTGGCATTGGTATTGTGCTCACTGCGTCTCATAATCCGCCTTCTTATAATGGATATAAGTTAAAAGCGCATTTTGGAGGGCCCTTGCTTCCTAAAGACATTGAAGCCATTGAAGCAAGAATTTCCGGCAGCACCCCACTGGACCAACAGCCTTTTGCCGGCGACCAACTTACCTGTGTGGATTTGGTGGATTTGTATGTGCAAGCAGTGGTGAAAACCTTTGATGTGGAAGCCATTCGCCAAAGTCCATTTCGTTGGGGATTCGATGCCATGTATGGCTCCGGTTTCCGCGCCATGGATTTACTTTTCCCCGAAATAGACAGCTTACACTGTGAATGGAATCCAAACTTCGGACATATTGCGCCGGAACCCATTCCAAGAAATTTACAGGAATTCAGTGATTATATTCAAACCGGAAAAAGCATCGATTGCGGCTTGGCAGTAGATGGCGATGCAGACCGCATTGGGTTGTTCGATGAAGATGGAAAATTTGTGGACTCACATCATATCATTTTGTTGCTCATCCACTACATGGTCCATTACAAAAAAATGTCCGGTAAAGTCATCACGGCCTTTAGTGTCACAGAAAAAGTAAAAACCCTCTGCAAACATTATGGGCTGGAGCAAATCACCACCCAAATTGGCTTCAAAAACATTTCCGGTTATTTCGTCACAGATGATGTGCTTTTAGGCGGAGAAGAATCTGGAGGAATTGCGGTGAAAGGACATATTCCGGAGCGCGATGGCATTTGGATGGGCATGATTCTTTGGGAATTCATGGCGAAAAGTGGTAAATCGCTCAAAGCCTTAATCCAAGAAGTGTATGCCATTACAGGGTCGTTTTCCTACGACCGTTTAGACATGCATCTCACCGAAGAAAAAAAGCAACGTGCCATGGATATTATGGCTTCACGCCCTGCCATTATGGGAGGGAAAGAAGTACGTGGCGTAGAAACCATCGACGGCATCAAATATTTGTTTGACCAAGATGCATGGCTACTTGTCCGCGCTTCAGGAACAGAACCTGTTGTACGTATTTACGCTGAAACTCCGACCGCAGAAGAAACACGGTTGTTTTTAGACAAGGTGAAAATCGATTTGGGATTGGGAGAGGGGTGAGGTTGGCTTTTAGCTGTTGGCTTTGGGCCGGTTCTATTGGCCTGCACAAAAAGGGTTGCCTTGGTTTCGGGTAAAAGTCCGCTTTGAAACGTCCAAAAGAAAAAAGGGAAGTCCGGATGAAAGGAATCCGGACTATGTGCCCTTTCATGGCTTCTTTCCAGCGGAAATAGAAGCACAAGTTTTCTACCTTTGTCCTATGAGTATGCATCCAGAAATTGCCAGAAGACGCACTTTTGCGATTATTTCCCACCCGGACGCGGGAAAAACTACTTTAACTGAAAAACTCCTGCTTTTTGGTGGTGCCATTCAAACCGCAGGGGCTGTAAAATCGAATAAAATCAAAAAGACTGCCACCTCGGATTTCATGGAAATTGAGAGGCAAAGGGGAATTTCGGTGGCCACTTCGGTCATGGGATTTGAATACGAAGGGGTTAAAATCAATTTATTGGATACGCCCGGACACAAAGATTTTGCCGAAGACACCTACCGCACCTTAACGGCGGTGGACTCGGTGATTTTGGTGATTGACTGTGCCAACGGGGTGGAAAGTCAAACCTTGGCGTTGATGGAAGTATGCCGGATGAGAAAAACGCCTGTGATTATTTTCATAAATAAAATGGACCGCGTAGGCAAAGACCCTTATGATTTGCTCGACGAATTGGAGGATAAATTGAACTTTCGTGTACGTCCGCTCACTTGGCCCATCAACCAAGGAGACCGTTTCAAAGGGGTGTATCAATTGTTGGATAAAAAGGTAAACCTGTTTTCCGTCAATAAAACCAAAATTGCCGATGATATGGTTACCATTGAAGATTTAGCCGACGAAAGACTGGAAGCCTTGGTAGGAAGCGATGATGCAGACACCCTAAGAAATGATGTGAATTTGGTCGAAGGTGTTTATGATGCTTTTGACCGAAATGCCTATCTAAGTGGAGATTTAGCGCCTGTATTTTTTGGTTCAGCCATGTTTAATTTTGGTGTAAAAGAATTGCTGGACACTTTTATCCAAGTCTCCCCTACCCCATTGGGACGCCCCAGCCAATTGCGTTGGGTGCAACCTGAGGAAAACCAATTTTCAGGTTTTGTTTTTAAAATTCACGCCAATCTCGATCCACGACACCGGGACCGCATCGCCTTTTTACGGATTGTATCCGGCAAATTTGAACGAAACACCTTTTACCACCACGTTCGGTTGAACAAAGACCTTCGTTTTAGCAATCCAACCAGCTTTATGGCACAAGACAAAAGCGTGATCGAGGAAGCTTGGCCGGGAGATGTGGTGGGACTTTACGATGCAGGAAATTTTAAAATCGGTGACGTACTCACCCAAGGAGAAACCTTGATTTACAAAGGTATACCTAGCTTTTCTCCAGAGATTTTCAAGGAATTGGTCAATAAAGACCCCATGAAAACCAAACAATTGGAAAAAGGAATTGAACAGCTTACCGATGAAGGGGTCGCCCAGTTGTTCATGCTTCAACCCGGAAACCGACGCATTGTAGGAACGGTGGGAGAATTACAGTTCGATGTTATCCGTTATCGATTAGAACACGAATACAAGGCGGCCTGTGATTTTCATGCCATGCCCTTTTTTAAAGCCTGCTGGCTCACCAGTGAGGACCCCGAAAAATTACGGGAGTTTATGAGTCGGAAAACGGGCAATGTGGCTTATGATAAAGACCAAAATCCTGTGTTTTTAGCGCCCTCCGCCTTTTTATTGCAAATGGCCGAACGGGATTATCCGGAAATCACCTTTCACTTGACCAGTGAATTTAAAGTAGTAGAAGCATGATAAACAGAATCTTATTTTTGATTCTTGGCCTGGCAGGCTGGGTTCATGCACAAACCAAGGCCCCCTCTGCGTATCAAATTCACCAGCGGTTTCAGCAGGAAAAACGATTTCAGTTTGTGTCTGCCTCTGAATCTTACCTTCGTTACCGTCCTTCACAGGATTTCGATGCCACGGTGGTACCCACCGATTCAGCCGGACAATTGGTACTCAACACCTGGCCCAAGCCAGTGATGGAACATCCGGAATTGTTACGCATCCGACAACTCATGCGGGAAGGAAAATTCAATGCGGCCTTGACGCCGCTGGAAGCCTATGCCAAAAAACATAAAGGTGTGGCGCCCATCCAGCTTTTATTGGCCGAAGTGCTGTTTCAAGAATGGAACAACGCCCGTTCAGAGCGCATTGTAGATTCACTTCTGACGCGTTATCCACTGTATGCCTTTGGGTATAGTTTGAAGGCCGAATTGTTGCTTCGGGCCAAAAAAGTGGAACGAGCCATGGAGATGGCAGCAAGGGCAAGGGTACTTCAGGCGGCCTCTGCCAGCATTATCGGAACTTTTGAAGCCGTTATGGCACGTGCCGGACTGAAGAATTCACTCACGTTGATCAAACCCAATTTCCACATTGAATTTAAAGATTCTCTGACCGTCTTGGTAGCGGATCCCCTGTGGAGCACCTATGCCATGTGCCGATGTCTCTGGGAAAATGCACCTGCTTATCCAGCGGAACGCGGAGGAAAACCGGGTAAAAAATTCGATATGCAAAGAGAGCAAGAGTGTATTCTGGCCATGATTTCTCAAGGAGAAACCAGTACGGAATGGCTGGAAACGCCGGAAATGCAACTCATGCGCAGGGCGAAAGAAAAAGATATGCTGCAGGAATTTATCATGATGGAGTTGTTTTTACCCATGCAGCCCGCTTTGGCCTTTAGCATGAAACCGGCACAAAGACAACAACTTGAAAAATATTTATTAGAAGTTCGGGTACAGCCTTAAAACCCTTCGCAAAACTGCATTTCAACTTTAATTTCGCGCAAGGATATTTATTATTGTATTTTTTTATTCAACCTAGCTCATTTAAAGGCTGTTAAAAATTTTAGCAAACCAAGAAAGCACCAAGTTTTCCTCTTAGTTTTGCAAAAAATTTACACTTTGAAACTTCGCTCCCTTCTTCTCATTGTAAGTCCACTTTTACTTGCTGCCTCCTGCAGTTTATCCGGCAAAGAATCCGGTGAAAAGGAAATGGAAGCAGATGTACTTCCTGTGATGGTTATGCAAGAAGATGACATTCTTTTGGAACAGGAATATGTAGCCGATATTCAAGCCTCACAAAACATTGAATTGCGGGCTCGGGTAAAAGGGTACCTTGAAAAAATCCATGTAGATGAGGGACGCAGGGTACAAAAAGGACAAGTCTTGTTCACCATTGATGATGACATTTTCGTTAGCGAACTCGAAAAGACCAAAGCCAGTTTGCAAATTGCCGAAGCGGAAGCAAGGGTGGCAGAGCTTGAAATGCGGAATGTAAAATTGTTGGTGGACCGTGAGGTCGTGAACAAAACAGAATTGGAATTGGCAAAGGCCAAATACGACGCCCTGATGGCGCGGGTGGCAGAATGTCGCGCCAACGTGAGCAACGCGACCATCAACCTTTCTCATACGGTCATCAAAGCGCCTTTCGATGGCATCATAGACCGGATTCCTTACAAAGTAGGTTCATTGATTGATGAGGGAACCCTATTGACCACCGTTTCCGACATTTTGACCGTCAATGCGTACTTCAATGTATCTGAAAATGAATACTTAGGATACATGAAAGCCTTGATTGGCGATTCCATGAAAACCTCGGATAGAGTGGAATTGATTCTGGTGGATGGAGAAGTGTATCCCCAGAAAGGATTAATTGAGACCATGGAGGGAGAAATTGAGCAAGGTACAGGTACCATTGCGTTTCGCGCCCGGTTTCCCAACCCGGATAACCTATTAAAGCACGGAGCTTCCGGACGCATCCGGCTTTCCCGGAAAATGGATGATGCCCTTTTAGTCCCACAAAAATCTACATTTGAGGTGTTGGACCGCACCTATGTGTATGTAACCGATGCCAATGGCATCATCAGCCAAAGAACCATTCAGCCCGAAGCTAGATATGGCTTGTATTACATTGTGCGTTCCGGACTTAAAAAAGGAGACCGGGTAGTATTTGAAGGCATTCAAAACTTAAAAGAAGGTGACAAAATCATTCCACGCGAGGTGGTAAATCCTGCATTTTAACTTACCCCTTAGACCGAATTCACCATGCTCAAAATGTTTATACAGCGACCTGTGTTGTCGCTGGTGATTTCCCTGCTTATTTTATTGGTTGGGGCACTTGGTTTTTTTAGCCTGCCCATTACCCAATTTCCGGACATTGTTCCACCTTCTGTGGCTGTAACGGCTAAATATACAGGAGCCAATGCCGAAGTGTGTGCCAAAGCCGTAGCCACGCCCATTGAAAGGGCCATTAATGGCGTGCCGGGCATGACCTCCATGTCCACCGTGTGCACCAACAATGGGGTTACACTGACTATTGTCAATTTTAAAGTAGGCACAGATCCGGATGTAGCCGCTGTGGCTGTGCAAAACCGGGTAACCACCATTTTGGATGAATTACCTGAGGAAGTCGTAAAAGCCGGTGTGACTTCTGAAAAAGAGGTGAACTCCATGTTGATGTACCTCAACATCTACAGCACGGATTCCACGGTGGATGAGAAGTTCATTTACAACTTCGCCGACATCAACATCATTAGAGAGCTTAAGCGTATTGATGGGGTTGGTTTTGCAGAAATCATGGGCGCCAAAGACTTTTCCATGCGCATTTGGATGAAGCCGGACCGCATGGTCACTTATAAAGTGTCGCCTCAGGAAATTATTGATGCCATCCGGGAACAAAACATTGAAGCAGCACCGGGTAAATCGGGAGAATCCTCCGGAAGAAGTATTCAGGCCCTGCAATATGTTTTACGTTATACGGGAAAATTTTCAGACAGTACAGATTATGGCAACATCCCCATCCGCGCCAATGCAGATGGCTCCATTCTCAGGTTAAAAGACGTAGCTGAAATCGAATTAGGCTCCTTGGACTATCACATGAAATCCAAAACAGATGGACGTCCCTCTGCCTCCATCATGATTAAACAAAGACCCGGTTCCAACGCACGGGAGGTGATTCAAAACATCAAAAAACGAATGGAGGAACTAAAGGCTACCTCTTTTCCACCCGGCATGACCTTCAACGTGAATTACGATGTCTCACGTTTCTTAGATGCCTCCATTGCTGAAGTTATAAAAACCCTGATTGAGGCCTTTATTCTGGTGTCCATTGTGGTGTTTTTGTTCCTTCAAGATTGGCGTTCCACCTTAATTCCGGCCCTTGCTGTTCCGGTCTCCCTCATTGGAACCTTTGCCTTCCTAAACATGTTGGGCTTCTCTATTAACTTATTGACTCTGTTTGCTTTGGTACTGGCCATTGGGATTGTGGTGGATAACGCCATTGTGGTGGTAGAAGCCGTCCATGCCAAAATGGAAAGTACAGGCATGGAACCCATGGAGGCTACCATTGAATCCATGAAAGAAATTGGGGGCGCCATTGTGGCCATTACCTTGGTGATGTCAGCCGTATTTGTACCGGTAGCTTTTATGACCGGTCCGGTGGGTATTTTTTATCGACAATTTTCACTTACCCTCGCCATTTCTATTGTCATTTCAGGGATTAACGCCCTTACACTTACACCGGCCCTCTGCGCCATTTTATTGAAAAACAACCATGGGCACGCCTCCAACAACCTATTGGGCAAGTTTTTTAAAGGGTTTAATACCAAATATGACGGACTGGCCGGACGCTACAACCAATTGATTGAAAAAATTGCCGGTCGGAAAGTAATCACCTACACCATGTTAGGCGTGTTTTTTGCCGCCACTTGGGGCATTAATAGCATTTTACCCGGTGGATTTATTCCCACAGAAGACCAGGGCGTTTTATACATCAATGTAGATACACCGCCCGGCGCCACCATGGAAAGAACGGAAAAAGTGTTGGACGAAGTGTACGCCACCATTTCAAAACATCCTGCCGTTGAATCCATTTCCACCCTTGCCGGGTACAGCCTGCTCACTGAGGCGGCCGGCGCCTCCTATGGCATGGGCATGGTGAACCTGAAACCATGGGATCAACGCGAAGAAAAAATCTTTGACCTCATCCCTGTCTTTCAAGAAGCCACCTCCGGCATTTCAGATGGAAAAATTGAATTCTTCCCCCCGCCTACCGTACCTGGATTTGGTAATGCGGCCGGTTTTGAGTTTCGGTTGTTGGACCGGACAGGCACAGGAAATCTAAATCAATTGGCAGAAGTGGCCGACAGGTTTCTCGTTGAGTTAAACAACCGACCCGAAATTGGAAACGCCTTTACCACTTTTAACCCCAATTTCCCCCAGTACCTGATCCGGTTCGATTATGACATGGCAGCCAAAAAGGGCATCACAGTAAATGCTGCCATGGAAGGACTTCAAGCTTATTTTGGCTCCTATTATGCATCAAATTTCATCAAATTTGGAATGATGTATAAAGTCATGGTGCAAGCCTTGCCTGAGTTTCGTGAAAAACCTGAAGATCTATTGAGTTTGCAAATTAAGAACAACCGTGGCGACATGGTCCCCTACGGTAGTTTCTTGAAATTGGAACGTGTGTATGGCCCGGACCAATTGACCCGTTTCAATATGTTCAATGCAGTAATGATCAACGGTGAATCCAGACAAGGATTCAGCTCCGGTGATGCCATTCGGGCCATTGAAGAAACCGCCACCAAAGTGCTGCCTAAAGGTTTTGCGTACGAATGGAGCGGCATGACGCGCGAAGAGGTGCTGAGTGGTAACCAAGCCATCTTTATTTTTGCCATTTGTCTGGTGTTTGTGTACTTGATTTTATCTGCCCAATACGAAAGTTTCCGCCTACCGATTCCCGTTATTTTATCCCTACCCACAGGTATTTTCGGCTCCTATTTTATGTTGAAAATACTAGGTTTGGAAAACAATATTTATGCACAAGTAGCCCTGGTGATGTTGATTGGACTTTTAGGAAAGAATGCCATTCTCATCGTGGAATTTGCCAACCAACGCCTGCAAGAAGGTGCAACCGTTTTACAAGCGGCTATTGATGGTGCAGCCTCCAGGTTACGTCCCATTTTGATGACCTCGCTGGCCTTTATTGCCGGACTCATTCCTTTGATGATTGCCAATGGAGCCGGAGCTTTGGGTAACCGTTCCATTGGAACGGCCGCTGCCGGAGGTATGTTATTTGGAACCCTGTTTGGGGTCATTCTCATTCCCGGTTTATTTGCCATTTTCGCCAGAATGCCCAAGAAAAGAACCACGCCTCATGATGCTACGCACTAACTTTCTCATCCTATTGCTCAGCGTAGGACTGGCAGCCTGTAAAATTCCGCAACTCACGGAAAGTCAAAAAGTGACCTTACCTGCGCATTTTACTGCGGATACAACCAGCGCGGGTAAAAGCGTGGCTGCCCAATCTTGGAAACAATTTTTCCCGGACACCCTACTCCAAAAATACATCCAAATGGCCTTGAGCCAAAATCCGGATTATTTGGTGGCCTTGCAGCAAGTGCAAATGGCCAAAGCACATCTGTATAGCCAAAAATTTTGGTTTTTACCTGCCATTCAAGGGATGGCTGGTGCAGGAATGCGACGCTTCGGGAAATTTACCATCGATGGGGTTGGCAACTTCGATACCAATTTCAGCCCGAACATTGAACCCGAACAACGCATGGATGAACATTTGCCCGATTTGGTTTTAGGACTGGATTTGTCTTGGGAAATCGACATTCGAGGTAAACTTCGCAACCAAAAAAAGGCCGCCAGGCTGCGTAAAGAAGGGGCTTTGGTTTTGGCGCAATTTGCCCATGCTCAACTTATTACCACCGTAGCTGAATACTATTACACCTTGGCTGCGCTGGATGCAGAGCTTGAAATCATTAAGAAGAACGTAGCTTTACAACAACGTGCATTTGAAACCATTGAAATCCAAAAATCAGGGGGGCGGGCCAATGAATTGGGGGTTACGCAGATTGAGGCCCAGCTGCTCCATACCCAAGGGTTAGAGTTCCTGTTGCGACAAGAAGTGATGGAAGTAAGAAACGGACTTCGACTGTTGTTGGGCCAGCCGGAACTAGAGATTCCAGCCATTCAGTTTCCAGACAAAGCCTTCTCTCACATCACTTTAACCTCAGGGAAAGTGAGTGAATTTTTACAAAACCGCCCCGATATTCGCCAAGCAGAATTAGAGTATCTGGCTTCCGGAGCAGATGTAAAAGCCGCCAGAGCAGCATTTTTCCCTAGCCTAACCCTCAGTGCACAAGGAGGATTCAATAGCTTCAATCCAAGCTTTTTCCTCACGGCCCCAGCTTCATTGGCTTATCAAGCCATGGCAGGTTTGGTGAGTCCCATTTTCCAACAAGGTGCCATACGCTCCCAATATCGGATGGCAACCTCACGTCAGGAAATCGCCTACCAACAATACCGGAAAACCGTGATGCAAGCGTATCTAGAGGTGATCAACCTCATGCAAAAAATGAACAATGTCCAGGAGGCCATTGCATTAAAATCCAAAGAGGTGGCTGTACTTAGCGAGTCTGTTCAAATTTCAAATACGCTCTTTATCACGGCCAATGCCAGTTATTTGGAAATTTTAAACGCCCAACAAAATGTGTTGAACGCCGAATTGGCTTTGGTAGAGTTAAGAAGAGATTTATACTTCAATACGTTGAGGTATTATCGGGCCTTAGGAGGAGCTACCTCATCTGACCTGATGAATTAACTTTTTTTTCCAAAGGCGGACATCAAATTCCGCTACCTTCGAAGTCATGAAAGCATGGTCTGAACACGTACGCATGGCCTGGCGCTCCCTGCAGGGACAGAAGGTGCGTACCCTGCTTACGATTCTAATTATTGGGGTTGGCATCATGTCTTTGGTGGGCATGCTCACCGCCATTGATGCGTTATCCAAAGCCGTTGGGGACAACTTTGCCACCTTAGGCTCCAACTCCTTTTCCATACGTTCCAAAACCCGCTGGCGCATGGGCGGAGGTGGAGAAAGAAAAAGCTATCCGGCCATTCGGTACGAAGAAGCCCGGCAGTTTGCCGAACGATATACTTCCCATGGCATGGTTTCCGTATCCGCCAACGCCACCAGTACAGGTGTGGTTCGTTACAAAAACAAACGAACACATCCTAAAATTGTCATCATAGGTGGAGATGAGAATTATCTGGAAGTCAGTGGATTTCAAATTGCCACAGGGCGTAATTTTCAACCGGCCGAGGCTTCAGATGGTGCTTCGGTCATTATCATAGGCTCCGACTTGGTTCGCACCTTTTTTGCGGGACAATCGCCATTAGATGAAATGTTATGGATTGGAAACCAAAGATTTCGTGTCATTGGAACCTTGGAAAGTAAAGGTTCCGGCATGGGTTCCGGTAATGACCGCATGGCGCTCGTTCCTCTTTCGGTGCTCAGAACGGCCTTGCTCACCAATCGAACCACTTTCAATATTACCGTGAAATGTCCCACACCGGAAACCATGCACGCTGCATCTGCAGAAGCTGAAGGCTTGTTTCGGACCATTCGCAGGGATTTACCTCAGGATGAATCCAGTTTTATCATTGAAAAAAGCGATGGGTTGAACTCAGATTTGGAGGGGTTGACCCAAATGATTCGTTTGGGTTCACTCGTCATTGCCGGCATTACCTTGATCGGGGCGTTGGTGGGCTTATTGAACATTATGCTGGTCAGCGTAACGGAAAGAACCAGAGAAATTGGAACAAGAAAAGCCTTAGGTGCACAACGAAAAGATATTGTTTATCAGTTTTTAACCGAAGCCATGCTGATATGTCAGCTCGGAGGTGGACTCGGGATTGTATTGGGCATTTTATTAGGAAATGTGGTCTCGGCCATTTTTTCAGGCGCCTTCATTCTGCCTTGGAACTGGATTATCCTGTCGGTTTTAGTTTGCTTCGTAGTAGGCGTGGGAGCAGGACTATATCCCGCCATCAAAGCCTCACGGCTAAATCCCATAGACGCCCTGCGTCACGAATAAACTGAGCTTTTCCTTGATTTAATTAGGAAAATGAACAGGTAAGACATGGAGACCTGCCTTCACTATTTCCATTCATCCATTTCTTGCGCTTTTATCTTAAGCACTTCAGCATTCATTTTACTCATTGAATTTTGGCCAACAAGGTTTAGTGCGCCTTCCCTACCCTTTTAAAAGAAAATCCTTGCCCCAAACCATGTCCTTCCATCGTTCCCTTTCCTTCCATTTGCTTTTGCCATCCCATTTGAAAAGGAAAAGCACATGTTCTCTAGGGATTATGGCCAAAAACCGCAACGTTTTCACAAACAATACCCTAAAAGTCAACTTTGGTGACTGCGACCTTAAAACTGCACCAAGGCGCCGCCCCAGGTAAAACCGGAGCCGAATGCAGCCATACAAACTTGGTGTCCGGGTTGGATGCGACCCTCCTGCCAAGCCTGAGCCAAAGCAATGGGAATAGACGCTGCCGTGGTGTTGCCAAACTGCTGTACATTATTCACCACTTGGTGGTCTGCTAATCCCAATTTTTTCTGAATGGCTTGAGAAATACGCAGATTGGCTTGGTGTGGAATGAGCAAATCTAGGTTTTCCACTAATTTCCCGGCCTTGGCGTGTACTTCGCGTATGGCTTCTTCAAAACGCGTAACTGCATGTTTAAAAACGGTCGGACCATTCATCACGGGCAACATAGAACCATCTTCAAGCATATCTGGGGTAAGCCTTGGATGAGCGGCAGTACCCGGATGAGGAAGGTAGAGTTCCTCTGCGAAACTACCTTGTGCGTGTATGCAGGTGGCCAAAAGTGCGCCCTGTGCTTCAGGCTGTCCGGCATTTAACACGGCAGCTCCTGCCCCATCTCCAAAAATGACCGCCACATTTCGTCCGCGGTCACTTAACTCCATCAAACAAGTTTGAGATTCTGCGCCAATCACAAGTACATTTTTCGCTTCTCCTGTCTTTATATATTGTTGGGCAATGGACAATCCATAGATAAATCCTGAACATTGGGCACGAACATCCAAACAGGGAATGGTTCCCATGTTCAGGTTACGTTGCACCAAAACGCCGCTTCCGGGGAAATAATAATCCGGGCTCAGCGTAGCAAAAACCAGTAAATCGATGTCTTGCGCCAACATCCCTGCGTGCTCCAACGCTGCGCTGGCTGCGCGAGTCCCCATGAGAGACGTGGTATCTTTTCCAGGCACGGCATAGCGTCTTTCTTGAATGCCGGTTCTTTCCTGAATCCATGCATCCGAGGTATCTATGATTTTTTCCAAATCGGCGTTGGTGATCCGGCGCTCCGGAACATGGTACCCCACACCGGCAATAATGGGCGTTGGCATAAGCGTTACTTGGAACAAATATAAACGGATTGAGGGTTTTCCGTATCTTTTTAAAACCCTAATTTTGCCTTATGAAAAAGTGGGCGTTATTTATTTCTTTAGCTTTTCTCGCACTGGTGGGGCCGCAGTGTGGAGATGGATTTAACCTTTTTACGGTGTCGCAAGACATTAGTTTTGGACAGCAATTAAGGGATGAAATTCTATCTAAGCCTCAGGAATATCCAGTCATTCCAAGAGCTCAAGCGCCGGAAGCCTATGCGTTTGTAGATGAACTTCGTACGCTCCTTTTACAAACCGGAGAGATTAAATATGCCGAAACTTTTGCTTGGGAAATTTATTTGGTGCGAGATGATGCGGTGTTGAATGCTTTTTGCGCGCCCGGTGGGTATATTTTCATTTACACCGGTCTGATAAAATATTTAGATAGCACCCACGAACTACTTGGTGTTTTGGCCCATGAAATGGCCCACGCGGATGAACGACACAGCACCGCCCAACTTACCAAAGCCTATGGCATTCAATTGCTCACCGATATTCTACTTGGGGAAAACCAACAAGAATTGGGACAGATTGCCACCGGCCTTATTGGCTTGGAGTTTAGCAGAGCAGATGAACGCGAAGCCGATGCACGTAGTGTGTCCTATCTATGTGCCACACCCTACCGGGCAGATGGGGCTTCCGGTTTTTTCGCCAAACTCATTGCAGAAGAAGCGAATCCTCAAATTCCAACATTTTTAAGTACCCACCCCGACCCGGGAAATCGGGTTCAGGACATTCAAAACCAAAAGCAAACCCTAGGTTGTCAGGGCGAGGACACTGGAGATGCGGATTATGCAGCGTTTAAAGCATTTTTTTAAAAAATCTATTCATGCTGCCAAGGCAACCTGAACCAGTTGCTAAAGCCATGTATTTCCTTTTGCTCGACCTTACTTTTCTGTAAACATTTACACCCAAGAAATAACAAGATTGTTCCCTATTAGGCTAAGCAGGCCTCAAAGGCAAGACTTAAGCGTTGGTCAATTATACATGTCTCGCCAAAAAGGAATGGTCACGTTATACTCCACGTATTGATGTTCACGATTGGACTCATCATCGTCAGTTTTACACCAAACGGTGAGCTGATGCGGTGAAAAATCAAGGTGGTGAATGGGGATCATGGCCGTCATCCCAATATTTTGAAGGGTGCTATTCCATGTGGGATACCATTGAACATTCGTATATACACTATCATCTATGGCCAAGCCAAACACATCGCTCAATACAAAGGCCGTATCGGCGGATGCGCCTTCCGGAACCAAATAATCCATTTGGCGCTTGTACCTTACAAAAACTTCTAAATACCCATTTTCAATGATGCGTGAAGGAATCGAAACAGGCCCGGGCAGTTCATCTTCTGAAAGTTGGTCCCTATACAAACGATGCGTCATGTAGGGTCCATCGGCCATTTGCCATTTCAACTCTCGTGTATCAAACACGTTGGGCCAATGGAACGTACGATAAAGGGTTAAATACGTGGCTAAAATCACTAAGGCGGACAGCACCAAGGAAGCCAAAACTAGGACATACCATTTGGTATGTGTGGTGAACATGGCCAAGGCGCGGGCGTACCATTTGCGCAAAGTGAAAAAATCATAGAAAGAAAAAACAGGAAAAAGGAGATAGCTGAGATAGGGGATTTTCCGAAAAAAACCGCGGGTTAAAAAATCAATGAAATAAGAGAGATACGCAAACAGCAGAAACGAGATCAATCCATCTTTGAAAAACAAGTTGAAAAACAAGGACTCGAGCAGTAAAATGGGAATAAAACCAAGAATAAAACCGAAAATAATGAGGGCACCGCTGATGGTAGCAAATATGATCATGCCACAAATCCTGTCCACCGAGAGGATTTGTTGTTGAAGGTCTTTTCCCTGTTCATCAAGGGAGGAAAAAGGTTTTTGAAATTGTCTTTTTGCACCTACACCTTGAGGGAAGACATAGTTGATACAGACCAAAGCCAACCAATACGCCCTGGAAAGCAAGTGTGCCGAAAAGCCGATGGTAAGCATGTTGATGATGGCCACACCCGCCATGATTAAAATAGAGAAACCAGGCACCAAGGTTAAATCGGCGATACTGGTCATCCATCGGAGGTACACATCGGACAATTGAAACAGGGAGAAAATGGCACCGCCGGAAATCAACAACTCCAATTCCCAAGAATTTTCTTGCAATTTCTTTAACCATTCCGGCACCTGACCTTGGTGATTTTCCATATCAAATCTATTTGATTTACAAGGGAATAAACATAAAAAAAGGCCTGCACGAATGCAAACCTTTTGAAAAAATATTTCATTGGGTTTCGTTAGGAAACCACGGTAGAAATGCCTTGCTTTTTCAGCTTATTGGCATATTGTTTGGCTTTCAATTCCAGCAACACATAATGTAAAAGTCCCCATTTGCCTCCCATCAGTTCTATGGTTGTTAGGATTCCGCCGGTAAAAGCGCCTGCCACACCCAACACAGCCGCGTCGGTTCCCGTTAGGTAAAGGTTTTTAATGGGCGTTTTCACGTGGTTCCAGGGCTTTAGAAGGCGGTCCGGAGTAGTGAGCATGCCATAAATCCAACCCCGTTTATGCTGGGTAAAATGTTCTGTGGTCAATGGCGTACTCAATTCCATGAAATCGACCATATCACGAAAACCTGGGTATTTTTTCTCGATGTAGGTAAGCATCCGTTCGGCCAGTTCTGCTTTTAAAGCCTCATAATCTTGACCCCGTTTTTTCCAACGCTCCTCTGCCCAGGGCTTGAATAAATCGTAACTCACGTAGGTGATGATTTCTCCGGTATGGGCATAGGCAGCAGGATCTTTCAAAGAGGGAAACGACAAAAACGCCATTTTCATCCGGTCATGCATGATGGCATCCAAATCGGAAAACATCACATCATGGTCATATTCATCGAAAATCCAGTGGTTCTCGCCTTTGAAACCAAGCTTTTCCGGTGATTCTTTAAAGCCTAAATACAGGCAAAGATGCGAAAGGCCATCTGGGTGATTCGCAATGTCCTTGGCCAAACTACAGCGATGTGCTTCGGGTAAAAGGCGGTTGTAGGTGATTTCGGCTCCTGCACAAGACACAATCACCGGGGCGTGATACACTACCTCCGTGCGATTTTTTCCCTGCTTTTTTTGTACCCGAACACCCACCGCTTTTCCATTTTCAACCAAAATTTCTGATACCTCATGGTTAACCAAAACTTGGCCACCATTGGATTCAATAATGGGAACGATGGCTTCGGCAATGGTTTTGGAAGAACCGATGGGATAATATCCCCCTTTGAAAAAGTGGCGCACCACCATGGCATGGTTGGCAAAAGAACTTTTTCCCGGTACGGCACCATAATTGCCCCATTGAGAAGTCAGGACACCTTTAATTTTTTCGTCCTTGAAATGCTGGTCCAAGTAATCGCGGGTAGCCATAGTGCCCAAAGCTTGTGAAGCGGCAGAAGGCTTGAATAAAGGTTTGAGTGAGTCCGGCAAATGCTTATAAACCAAATGTTTTCTATACCAAGCATCTGCACGTTCTACGTCTTTGATGTATTGATCTATGGCCTTGGCTTCGTGGGGAAACAAGGTTTTTAGACGATGAACAAAATCTTTTTTGTCGGAAGGTGCTTCAAAAGTAAAATCCGGAAATACGAATTTATCATAGATGTAGGGCATTTTTTTCCATTGCACTTTGCCCTGGGTGGCGTATTCAAAAAGGTATCTAAACTGGTGACCATCTTCCAAATCCCCCACATAGTGAATTCCTACATCCCAATGGTAGCCTTTTTCTCTTTTAAACGTGTGGGTAAAACCACCCACTACATAATGCTGTTCCAAAATGAGCACCTTTTTCCCTTTCATTTGGGTCATAAGTGACCCTACGGTGAGACCGCCCATGCCGGAACCGATGATAATAATGTCGAACGATTCTGCTTTTGCTTGCATCAATTTTTCAAATCTGACTACAATAATACTCTTTTGCCCGATATGGAAACGTTTTTTTGAGGGTCCCGTGCCAATTATTCATGATTAAAGGAATCAATAGAAACTTTCACATTTCTTTTATTTAAACAAAAACAGGTTGCCATTGGTTTTGTATTTTTGCAAATGATGAAGGCACTCCGATATACCGCAGATTTACGCACCCTCGCTTTTGTGGGTCTATATTTTGCTTTGGCTGGCTTTTCATGGTGGGCCATTCCCCAATTGCATTGGGCTTGGGTGGTCGTATTGGTTGGCTTAAATTGCCTAATGAGTTTCTTTTGCGCCACCATTGTGCATAACACCATTCATTGCCCCATTTTTAGATATCGCTGGATGAATAGGGTGATGCAATCCATCCTTACTTTTACCTATGGACATCCGGTTAGTGCCTATGTACCCGGACATAATTTTTCGCACCACAAATACATTCAATCCGACAAAGACAACATCCGTACCACCAAGGCACGGTTTAAATGGAACTTACTTAATCAATTGTTATTCTTTTATTTAATGAGTGGCGCCATTCTTAAATCTGAAATGCGTTTCACCAAAAGAATGTTTAAAGAAAAACCCAGTTGGTTTAAGCAATATATTCTTGAATCTATTTTGTTGAATGGGGTGCGTTTGGCACTTTTAATTTTGGATTGGAAACTGTTCTTGTTGGTGGTAGTCATTCCTCACCAATATGCGGCCTGGGGTATTGTGGGCACCAATTATTGGCAGCATGAAGGATGCGACGAACATCATCCTTACAATCATAGCAGAAATTTCACCGGCAAATTATTGAACTTCTTCGCTTTCAATAATGGTTATCATGGCATGCACCACATCAAACCGGGATTGCATTGGAGTTTATTGCCTGCATACCACGAAAAATATATTGTGCCTCACATCCATCCCAACCTCAACCAAAAAAGCTTGGTGGCCTATCTATGGAAATCGACCATTTGGCCGGGAAAAAGAGTGGATTATTTGGGAAATCCAATCACTTTGCCGCCGGCGGTTCCTGATGCCGACTGGGTAGAGGATGTCCCCCTTTCCAAACATGCCGATGCACTCGGCGCAGTGAGAACCTAAAATTAGAAGCGATTATTTTCCAACAGGTTGTTAATGGCTTTTGCCATACGTACATCCAGTGAAGTCACTTGGTTTCCCTGGTCGTGCGTAGTCAAGCGAATGGTCACTTGATTGTATACATTTTCCCAATGGGGATGATGTTGCATTTCTTCTGCCAAATGAGCGACTTGTTCCATAAAGGCCCACGCCGTTTTGAAATCCTGAAACTGAAAGTGTCGTTCCAGCATGGATTGGTTGTCATGGGTAATGTGCTGCCAATGAGGAACAAATTCCTCCATCGGTCTATCACCAACGGATGATGACCTGTCCATTTCCAGTACGGTTATTATTGATATGGTTGGTATTGGCATCCATTCCTCCAAAGAAAGATGAACCGCCGCCGCCACCTGCCCCATTGCAGTTGGCTCCACCACCACCGCCATAATATCCGCCGCCGCCACCGCCGGCACAACTTCCCGGGCCTGCATTTCCTCCGGTGCCCAGTTGGCCGGGCAAGCCGTTGGAGCCATTTCCATTGGACACACCACCATTTCCGCCCGCCGATTGCGTTCCACCCAAACCGGAGTTTTGGTCTACAATACCAGGATCACCGATACGGCCGACATCGCCGTTGGGATAACCTCCCCAACCACCTGTGGCTGGAGTATAATAGCTTCCACCACCGCCGCCGCCGCCGACAATGATACGGTTCGACAAAGCCGTTCCTCCCAATCGAACATCAGAAGCCCCGCCACCGCCGCCGCCGCCATAAGTACTGCTCCACCCTACCCCGTTTCCACCCCCATTCCAGCCGCCGGGTCCACCAATGGCAAATCCACCATCTGTTCCTTTTTGTCCTACAAATACGGATAAAGTGGTACCCGGTGTCACAATTTTATCCCCCGTAACAAATCCACCATCACCAGCATTATTCAATAATCCGCCATAATTATTGTTGAAGCCTCTTCCTCCTTCGGCGCCCCATACTTCGACCCTCACGGTGCAAACCCCAGCAGGTACGGTAAAAGTCTGCATGGCGCCGGTGTAGGTAAAAGTTTGGGATTGAGAACCGGAATAAGCGGCGCACGCACTTACCACCACTTGTACAGAATCGGTGGCACTACAACCTGAAGCATCGGTGGCCGTTAATCGCACCCAGTAGTTTCCGGCCACTGACCAACTGGCTTGGGCAGAGGCAACAGAAGAAGTGGCGGGCGTGCCGCCTGAAAATTGCCATTGATACGCTATACCCGAACCAGATTGAGCCGGAGCAAAAGTGACGGCTTGACCGGTTCCGGGCGATAGAAAAGAAGCCTGAATGGCCGCAGAAGGATAACTCACACAATTACATGCCAATGAACGCCATCCGGAGGCCAAATACCCTTCAAAACAACCGGTGGTGGTATTGTAAATTTGTAAACCAACAGGTGGATTTGAAATGGCATTTCGCTGCGTGGTGGTCATGCGGTTAAGCAAAAAACCACGGGTACTGTCGCGCAATTCAAGAGAAGCGCCTTGCACAGGCGAACCTGGAGCCGTAGAAATCAAAACCCCTTGCGCGTAAAAACTAGAAAAGCAACCTGCCATGAACAGGCCCGCCAATTGAAGTATTTTCATTGGACTAATATACCAAATTGATGTAATTTATGGTTTGGTCACGCTTCTAAATCTAAGTTGACCAAAGTGTTCTTTACCGGAAATGAAAGTCCATTAAAAGCGTACACCCAAGGAAGTGGCCACCCAGCCGAGGGAAGATGATGAAATCGAAGGCGATAAAGGTTCACCATTCTGGTGAAAAAGATAACGTGCTTCCAGGCGCCATTTTACATATTTCAAAAATTGCACATCCAGGTTCATGGATCCACCCCAAACTTTCCAGCCTGGTACCTGTTCCATCCTTATAATTTGTTGATGAGGATCAGCATATCCTTCTAATCTGCCCGCCAAATGAACGCGCGAATGGGCTTTGAATCGAAGTTGAAGTACAGGCGACCACCAGATGTTCCAGCCTTGAGCAGAAGATTGACTTCCTATATCGAAGCCACCCAGACCTTCCCAACGCGCGTGCCATTGGTACCGAACAAACGCATGGTGATAAAGTCGCCAATGTTGGCTAGAATCGCGGGCAATTTTTCCAACAAAAGAACTAGAAAGCAAAGAAAATTTTTCATTGGGAGACCAGACCACTTGGTGCCCTATGGCCGGAAGCTCCGCGCGAGGTCTAAACACCTGCTGCCAGCCATTCATGAGTATGCCTCTGATGAGCCATTTTTCAGAAGGAGATTGATACGAGACTTGAGCGCCGGCCATATAATAAGGCGAATTATCCGCCACAAGGCTTCGTGAAAGGTTATGATTATCCAAACCAAAAGGCGTTTCAAATCCAATATGGGAAGGCAAAATACCTGCTTCGAGCCATAGGTTCTTTTTGCGTGATAATTTGATGCCTAGATTGGCTTCATACAACCAACGTATGCCTTCCGGCTCTGAGGCTAAATTGGCAATGGCGTAGGTTCCAAACATCCCGGCCATCCTTACCCGCCATTGGTTTTGTCCCACCTCGGCACGTAAAAAAACCATGTTCAGGTTAAATTCATTCGTGCGATGATAAGAAACAAAGGGCGAAGGCAAGGTATTTCCCTCCATGGGTGTAAATGGGAGCAGCACATAGGTTTCTAATCCTCCATCTAGGCGCCATTTGATTTTTGATGTGTCGGTTTGCTCCGGGTTTTGCAGCCAAATGGCAGGGCCAACCAGCAGGGCTAAAAACACTAGCACCCATTTCGGAACGCCCTTTACACCTTTCATGTTAGGCATGATCTCCTTGTCCATCATCCGCTGTCACTTTTTCTACCACCCAAACCCCATTTTCATGAAATAAAAAACGTACCGGTTCATTTTGCTCCGCTACGCCATGCCGTATGCGGGCCTCTACGCGCTTTCCCTGCACCTGAACCCAGCCCATCGGCTTCAAGGTATGAATGACGGTGCCTTCTGCGCCTGTGAAATCGTCTTTTACATGTTCAACGGCCATCCAACCTTCCGATTTTTTTTGCTCGCCCACCACAGCCACTTTTTTCATCCAGCCACTCATGAGCAACCCACCTGACAACATGATGCTTCCTACCATTCCAATCAATAAAATGGCGCCCACCGTCAAGGTGGCATTGAGCAACAAGGAGGCATCCGGAGTCTTCCAACCTTGATCGGGTGATCCGCCTTCCGGAACCAAGGATAAAATCATACCCGCTGCTAAAAACACAATGCCCAATACCCCCGCCACGCCAAATCCGGGAATCACGAAGATTTCAAGCACCAATAGGATAATACCAACCAGTATTAAAAGAATTTCCCAATGGGCCGCAAGTCCTTCCAAGTACGCAGGAATAAAATACAAAAGCGCAGCTACCACAGCGGCCGCACCGGGAAGTCCCACGCCGGGCGTACGAATCTCGGTAATCAAACCAATCACCATCACCAACATCAGCACGGAACTGACTGCGGGATGAAGGAAAAAGCGAATCACTTGGTCCAAAAACGTGTTTTCCTGCTCTATAATGATTGCATTTTCTCCTATTTCTGAGGCAATTAATGCCGCACGATCCGGAAAACTTCCCTCACAAAATCCAAATTGTATCGCTTCATCTACCGTGAAAGTGATGAGTTTTCCATCAGGTTTCACCTCCGGAACCGACACCGCCTCATCCACCATGGCTTCGGCTATCAAGGGGTCACGGCCTTTCTGAATGGCTGTTTCTCTCATTTTTGCCCGAACAAAACTTTGGTATTTTTCCGGCATTTTTTCTCCCTGTCCATTGACCACCGTAGCTGCTCCCATGATGGCGCCCGGTTTCATGTAAATGGAATCGCAAGCCAAAGCAATAATGGCTCCGGCAGATCCCGCATTACTTTCTATAAATACCCAAACAGGAATGGAACTGTACAAAAAACGATTACGGATGGTGTCCGCGGCAGATAATTCGCCGCCATAGGTATTCATCTCCACTAAAATCAGGTCGGCTTCAGCTTTCTGAGCCGCTTCCATACCTTTGATTACGGTGCGAACAGCCGCAGGGCCAATGTCATCCGCTAAAGGTAAAACATAGACTTTTTTTCCGGGCATCTCTTGCGCCTGGGCGCTTGGAAAAAGACCTAAAAAAAGAAGGAAAAGAAAAAGGATGGCCTGCTTCATGAGGTGGTATTTGGATGGATGAGTTTCAACATGTCTTGGTGCACTTTTCCATTGGAAGCGCAAATTTCTTTCCCATGAAGCCATGCCTCCCCTCCTTGAAAATCGGTGACAGTACCACCGGCTTCTCGCACAATCACAGCGCCTGCCGCGACATCCCACGGGCTTAGACCAAATTCATAAAAACCAGCAAATTTTCCTGTAGCGGTCCAGGCCAAGTCCATGGCGGCCGTACCGAACCTGCGCAAGCCGCGGGTATGTTGCATGAATTGCCCCACCGCGTGGGTCACTTCTTCTATGCGTTCAAATTGCTTAACGGGAAATCCGGTGGCAAAAAGGGCTTTTTCGGCTTGCTCCACAGAGGTCACCGTAATGGGTAACCCATTTTTCCACGCGCCTCCTCCTTCCCATGCATAAAAGAAATCTCCGGCATGAGCTTCTGCAATCCATCCGGCCACGGGTTTTCCTCGAAATAAAAGCCCAATGGAAATGCAAAAAAAGGGCATGCCATGAATGAAATTGGTGGTACCATCTAAAGGATCTACCACCCAAACCCAGTCTGAATCTCCGGCAGCTCCGGATTCTTCGGCCAACACCGCACTTCCCGGAATCAACGGAAGTAAGCCTTGTAAAAGCCTTTCCTCACTTTCTCGGTCTACATAGGAAACCAAGTCGTGTAAACCTTTTTCTTCGGTTTGGTTACGGTCGAAGGTGTAAAAGGTGGCCCGAAGCCAGGTGGCTACAGGTGCCATCACTTCAAGTACCTTGGGCACCAACCGGCTAAGGTTTACATTTTCATCAGCCATGGCTGTAAGCGTTTGTTTTGTACCAACATGAGCAGGCCCGCGCCTACAAGCACCACCGCAATAAGTTCCGCTTGAGTAAAAGTGATACCCAACAAATGCATTTCTGCGTTGACTCGTATTTGTTCAATTAAAAAGCGTTCCACGCCATTGGCCATCAGATAGGCGCCAAACATTTGCCCGGGAGAGGAAAAAAATCCTCTTACACTCCATAAGCCAACAAAAATCAGCAAAGCCATGCCAATTTCATAAATCATGGTGGGAAATACCGGCAAAGGAAGACGGCTGCAATACGTGCCTTCGCAACCTGTGATGGGTATCCCTTCATTATTCACATTGTGTGGAAAATCGAAGGCAAAAAACCAATCAGGCAAAAATGAAAGGGCGGCGGGTTTGGGTTGGTAAACATGTGGAACTTCCGAGGGAAGCGGTGCATTATAATAGAAAAAGTATTTCTGGGCATCTATTTGAAACGTATCCAAAGGAATTTCCTGGTATTGACGGTCCTCTGAAATCCGATAAGCGGAATTGACCACGCCCCAGTCGCCATCGCCGGAGAGTAAACAGCCTATGCGGCCAATGCCGTAAGCCAAAATAAGCGCAGGGGCCACCGCGTCTGCAATGTGAATGGTAGGAATACCTCTTTTGCGAACAAAGCGCCGCACGCCATAAAACCCACCAATCAACCCTCCATAAAAAGTAAGTCCTGTCACCGAAAACAAACTTCCCAAGGGATCCGCCATAAAGGCATCGAAATATTCCAGGTTATGAAAAAGCTTGGCACCCAAAATGCCATATCCGGCGGCGTTGAGCGTAATGCCGGACACCAGATCTGCCATGGGCATGGCTTGGGTAGTGACTTCCGGCGTTGGAAGGGCCTTTCGTTTTTTGTCATAATAGGCATAGCCACCGAAAGCCAAAGCCCCCACCAGCGCGGTAAGCCAATTCCCCTCTAAAGAAAGGATAAAACCTTGTGGATTGTCGCCAAACTCAGGCGCTTCTCCTAACAGAAGGGCACCGACCTTCAATCCAATAAATCCACCTATAAGGCCATTTACCAGACCCTCTTGGAGGGTAGGAGCGGCACCTTTGGTGATTTTTATTTTTATTTCAGGGATAAGGCCTTGTTTGGCTTTTCGCACCATTTCTTTGCGAAGCATCCAGGCCGCCGCAAGAAAACTAAGGGCGACTAAGGTTCCGAAAGTGGGCGGAAAATTCAGTTGAATGTCCGTGCCAAACAAATAATTAATCAGGTAATTCAGGGTAGGAAACATGCGGTTATGCGGTAGTGGAAACCAATCTTTTTTGAAGGGCTTCCGGTAATTCTTGGGGTTGAACGCGAATTTTCACTTCCCCCATGCCGTCCTTTGAACGGATAGAGGTCAGTTGCATGGGCCGAATTTCATTCACCTCTGCAGGGTCATATGGCTGCACCACGCGGATATAATTTTCTGTAAAACCAAACATTTCCTCGCCCTGTGCTTCGGCTTCCCAAAGGACAGACACATGGCGTCCGATTTGTGATTGGTAAAAGGCTTCTCTTTTCTTTTCAGACAATTGTCTGAGTTGTTGGGTTCGTTGCTTCCTTACGGCCATAGGAACCGGGTCGGGCAATTTGATGGCGGTGGTGTTAGGACGCTCGCTGTAAGTAAACACGTGAAAATAATCTACAGGCAAGGTATGGAGAAAATCGAACGTGGTTTGAAATAAAGCGTCGGTTTCACCGGGAAAACCCACCATGATGTCTACCCCAATACAGGCATGGGGCATGGCGGATTTAATGTACGCCACCCGATCCGCATACAAATCGGTGAGGTAGCGGCGTCTCATTTTTTGCAAAATGGCATCCGCACCACTTTGCAGTGGCAGGTGAAAATGGGGTAAAAATGCGCGCGATTGTGCCACGAAATCAATGATATCGTAGCGCAATAAATTAGGTTCTATGGAAGAAATGCGATATCGCTCAATGCCTTTGACCTCATCTAAGGCACGAAACAAATCCAACACATCTTCCCCTGTGGTTTGGCCAAAATCTCCAATGTTAATGCCTGATACGACAATTTCTTTTACCCCTTGTTCAGCGATGGCATGGGCTTGCTTCACAAGTTCGGTAATGGGCGCATTTCTGCTTTTTCCCCGGGCCAATGGAATCGTGCAAAAGGAGCAGAAATAATCACAACCATCCTGCACTTTTAAGAAGGTGCGGGTTCGGTCCCCCACGGAAAAAGAAGGCAGGAAAAACTGTGTTTCCTTGATTTTGCTACGGAGGACTTTGGCTGGTCCGGTTGTTTTGGACTGCAACGTAGGGAGCAGTTCCGGAAGGTTAAATTTTTCTCTGGCCCCCAAAACCATGGACACACCGGGAATGGCGGCAATTTCGAGAGGTTTGAGCTGTGCATAACAGCCCACCACCACCACTTTGGCCTCCGGATTGAAACGTAAGGCTTCTGCTACTACTTTTTTACATTTTCGGTCGGCATGATCGGTGACTGAACATGTATTAATCACGTAAATATCAGCACCATCGCTAAAGGAAATTTTTTCCACCCCTGCCTCGGTCAGTTGACGGGCAATGGTAGAAGTTTCTGCGAAATTCAACTTGCAGCCCAACGTATAATAGGCCGCTGTAGCCGGACGATTCATGCAGCTAAGGTAGGGAAAATCCCGTGTTTTTCAGGGTTGTTGCAGAAAATCACGAAGGGCGAGGGCCGCATTTTCTGCATCCTCCCAAGGTCCCATGTGGCCGGCATTGGGCAGATTCTTCCAAGAAATACCTAAAGTATCGGCTAATTCCTTCTGTTGGTCCACCGGAAAAATAAGGTCATGGTCGCCGGACAACCACAGGATTTTTTCGGCATACTTTTCCGCCAATGCAGTATAATCCGGCCGATCCCTCAAACCTGCAATGACTTGTTGCAGGGCGGAAACTGGAACCTTCCGCATTTGCTCGCTCAACCATGGGGCATCCGGATGATGAAGCCCGGGGGAATCGGGGCGAAACAATACCCCTGTAAACTCACGATAATACGTTTCCGGCCGCTCCCTGAGCAATTGAATGGTTCTGTCCCGGTTGATTTTGCGCTCGGGAGCGTCCGCCGTGAGCGTAGAATTGAGCAAGACCAGTTTCCGAATACGGTGGGGAAACTGTTGCATGAGCTCCAACCCAATGTAACCGCCCATGCTATGTCCCACCCAATCCACCTCTTTCAGGTGATGTTGCACAAAATAATCTTCAAACCAATGGGCATAATCCTTCATTTGGTACCCGGACATCGCTAAATGACCGGCCTCCCCAAAAGGAGGAAAATCGGGCATAAACACAGCACGATCAGGAAAAAAACGCCGCCAGTCTTTAAAAATACCGCCCGATTCATTTAAACCATGAACCAATAGCAAAGGAGTTGCTCCCATTAGTATGGATGTTGTAGTAGATACATTGTTCAATTACACCAGCCTCACGCGAGGAAAAAAGTTAAG